>DATKKX010000326.1:0-8351 GCA_035542775.1 Phycisphaerae bacterium | reverse complement strand
ACGCCCAGCCACCCGTTACTCCCAGCCCCGCGCCACGATCTCCGAAGGACGCACTGCATCGGCTTCAGACCACTCGAACGGCTTGATGCGAACGGGACCCTGACCCGCGCGGGTGAATAACGCGCCGTGTTTGACCGCCAGGAGGTCGATAAATTCCGGATGATGTGAAATCAGGAGGCACTGGCTTTTCTCTTGCTCCACACGGTCTCGCAACTGGGCAAGCCATGGCTGCATCTCACGCAACGCGATGAAGTTGTCCGGTTCATCGATGCAGAGCGTCAGGTCGGTGCGCACAGCACAGTGCAAGATTGTGAAGAGAGCGATCAGACTGCGTTGCCCGGGCGACACTTGATCCACATTCAGTTGGAATTCTTGAGACGCTGCGCCCTGATCTTCTCGATGCTGGAAAACTACCCGCAGCAAGCGGGCGGTCTCGCCCACAGCGCCAAGACTCAGCCCACTGAACCCATCGATGACTTCTCGCAGCGAATCAAAGAGCGGCGCCATTCTCGCTGGCGATTCCTGCGCCAGGTGTCTGTACCATGATGCGAAATTCGTAACTCCGGGATCGGGAGCCGCCTGCTCTCCCAAACTGGCAAGCGCCATTCGAAGAGGGTCAATCGCCAGGACATACATCATCCCCATTCGAGCGCGAAACCACGTCAGCCGCTTGTAGTCCTGTCTCGCCGGAACGGAAGACACCCCAGAACGCGTCCCATCCTGTGGATACACCGGTCCTTCCGAGCAATCATCCCCGAAAAGGTGGGCATTCTCGCCGTCAAACAGGTAGAGAGGATTACGCTCGAAACGGAGCTCTTCCGACTTCACGTGGCTCTGGTTAACCACGCGATCGTGTTCGATAACAAGGCTGTAAACATACGCTCCGCCATTCCCTTCGATCTCTAACTCGAACGTCTGCTCCGATCGAGTCTGCCATGCAGTAAGCGCATGGGAAGGAAAAACCGTCCCGGTCGAGTTTCCCCAGGTGATGAACTGCCGTAATGCCGTCAGAACTTCGAAGACCGTTGATTTCCCACTACCGTTCGCGCCGAAAAGCAACTGGAGGGGTGCGGGCCTGTATTCGAAGTTTACGAGACATCTGAAATTGTCAACGTAGATCCGCTTGAGCATGTTTCGATCTCGCTTTGCCGCTCTGGTCGCAGAAACTCTATCCGTTTCGCCAGTAGCCGACAAGCCGCCATGGATCGAAACGCTGCTGCCAGCCAAGTTGCGTTTCCAGCGACTACGGCACGAAAAGCCGCCTTACCCCGCCCGATGCGGCATGGCCGCCTCCAGATTCTTCATCAACGCCTTCGCCGGCTTCGCCAGCCGCGTCAGCAGGATCATCGCCGCGATCACGTACGGCTTGTGCTGGGCCTCGTGGTAGGTCGCCAGCCGATAACGCTCAAAAACCGCCGCGGAAACTTCACCGGCCTTGCAGTTCACGTCCGTGATGTCCGCCGGCAGCGGGTGCATGTAGTGGGCCTTGCCGCCCTTGGTCAAAGACATCAGCTTGTCGTTGCACTCCCAGTTCTTGAACTTGGCATTGTTGGCTAGGCACTCTTTCTCCAGGTCGTCCAGCTTCTTGGCCTGCCCGCCCCGTAAAAGCGCCGTCCGCTGCTCCATAATCTGGTACGGCGCCCAGCTCTTGGGATAAACCACGTCGGCCTCGCGGAAGGCCTCTTCCATGCTGTGGACCTTCTTGAACGAGCCGCCCGACTGCTTGGCATGCTTCGCCGCCACCTGCTCCAGATCCGGCAGTACGTCGTAGCCCTCGGGATGGGCCAGCACCACGTTCATTCCGAACCGGGTCATCAGCGTGATGATGCCCTGGGCCACCGACAGCGGCTTGCCGTACGATGGTGAATATCCCCAGGTCATGGCGATCTTCTTGCCCCGAAGCGCCTCCAGCGAGCCGAATGTCTTCTGCAAATGCAGCAGGTCGCTCAGCGACTGCGTGGGATGGTCCTTGTCGCACTGCAGGTTGACCACGCACGGTCGCTGCGGCAGCACCTTCTCGCGATACCCTTCCTCGATCGCCGCCGCCACGTCGGCCATGTACTTGTGGCCCTCATGGATGAAGAGATCATCGCGGATGCCGATCACTTCCGTGAGAAACGAGATCATGTTGGCCGTCTCGCGGACGGTCTCTCCGTGCGAAAGCTGCGACTTGCTTTCGTCGAGGTCCATGCACGAGAGGCCCAGCAGGCTGACCGCGCTGGCGAAGGAAAAACGCGTCCGCGTCGATTTGTCGCGAAAATTGGATACAGCCAGTCCGGACGTAAACACCCGGGCGCAGACATTCTCTCGCCACATCTCCTCCAGGGCCTCAGCCGCGAGGAGCACCGCGTGCAAGTCGGCGTCGCTCTGCTCCCAGGTCAGGAGGAAGTCCTTGTTGTAAAGCCGTGTTTCCGTGGAATCGAGCTTTTCGAGGAGGGCTCGGGTGCTTTTGACGCTCATGGATACGTCCTTTCACCGCAATAAAGTCAATCGCGCAGGCCACATACCCTATCGCTGTTTGGGGCGAGATTCTAGCCTTTCGTCGGGCGACTGGACAGGCGGCCGCAACGCCTGTCACCATCTCGGCGCGCCGCGACGGCGAGCATTCAAGAAGCTATTATTTCGACGAGGAGGGCGCGACCCGTGCGGCTGCTGGAGGAACGCGATACGATCCGCCCCGTCGTCAGGAACGTCATAGGATGCAATCAACCCCCAAAGGCATGCGGCTCCACATCGGCCTCTTCGGCCGGCGAAACGTGGGCAAGTCGTCGCTGCTGAACGCACTGACCCGGCAAGAGGTGTCCATCGTCTCTGAAACCGCGGGGACGACCACCGACCCCGTCGAGAAGCCGATGGAACTGCTGCCGATCGGCCCGGTGCTGTTCATCGACACCGCGGGCATCGATGACGTCGGCGCCCTCGGTGAGCAACGCGTCGACCGAACCCGCCGCGTCTTCGACCGCACCGATGTCGGGCTCATCATCGCCCAGGCGGATCAATGGGGCGAATTCGAGGAGGGGCTTCTCGCCGAACTGACGCGGCGAACCGTGCCCGTCATCGTCGTCTTCAACAAGACCGACCTGGCGGCGCCCGATCCTCGGATCGTCGAGAGACTGAACGGGCAGAACACCACCAGCGTGCGGACCGTGGCCAGCCGCGCGGAGGGCCTGGCGGATTTGCGGGAGGCCCTGATCCGCGCAGCGCCGGAAGACTTCATCAATGCCCCCGCGATCATCGGCGACCTCGTCCCGCCCGGCGAGCTGGTCGTGCTGGTCGTGCCGATCGACAAGGAGGCGCCGAAAGGCCGCCTCATCCTGCCGCAGGTCCAGACCATTCGCGATCTGCTGGACAACGACTCTTACTGCCTCGTCGTCAAGGAACGTGAACTCCGCGACGCCCTCGGGCGACTGAATCGCCCGCCGGCCCTGGTCGTCACCGACTCGCAGGCCTTCCTGAAGGTGGCCGCGGACACGCCGAAGGATGTTCCCCTGACGTCATTCTCAATCCTGTTCGCGCGCTTCAAAGGCGATTTGAACGAACTCACCCACGGCGCATTGGCCATCGACAATCTTCGTCCCGGCGACCGCATCCTCATCGCCGAGGCCTGCAGCCACCACCCCATCACAGAAGACATCGGCCGCGTCAAAATCCCGCGATGGCTGACGCAGTACGTGGGCGGTAAGCTGGACGTGGCCGTGACTCAGGGCCACGACTTCCCGCCGGACTTGGACACGTTCAAGCTCGTGGTTCATTGCGGCGGCTGCGTGCAGAACCGTCGCGAGATGCTGTCGCGAATCCTTAAATGCCGACGCGCGGGCGTGCCGGTCACCAACTACGGCCTGACGATCGCGTACTCGCTGGGCATTTTCGATCGGGCCCTGGCGCCGTTTCCGGCAGCACTCGACATCTATAGGCGTCATCGCCCATCCGCCAAGGACGGCCAGCGGGATGTCTGAACCGCCATTCGACAGATAACTTGCGCAGCTTGCAGAAGTTGCGTCAGCGGGCGCTCGCATAAGTTCCCACCTTGTGCGTATTTTTCCAGCCAGGCGACGCGACCGCTCTGGGATGACTGTGATAAACGGGCTCATCTGGACCCGCTGGTGGCACGCTGATTGCAAAAAAGCATTTCCCGAGCGTCCAAGGCGGTCGAAGTGGCCTGTTAACCACCGAGTCAGTCGCAATTGAGATCGCTCCGAGGACGAACCTGTGGCGATCCGACTGGGCGATTGACCGGGCCTGCCGGTATCCGCTGCCCACCAGCAAGCGAGCCCCGGACCGATATTGCGAGCCCGATGCGGTAGGGAAGGTGTTACTCTGCCCGAGGCCGGCGAGTTACACTCTGACCCGGCACCACCCGAGCAGGTGTATCCGAGTCTCAAGCGGGCGGCACTTCGTGATCGAAGTGGACGAAAATGCCTTCAGCGGCAAGGTTCAACGGACATCAAAATGAAACTCGATGAGCTGGCCAAAAAGATCGGCGCCGAAGTCCTCACTCCCGGAAGGGAAGTAACTGTCGAGGCTGACCAGGTTTACGCAGGCGACCGCATCAGTGACCTGCTCAACGCCGCCGGCGAAAGCGTACTTCTGCTCAGCAATCTGGCCAGCGGGCATCTGACCCGAGTCGCCGAATTGATGGACGTGCCAGGAATCTGTCTCGTCGGCCGACAGCGGCCCGATACTGCAATGATCGAGACTGCCAAGGAGCACCGTACATTACTCATGGTTTCACCGGCGGGCCTGTTTGAGACTTGTGGTCGCGTATACCGGTGCCTGACCGGGGGGACGTGTTCCAGCCCATGAGCGTCGTCTCATACAAGATCAAGGGGGGCGACTTCGAGAACGACGGCGCCGCTTCCCGTTGCGTCAAGGAGCAATTGAAGAAGGTCGGAGCCGATCCGGCGGTGGTTCGGCGAGCCATGG
This sequence comes from Phycisphaerae bacterium, assembly GCA_035542775.1. Lineage (GTDB taxonomy): Bacteria > Planctomycetota > Phycisphaerae > UBA1845 > UTPLA1 > DATKKX01. The sequence continues at coordinate 3,428 of DATKKX010000326.1, read as the reverse complement.
TCGCTGCGTATGAAGCCGAGATGAACGTGGTCATTCACGCATGTCAGGGTGAATTGCGGGCCTCGCTGCACGACGGGCAGCTCGATGTCGACGTCGTGGACGAAGGTCCGGGTATACCCGATATCGAAGTGGCGATGACCCCGGGATTTTCGACCGCCTCCGCAGAGGCAAGACAGCTTGGCTTCGGCGCAGGCATGGGCCTTCCGAACATCAAGAAAAACAGCGATCGCTTTGCGATCGAATCGACCGTGGGCAAGGGAACGCGGATCAGCTTCACAATCATGCTCAAACCGCAGGCCCTCTACGGTTCGGGACAACATGCCGTGCATGTCGTCGCTCAGAACTGTAACGAATGCCTGGCCTGCATACGAGTGTGCCCGACGCAAGCGCTGCGTGTCTTCCGCGGCAAACCGCAGATACTCGACTACCTGTGCATCGACTGCGCCGCATGCATCGGCGCTTGCCCGACGGGGGCTCTGATTCTCGATGGCATGCCGGCCGTCACGGATCAGGGGGCCGATAGCGCGGAGGTCGCCCTCAGGCCTTCAACCGACACCGTGTTGATCATCCCAACGCCGTGCCTGGTTCAGTGTGGAGCGGGCGTGACGCCGGAGCAGGTCCTCAGCGAACTGGCGGCGATGGGCTTCACCGACGTCCGCGTGACCGACCCGTGGGAAGCCGCGTTGCGCGCCTCCGTCGTTGAGTATGCCGCACTCACGCCGGGCCAGCGCGTGCCGGCCGGCGCGCCGGTGATCTCGCCGGTCTGCCCCGCGATCGTCAATTTGATCGAGACCGGGTTCCCGCTGTTGATCCCGAACATCGCTCCGTTCCTGTCGGGCATGGAGGCGGCGCATACCAACCTCGACGCAAAGCGGCCGATGTCTGTCGTGCTGTGCCCTTGCCAGCGCACTGCTCTGCTGTCGGGCGGACCGACCGCCAACAGCGCGGTGGCGAAACCGCAGATCATCGTCCCGTCCACCTTGCGGGCCGCGGTGATGCCGCGACTGCAGGGTCACGGTGAACTGGTCGAACCGCGGGCCCCGCTCGCTGAGGCCGAGCGGAGTGTCCTGCAAGTCAGCGGCCTGCGGAATGTGCTCAAGATTCTCGAAGCCGTCGAGGACGGCCTTGCCGGCGATGTGGCCGTGCTGGAACTCTACGCCTGCCAGGGAGGCTGTTTCGGCTCCCCGCTGTTGGGCGTGGAGGCCTCCCTCGCCGCTTACCGTTGGAACCGAAGCCGGACACGGCCCCAAAGTCGGGCCGAGGCTGTCCGGCGTGGCAGGGCCTACTCGCCGCGTCGAGGCCTGCGGCTGGACGCGGATATGACCAAGGCCATCGCCAAGCTCGGGAAAATCAACAAGCTCACCCGCGGCCTGCCGTGCAGCAACTGCGGGATCTGCGGCGCGCCGACCTGCGCGGCCCTGGCGGAAGACATCATTCTTGGCCGGGCCACCCGCGAGGCCTGCCTGCGCCAGCAGCAAAACGCCGACCGCCGGAATACGGGCACGACGGGGGACCAGGAGAAGGCGACATGAAACTAAGCACCGTCGTTGAGAAACTGGGTTTGGAGTGCATGACACCGGAGCTCAAAGGAGCCGCCGACGACGTAACGGGCGGCTACGTCTCCGACCTGCTCAGCGATGTTTTGGCCAACGGTCCCAAGGGCGGCGTGCTCATCACCGTTCAGGTGCATCTGAACGTCGTGGCGGTGGCGGTCCACGCGGAAATGGCCGCCGTGATCTTTGCCATGGATCGCCGCCCCGAAGAGCCGGTGCGGAAGAAGGCCGTCGATGAGGGGATCGCGTTGTACGTCTCCAGCCTCACGGCGTTCGAGATCGTCGGCCGGCTGTACGAGATGGGCCTGAGAGGATTGCATGCGTGAAATCGTTCCTGGCCGACCTGCACATACACTCGGCGTTGTCACCCTGTGCGGGCGACGAAATGACGCCACCAGCCATCGTGCAGACGGCCATTGATAATGGACTCGCAATGATCGCGATTTGTGACCATAACGCGGCAGGTAACACGGCGGTGACTCAGAAGGCCGCGGCGCATGCCGCCGGCGGCCACCTGGCGAGCGGTGGCTGCGCGCGCAATGCCCGCAGCCTGACCGTCCTGGCCGGCATAGAGATCACCACGTCTGAGGAAGTTCACCTGCTGGGCCTCTTCGCCAGCGCCGCCGATGCTCTGGCCACGGCGGATGCCGTTCGCGCAACTCTGCCGGACGCCACCGACGCCTCCCGCCGCCGCTTCGGCGATCAGCGCCTGCTGGATGCCGATGGTCGCGTCGTCGGGATGGAGCCCAAGCTGCTGGCCACAGCTTCGACCTTGGCGCTGTCCGGCGCGGTACAGCTCGTTCGGCAGAATCATGGACTCGCTGTCGCCGCCCACGTGAACCGTCCCTCCTTCAGCGTCCTAAGCCAACTAGGTATTTTCCCGCAGGACGCCGGCTTCGATGCTATCGAGATCTTTAAGCCTTGTGGCCCGCATCCCGGCATGGTCGCATCGATCCCGCATGGTCAACCGGCCGCCGACTCAGCCGCGGCCCAATTCGCCTCCTTCGGACTGCCCGTGATTTCGTCATCCGACGCCCATTTTCTCGCGGACATCGGCCGGGCGCGGACGGCATTCACCATGAAATCGCCGACTTTTGAAGAGTTGGCATTGGCATTGCAGGGTATCGGTGGAAGGACGGTGGCCTGTGCGTGATCTGTCCCTCCACATCCTGGATCTGATCGAGAACTCGATTCGGGCCCAGGCGTCGGTGATCGGCATCACGATCGAGGTCGATCCGGCCGCGGACTGCCTGCGGCTCGTGGTGGAGGACAACGGCTGTGGGTTGAATGTCTCGCCGGAGGAGGCTTCGGACCCGTTCTACACGACCAAGAGCGGCAAACGCACGGGTCTGGGACTGAGCCTCTTCCGCGAAACGGCAGAGCAAGCCGGTGGACAGATGACCATCGGCAAGTCCGACCTGGGCGGAGTGGCCGTCGTCGCGGAGATGCAGCTGAGCCATGTGGACCGAATCCCGCTGGGCGATATCTCGGCGACGCTGTCATCGGTGGTCTGTACGAATCCGGCCATTGACTTTCGCCTTCGCCTGCGTTTGGGAGATCGCGAGAGCTTCCTGAGCGCGTTCGGCCTGGGGCAGGAACTCGGCGTCGGCCGCTGCGGCGGATTGGCCGTCGCACAAACAATCATGGAGAGAATCAGGGCCCAATTGGAGCCCTATGAAGCAATGGTATGAGCCGTCGCGCCGTCCTGATGCGGGCCCCGGTCTGCCGGGCTTCGCATCAGGACAGAAACAATCCCGCCGCCGCGCGACGGGTGGAAGAATGGGGGGCTTAGCGGCGAACCCTCAACCTGAATGTCCCCGGGCGCGGAGAGCTGAAGCCCGGTGACTGAGAGTCTGTAATGCGGAGTGCAACATG
>DATKKX010000325.1:0-7409 GCA_035542775.1 Phycisphaerae bacterium | reverse complement strand
CATCCGCGACAACCAGAGCAGTGGACCGTCCGGTGCCGGCGGCGGCTTGAGCTGCGACGCATCGACCCCCGTGCTGGCCAACTGCACGATCAGCAGAAACACAGCAACGGTGCGAGGCGGCGGTATGGACTGCACCAACTCCCCCAACCCCACCCTGACCAACTGCATCTTGTGGGGTGACACGCCGTTGGAAATCAGCATAGCCTCAAGCACGCCAGTCGTGAACTACTGCGACGTCCAGGGCGGTTGGTCCGGAACCGGCAACCTGGACACCGACCCGCTCTTCGTCGACGCCGCCAACGGCGACTTCCACCTCGCCGCCAACTCGCCCTGCATCGACGCCGGCGATCCGGCATCGGACTTCAGCCTCGAACCCGAGCCCGACGGCGGGCGCATCAACATGAGCACCTACGGCAATACGCCGGAAGCCGAATGCAAGGGCTGGCTGGACATCCTCAGCTACGGGCTGGAGAGCAAGACACGCGTCGGGCGGACGCTCTTTGACTACCAGCTCAACCTCAGGATCAAGAACACCAGCGGCACGACAGCCACGAACGTCGTCGCCGAATTGCTCGACGTGCCCGACAACGTGACCATCATCGACAACCAGGTAAACGTGGGCACGATCTCGCCAGGGGCGACCGTCACCAGCACCGACACCTTCACCATCCGCGTAGACCGGTCCACACCGGTCTCGGCCCTGCCGATCAGTTGGCGGGTGACCTACATGCTGGACGGCCGAACGGAGGATCGCGTATTGGCCGGTTCGCTCACCGCCGGCACGCCGGACCCGAGCAAGCTGCCTATCGATGCCGTGCCGCTGCCGGCCGGCGAACATCGTGTCGCGCCGCCGGGCGCCGGTTCCGCCGAGGGCAGCCCGTCCTCGCCGGCACCGTTATCGGGCACAGCGCGGGCACAGGAGTGATTGCATCGCAACGGCAGAGTGCGGTATAATCCGGTCAGGCCCGCAAGGCCGACCCCAGGAGGAGAAAGAAGTGCGAAGGGAAGTCGGGCTCGTTTCCGCCTTGGCGATGTCGCTGATCGCCACGCAGGCATCCTACGCGGGCGATGTCGACGTGGCCTACACTCTGACCAATCTCGGCACCAACCACTGGCAGTACACTTACGACGTGACCAACAACGCCCTAGTCCTCACCGTCGAGGAGTTCACAATCTGGTTCGATCTGGCCGACTTCAGGAACCTGTCCATCACCACGCCCGATCCCCCGTCAAGCAACTGGGACGAGTTGGTGACGCAGCCGGATCCATTGCTCGGCGATGACGGCTACTACGATGCGCTGGCCCTTTCAGCTCCGATCGGCGTAGGTCAGAGCGTGCAAGGCTTCTCAGTGGCCTTCGAGTGGCTGGGGCCCGGCATACCAGGCCAGCAGCCTTTTGACATCGTGGACCCTGTTACGTTTCAACCGATTCTCAGCGGTTGGACCCTGCCGGAGCCGGCCTCATTCTTGCTGCCATTGCTGGCGGTGCTCTTCCTGCGTCGGCGATAACATGATGCCGCGGGCTCCCTACCGAGTGGCGTCCGCACCACAGCCGCGGCGCTCAGTGATGCAGTGCTGTACATGCTCGCATATCTCGGAAACCTTTGCCGTCCAGGTCTCCGATCGCATGGCCGCTTGGCGGGCTGCAGCGGCTCGGCAGGAACCTCGCCTTCCCGTCGTACGTTGGACCATGAATTCGTCGTCGGCACCGTCCGCGGCCAAGATCCGCTCACATGCCTCGACGAACTCGGCGGCACCCCCGGCGATCGAAGCCAACTCGCCGTAACGCGAAACCTCCGGCAACGCCGTTGACACCACGGGCAGCCCGGCGGACAGGTATTCGCGCAGCTTGATGGGGTTCACTGCCCGCGTCAGACCATTGATGCGGAATGGAATGAGCCCAACGTCGAAGCCCTTCGCATAAGCCGGCAACCGCTCGTATGCCCGCCGTCCCGGCAGGTGCACATTCGGCAGTGCTCTCAGGGCTGAAACGTCCGTCGCGGTCTCACCGATCAGAACGATCGACCAAGCCGGCCTCGCCCGCGCGATCTCCGCGATCAGCGGCACGTCGAGCCAATCCTGGATCAGCCCCCAGAATCCCAGGATCGGCCGCGGAAGGGCCGCGATGTCCCCGGGCACCGCGACATCCGGCGATGTGGCCTTGGCAAAATGCTCGTGGTCCACTCCGTGCGTCACCAGCACGATATTCCGGTTGAGGTCCCGCTTTGAATCGTACAGCGTCTGCGACGTCGTAATCACAAGATCGGCCCGACGGGCCAACCGTGCTTCCGCCGCGCGTATCTTCATCGCGTCATAGCCCGAGAAGCCGCTGAATTCATCCACGCAATAGTAGACGACGCACTCCTCCCCGAACCGCCCGCACATGTAGGCCACGTCGGGTGCAAACGACCACATCTGCACCGGACGTCGCGGCAAGCCCCGCAGCACATGGCGTATCTGCCGCGCCAGCAGCCGCCCGTTCAACGCCGCCACCGCGCGATTGCCGGGCAAGGGGGCGACCAACGGCGTCAGCACGGTGATGTTGTCCGTCACACGCCGCGGACCATCGGCGAACTGCCGCAGCTTGCGCATGATCGCGCCTGCGTCGGCAGCCGACAGCCGCGGTCGGCGAGATGCGTGATAATTGACCCAGATGATATGATTCCTCTCCGACAGCAGCCTCATCACATGGTGCTTACTGGTCGGATCATAGAACCAGTTGCTGGCGAAGCAGATGATGTTGCGACCTTCGATCACGAGTGCCGTCGCCCGTCCATGCGGAGGTTCACGGATTCAGTCTAAACGCGGTCCACGACCGTGCCACCCGTCACGCTCTCAAATACATCGACGCATTCCCGAGCCGTCTGTTGCCAATCGCGGCGCCCGCCGATCACCGCGATCTGTTCTCGATCCCAGCGCTGTTCCAGCGCCCGGCAAACGGCCTCCGCAAGCGCATCCCGATCACCGGAAGGCACCAGACACCCCACGGCTGGGTCGTGCACAATCTCGCTGTTCCCCCCTACGTCCGTCGCCACGACCGGGCAGCCGCATGCCAGGGCCTCGACGATCGCGTTGCACGAACCTTCCGAGCGGCTTGCCAGAACAAACAGGTCCGCCGCGTTCAGCAGAGTCGCGATCTCGTCGGGGAGGAGGCGGCCCGCCAGAATCACGGCCCCTCGATCCCTGCCCATCGCCCCCAGCCCGGAAGACTCGATTTGCCGGCGCAATTGCCTCTCATATGCCGGCTCGTTCGCTCCACCGCCCACAAGCACGAGTCGCACGTCTCCCAGTCGCCGTCGGACCTCCGGCCAGATATCCACCAGACGATCGAAACCCTTCAAGGCCTGGAGATGCCCGACCGACACCACGTACCTCGCCCCCCTGCTCCACCCGCGCGGCCAAGAAGCCAGACTGGTTTCATGGCTCCGGGCCCCTTGGCCCTCGCGCGTTGCAGGGGAAGCATCTGGTCGTCTCGCATCCTCGAATCGCCTGAACGCTGCGCGGTCGATGCCGTTCGGGATCACGCGGATCGCCAAGTCCCGCCCCGCCACATCGCAGGCCAGCCTTGCCAAGGCTCGTGATACTGCGATCAGTGCATCAGCGCCGAGCAGCATCTCCCGGATCTGCCGCCGTTTGGACGGCTCGACGATTTGGCTGACCAGCTTGCCCCGAAGCGTGCAGATGAAGGGAATGTGGAGACGACGGGCCACGCGCCACGCCCCCACCCCATCCGGCCATTCGAAATGGGCATCCACCAGCGAAGCCGGCTCATCCCGCGTCGCCATCGTCAAGCCGCGCTCAAATGCCCGTGCATAGAATACCGCGTCGAGGCGCTTGAGAATCCCTGGGAAGTAAAACATGCGCGGCCGCCACACCGGCGGCTCATACAGCGATCCGCCATGTTGCGAGATCGGTCGTGCTATTCCGCGCAGCCATGGGAACCACAATTCGGGGCAGACCACGCGGATCGGTATCAGACGATGGATCTCCCGCAATCGCCGCCAGACGAACACCCCTCGCGTCGGCGCGATCGGACTGGGGTAGCACATCGTCGTCGAGATAATCGACATCGGTTCACACGATACGAGGATTGTCACCCTTGGAGAAGGCAGCCCTCGGCCGTCGATGCAGCCAGCCCAAACAAGGTTTCCTCGGGGGGCTCATCACGCCGCGCCGCCTGCCGTCGCGACCCTCCCCGACCGCAAAACGGCCAGGCCTGGGAGTCCGCGGCGTGGGCAATATTGCCCGAAGCGGCGGATGGGGCGGCCTTTTTCGCGCAGTTTGCCTTTTTTTTCGGGACTTTTCCCCCGGCACACCTATTGCCCGTCTCAGGGCAGAGGCCCGGTACAGGACTGGGCCCTGACGTAGGTCACGGGCTCATAGGAGAATTGCGATGCCGTTAGATATCAGTAGCTTGTTTACCTCTCTCCAATCGTTCCTGCAGGGCATTATCGACGCCATCCTGCAGATCTTCCAGAACATCTTTCCGGGCCTTGGCGGCTGACACGCGGCGAGTTTACTGGAAGAACAAAATTAACACAGGAGGTCAATCAAAGAGAAGACCATTCAACCCCAACTGACGCCGGTCAACCAATCCATCGAGATGGTTGCCGACGACGTGACGCTTCACGCCCAAATGTCTCGTTACGTCGCCGACTTCCAGCCGGGCGCAATCAAGCGACCACGAAATTGGTTGACCGGCGTTCTGCTTTTCCTGCCCATGGGCAAACCTGGGGACGTAGGTCCCGGCTCTGGATAAACGACCCTATACCCCGGCGCCGAAGCATTCTCTCGACTGCCTGATCTCGGACAGGCAATAAAGTGAGCGAGCGATCACCTGATGCGACCGCCCGCTCATTTGTCTCTATTCTTACAGGCCCGGCCGGCTACCGTCCACCGCGGTGACCGGAACCGCCACCGCCGTGGCCGCCACCGCCGTGACCGCCGCCGTAATGACCGCCGCCGTAATGACCGCCGCCGTAGTATCCCCCGTGGTACCCACCTCCACCGCGACGCCAATCACCACTATGATGCCCGTCATAGTAGCGATAGCGACCCCCATCCACGTGGCCAATGTTCAGGCTGAAACCAAAACCGTAGCCGTAGCCGTAGGCAGGATAAGCACCGTACACGACAGGCGCAGGGTAAACCACTGGACCATAGCAGGGAGCCGGATAGTACCGGACAGTTCGGACCACGTAGGTCGGTGCATAGTAACCACCGTAATACGCCGGCGCGTAACCGGCGCCCGCGTAAACGTACTGGGCTTTGGCGGTATCCGCGCTGAAGAGCGCCAAGGCACAACTCAACGCCGCTGCACCCAACGCGATTTTCAATCCTCGGGTAAACATGGCAACCTCCTGTTTGATCTCAAGCTCGTCGGCCTCGTGCTTCCAGCACGGGTTTTGTCATACCCAGCTCCGGCATTCCCGGGCAAGGCCGCCGGGATGGTGGTCCTCAGCCGGCCTGCGGTCGCCGCTGTCGGAGCGACGATCGGCGACCAACTATAAAGACACCCTGCCCGGACGCACGTTAGGTCACCCGCCTCCGAACGCTGCAAACATGGGCAGCCGCTGCTCGCACTGCGCAACTTCTTGCGCCGGCGTACGTTATGTTCAATGTCCACCGCCACCCACGGAATTTCCCCACAACCACCAGCCCAGCACTACAAGCCCCAATAACACTCGATAAACCGCGAACGGCCAGAGCTTTCGAGTCTGGATGTAGCGCATGAACGCCGCGACGACCAGCAGGGCGACGACAAACGAAACCCAGAACCCCAGCCCTAGTACGGCGGCTGACTGGCTGGTGATCTCCGCACGATGCTTCACAATCCGCAGCAACCCTGCTCCGCAAAGCGTCGGGATCGCAAGGTAAAACGAGAATTCCGCCGCCACAGCCGGCGACATCCCGAACAAAATGCCGCCCATGATCGTCGCCATCGCCCGACTGGTCCCAGGGATGACGGAAACGCACTGCGCCAGCCCCACCAGCAGCGCCTGCCGTAAGCTCACATCCTCAATCTTCATGGGTTTTGGGCGGCTGCACCTGCGCTCAATCACCACCATCACGCCGGCACCGACGATCAATGCCACCACCACCGGAATCGGCTTCTCGAGATACTCCTCCATGATCCGGTCAAGCAGCAGGCCGACGACGCCTGCCGGTATCATCGCCACCAGCAACTTCGCGATGAGGTGCGAGCCCCAGCCCGCAGTGGGCCGTGTGAATATCTGCCGCCACAACCGGCGCCAGAAGTAGATCACCACCGCGAGAATGGCCCCTGTCTGGATGAAGTACAGAAAGACCGGCCAAGGAGGCTGCGCCTCGTCGATCCCCAGGCACGGCATCGCCAGAATCAGGTGGCCCGTGCTCGATACCGGCAGAAACTCCGTCAACCCCTCGATGATTCCGAGCACGATGGCGCGCACCATATCGCTCACACATCAATCTCCTCAGTCATGCAAGCGAGCGTGATCCCGGTACAGACGAATTCAGCCACGGCTGAAAGCCGACCGCCGAGCGCCGATCGCTTTTTCTCAGCGTGCCTGCTCGGCTAAGGCTTCTCGCGAGGCAAACAGGTAGGCCACCACACTCGCGGCAGTGAACAGCACCATCACCCAGATCACGATCGGCCGACCCTCCATCACCCACTCTATCCCGCGTAACCGCCCGACACTGGCGATCAGCCAGCCCACCGTGATGCTCTGCAGCACCATTTTGCTCTTTCCCCACCAATTGGCGGCGTACGGTTTGCCCTGCGCCTCGCTGAACCCTCGAAGGCCCGAAACCAGCAGCTCCCGCGAGATGATCACCACGACCATCCAGGCCCTCAAGCCGGTCACATCCTCGCCATGCGCATCGCGAAAGCCGTGTCCCAGGAGCAGCACCAGCGCCCCGACCAGCAGGATCTTGTCGACAAATGGGTCCAGGATCCGTCCAAAGGACGTCACCTGGTTGTGCTTCCTCGCCAGATAGCCATCCAGCCAGTCCGTGCCCGCGGCGATCACAAACAAAATGAAAGCCACGTCCAGCTTCCACAGACTCTGCTCGCGCTGGGCGAAGTCGAACGAAGACAGGAGAACCAGGAAGATGACCGTCAGGACGAAACGACCGATCGTGATCTGATTGGGCAGGTTAATTCGCATCGCCGTCTCCCGATGTTGTTCGGGAGGCCCTCAATCTACGACACTCTGGAACGCTACGTCCGCCGACCAGAATGCAGCTACGATGGCCCGCCGCGGCAGCGACCCAAGAATGATCCGGGAGTCAGCCCCGGGCCGCCGAACGCACCGCTCGCCCGACCTAGTGCCTACGCAAAGACCGCGTCGCACGCAACCCACGCCAAGGCCGTAAGTTACCGAGTTCTCAACGATTCTGTCAATGGAGGATTACCGCGGCACGGGGTGC
>DATKKX010000324.1:0-16562 GCA_035542775.1 Phycisphaerae bacterium | reverse complement strand
TCCACCACAAGGGCTACCGCGAGAAGTTCGCCGACAACCTCAAGCGCGACCTGCCCCGCATCCCGCTGGCCGCGTCGCCAGATGACTTCCGCGCGTTCCGCGATGCCGGCGCCGCCCTCGCCAAGCTCCACCTCGATTACGAATCCCTCGACCCCTGGCCCCTGAAGTGGATCGAGACCCCCGGCGTGCCGCTCTCCTATCGCGTCGAGAAGATGAAGCTCTCCAAGGACAAGCGGACCCTCGTCGTCAACGACTCCCTCGCCCTCGAAGGCATCCCGCCCCAGGTCTTCGATTATCGCCTCGGCAACCGCTCCGCCCTCGATTGGGTCATCGACCAGTACCAGGTGAGCACCGACAAACGCTCCGGCATCACCAGCGACCCCAACCGCCCCGACGACCCCGAATACATCGTCCGCCTCGTCGGCCAGGTCGTCCGCGTCTCCCTCGAAACCGTCAAAATCGTCAACTCCCTCCCCCAGTCCTACGGCGGCCCACCCAAGTAGCCGCCCCGCGTCTCCGCGAGCCGCGACAGACTGGCGCGAGATCGCTGGTGCGAGATCGCTGGTGCGAGAATCCCTTCTCGCACCCACCTCCACGGGAATCCTTTCCCGCGTGCCTCCGGCTGCCCCCTCGATTTTCATCTGACATGGCCGGCGCTTCGATCAGCCCCTCAACATCTGAAGGATCGCGACCCGGCGTGCGATCCCCCACAGCACGAGAGCCACGATCACAAAGATCACCGCGTACCGCCGCCAATCGACGATTGATGCTGGTTCTCCGCTGGCCTTCAGGCCGTTCAGTCGCGAAACGTCGATGTATCGCAGCCCGATGCACGCCGCGACTGCACACCACAGAACTGCATCGGCCGATGAAAAGCCGCCTTGACGGTTCTGGAAGAGTAACAGCAGCGAGATAGCCGCTACGCCCGGACCGATCAGCATCCACATGAAACGGGCCAGGTATCCGAGGCCCCCTTGCTGCGGAACATGTGAATCGGACTCTGTGTTTGGTGGACGTGGCATCGCCGCTCCTTTCGGAAAACGCTCCGATGTCTTCCGAGTGGCGGCCCGACCACCCGCGATGCCTCCAGCGGCCCCATGCCGCTGAACCCTTGAAATGGATTGTCCCATAGCCGCCCAGTCGAGCGTTCTGCTGCTGGGCTGCGAAATCCAGGTGCCATTTTAGCCGCCAGAAGGCCGGGCCTCAACCCGCCACTTTCCATCCGTATTTCCGGCGGAAGCATATTCGGTGTCCTACCGCTGCAAAACCTGCGACACACAACCCGGGCCCGCATTCAAAAGGCCAAGACGTTCGATGCTATTTCGTGATCTACCCACTACCACGACGGAAAACGAAGGGGTCATCGGAGAACAAACGGGCCATTACTGATGATCGATGCCGTTTCATCCTTCGCTCCACCCTTCCCGAAGCCCCCCGCCCGCAGCTTCGATCCTCGACTCTCGCTTTTTGGCTCTCTCGTATCGCTTGCGTTTCCCGCTCCGTCCATCGTTCTTTGCGGTTCCCCCCTTGCCAGTTTTTCATTTGCTTATTCGTAATTTGTTAGGTATAATATAACTGGAGCCTCGGCGAACGACGGCCGGTCCGGCCGCGTCGTCCCCGCGCCTTCGGCTCGGCTGAAAGCTATGAGCCGATCGCTGAGAGCTTCTTGCCGCTGACGGCTCCTGCCTGCTAATGGCCCCCGGCGGCCGATTGCCGGTCGAAAGGCTGACCAAGTTGCGCGTCGTTGCGATGCTTTGCACGTAAAAAAAGATGTGGAGCCTGCAAATGACTGACGGCCGACAACCCGGCACCAGACGATGCCCCCCGGCGGACATCAAACGCCTGACAGCCGCGGGCCTCCGCAATGATCCCGGCTCCCCGTTCCGAATTCCGCCGTCCGCATTCTCCGACTGCGCTCGTCGTACCGGAGTTTACCGGAGTTTACCGGAGATTACCACTCGGCGGCGTTCCTCGATGCCTTCCGACTCAGCACTCAGGACTCGGAACTCAGCACTATTCCTCCTACGCCCACCCTTCCTTCGCCAGCGCGTCGTGCAACTCGTCGGGGTGGTGGCGGCAGCGGTATTCCAGGCGGCTGGATTCGGCGTGGGCCTTGCTGTAGGGCCAGCCGGCGGCCATGCGGTTACGCTCGTGCAGCTCGTGCAGCAGCACGTAAGGGCGCTCGTCCTCCTCGATGTCGTCGTCGATCCAGACCTCGCCCTCCGGCACGAACTCGTAGACGTAATCGTGCCCGCCCGCCGTGAAGTCGATGTCGAAGGCGCTGCGGACCAGGCGGCCGCTCACAATCCAGACGGCCACGCCGCTCTCCAGCTTCTTCCACAGGCGCTCATGCGCATCCCGGCCCTCGGGCAGGGTCTTGCCGCCCCGGGTCAGCCGGCGGACATCGCCGGCGATGCGGCGGACCTTCCGCTCGGCGCGATCGGCCTCCACCAGGGCCTTGTCGTACGGCAGGCCTTTGGCCATCAGGCGGTGCTCGACCAGCAGATGCTCGATGAAGAACTGCTGCTCGTCGGCGTGGGCCTCCTGGTCCAGCCACAACTCGCGGGCCGGGATGTACGGGTAGCGATAGTGCTGGCCGAAGTTGGTGAACTCCTCGTCGATGTGCCCGCGAATGTAGGGGCCGTCGACGATCCAGACGGCGAGTTTGCCGATGGTCTCGACCTTGCGGATGTAGGGCGGTTTCAAAGGCGTTGCCATGTACGAGCTCCCATTGTGGCGGGCAGGGTCGGAGCACGGGCACCGCCCCTCCCTCGCAGGGCGGGTTTTGATCACGCGCACCGCCCCTCCCAGCCGGTCGGGCTCTGATCCGGGAGCCGACCGCTCACGCCTTCACGCGGTCGTGGCCGCCGTGAAGGATGTGCAGGGCCACCAGGCGGGCCAGCAGCACCGCCAGGTACAACTGTCCGACCACCGCTTCCAGCGCCGCCAGGCTTCTGGCCGGCTTGGTGAGGGCGATGATGTCGCCATAGCCCAGCGTGGTCAGCGTGCAGAAGCTGAAGTAGACCATGTCCGACTCATCGCTCAGGCCCGGCCCGCCTGCCTGGACCGGGAGCTTCCCGCCGCCGGCCACGAACGACCCCGGCTCCAGCAGCTCCAGCAGGCAGAAGACGTACGCCCAGATCATGCCCAGGAGGAAGTAAACGCAGACGCCCCCGAGGATCGTGTCGAAGGTCGTCCGGCCGCTGCGAAACACGGCCACCAGCACGGCCACCGCGGTGATGGCAAAGAACGCCGCATAAAAGGCGTGCCCGGCGATGGCCAGCGTCACGCTCGGCACCAGGTACGTGGCCCAGTTCGCGGCCAGCCCCGGCACCGCCACCAGCATCGCGGCAATCAGGTCCCGGCGCCGGCGGCTCACCGCGAATATCGCCGCCAGGAATATCGCCGTGGTGAACACGTCGATCAGGCCGATCCCCACCACCTCCGTGCGCGCGAACGGATAGAAGAGAAACAGCAGGACGAACGACACCAACAGGTAGAAGAACTTGCCGACCGGCAGGCGTCGCGGCCTGACACCGGCTTCCCCCGCCTCACCGCGGCCTTCCATACTGCCATGCTCCATCGATCCGACCTCAGGAAGAACCCGCGGGCCCGCGGCAACGGCGCGAGCAACACCCGCCCGATCGAGGACGGCACGGAAAACGACGCCCGGCCGGAAGACCGCCGGCGATCATTCCCCTGCCGCGCCGATCGTCGCTCAGTCGGTTTTCAGCAACTGCTCCCACAAAGCCAACGTCGCATCCACATCCATCGCCGGCTCGCCGCGACCGCCGTCGGACTTCAGGATCAACCAGTGGGCCAGCAGGCGTCCGTTGAGGAAGACCGCCGGCGTGCTCTCCACGCCCAGGTCGTGGCCCAGGTCGACATCCTCCTCGATCCGCTCCCGGCCCGCCCCGGCCTTCATCGCCGCGGCGAACTTGAGGCGATCAATACCCGCGTCAAAGGCCAGCAGCTCGTACGGATTCCGGTCAAACCGGCCGGCATTGTCATAGAGCTTCTTGGCATAGGCGCCGGCCTGCTCGGGCGTGCCCACCGCGCGGGCCGCCTCCGCCGCTCGGGCGGCGGCGCAGGCGAAGTAGTGAGCGTTCGCGGTCAGGTGGCGGTTGCACTCGGTCGACAGGGGATAGTGCTTGAACACGCAGCGGAGACGGTCGGGGAACTGCTCCATCAGCCGGTCGGCGAAATATCGAAACGCCCGGCACTTGGGGCATTGGAAATCGCCGAAGACCACCAGCGTGAACGGGGCGTCGGCAGCGCCGATCGCGGGATCGTCCGGCCGAATGGGAATCTCCTTCAGGGGGGCCTCATGATACCGCCACATCGCGTACTCGGCGTTATTGACCGCCTTGAGGTACTGCGTCTGGAGCTGGCGGGCGTAGAGCTGCACGTTGTAGGTGGTGATCGTCGAAACGATGCACCACAGCAGGAGCCCCGCGAAAACCAGCGCCGCCGCGACCCTTGCTCCGGAAGGCTGGGCCGTTTCGCGAACAAGGATGTCGTCGGGCAGGTTCGGGCGTCGGGGCCATGCGAGGATCGTAAAGATCAGAATCCAGAGGTTCACCACATGGGCGGCCACGCACCACGTGCACCAGACCGGCAGTTGAAAGGCCAGGATGTAGAGAAAGCCCAGCGATCCGCAGGCCCCCAGGATGACCAGGCCCAGCGGCAACAGATGCCATCGCCTGCCGGCGTAATTGGGAATCCCGACAACGGCATACCAGAGCCCGACCAATCCGAAGTAGGCCAGCCCCAGAAGAGACGCCGGAATGGGACCGATCTTCGACCAGCGGCTGTTCAGGACGAAATCACAATTGATGGTGTCGGTCGGTGCACAAATGGAGGCCCCGAGAATCCTCACCGGCGTCCCGACCGGTGTGCCCAGGCGGATCAGCACCAGGCAGACCCCGCAGCCCGCCACCGCGAGAACGATCAGAACGGCGCGAAGCCAGCCGGCAGCGCGCCGCTTGGGTGGAGTTGTCGGTAAGTCGGCCATGGGAAACGCTCGGCAACCGGCTTCTGCCGGCCGGAGTCCTCCGGGCGGGTCGGCCGGTTTGCAGGGCGCAGTTATCCGCCATTGGTGGCCGGTTATCAACTGCCTTTTTTACGGCCCGCGAGAGGCGTGCAGCGTCGCCGATGGCGTCGGGGGTTGACCGCTGGTTGCTGAATGCCGCCCGTCACAGTTCACGAATCGGGAGCTTGGTGGAACTGGCCATGGTGATGCGGCGATAAGCCGAGCGGAAGCGATGCTGGGCGATGCCGAGGAACAGCGCCACCAGGATGGGGCACAGGAAGAAGCGCACAAAGGTGAAGAAGGCATCCGCTCCGTCGCCGCCCCCGCGCTTGGCCAGCTCGTCGGCGCCGTAAATGGCCGAAGGAATGCTGGCCACATCCTCGGAAGAGATCCTGGCCCAGGGAACCAGCATGGCCAGGGCGGCGAGCGACCAGACGCAGGCCTTGGCCAGGCCGGCGGCGCCGCCGAGCCGGGCGCTCAAGCTGAGGAGCAGGATCACGATGAAGACGCCGGCGACGACCAGCGTCGAGGCCCGGGCCACGAATCCGGCGATGGCCAGCATCCACTCGATGCTCTGCTCGAACTGGCTGGCACCCTCGCCCGAGTTGAGCCGGCGGAAGATGATCCACAAGAATACATGGAACACCACGGCGACCACCGACAGCCACAGGAACGCGTTCTTGGCGTGGCGCAGCACATCGAGAGCGGCGAGATGCTCGCGGCCCGCCTCCCGCCCCAGCATTTCGGTTTCATCCATGATCCATTACCCTATGGTCCAACGCCGGCTCCGGGCACGTTCACGACCTGACGGGAAGAGCTGACGATCCGTCCATCCGTGCGGCGATACTTGACCACAAACGCCACCTGCTTGCCCTGGATATCCAGCTCGGCCGGCCATTGCAGCCGCAAGCCGTAACCCCAGCCCATGCCGGTCGCCTGCTTGGCCCGCCACGGATAGGCCTGGTCCGGAGGCAGTTCCCACTTGTGGACCAGCGTGGGGACCTCGCGGCCGCGCTTTTCATGGTCAAGCCGGTACATCTCCACGATCAGGGTTCCGTCGCCGAAGACGCCCTTGGGAGCGTTCGGGCCTTCGAGATAGACCGTGATGCGGACACCGTCAACTCGTCCGCTGCCGTCGGCGGCAAAGGAGAGCCAGGGATCGGCGTTGAAGAACTTGCTGACGCGTATGATGTTCGATTCCGTGCCGGGATCTTCGACCCGCGGAGCGGTGTCCTTGGCGAGCGGTTTCCACTGCGTGGTGGTATTGGAAGAAGTCTGCTCGCAACGGACGGCCGTCGCCAGGACCGACGCCAGGGCAAGAGTCACCCAGTTCTTCTTCGCACGCACCACGATTTCGTCCTTTGGGCCGACCGTCCTTCCGCGGGAACCGCCTATTTCCTGCCCTTGTCGCGCCGAGCAACGACATCTTCATCGCTCGGGATTGACGGGCCATAGCGCGGCGCCGTCGGGCCGTACTTCTCCTCCGGCCCGGGTTCGGTGGTCGGCGCCGCCGGTCCCGGCGGCGCCTCCGGCAGCACCGGCTCGGTTGCCCCGCTCGGCTTCGGCGGCAGCCCTCCGGCGGGCGTTATTTTGCCGGCCGGCGGGAACTCGATCTCAGGCACCTCGCTCTCGGCCTCCGGCCGCACGCGCAGGCCGCCGAAGAGCGGACTGGCCTTCATCTCGTCGGTGATGATGCCGGATGTATCGCGACACTCCGCGCTCATCCGGCGGCCGTCCTCGACCGTGCGAACGACTCGCGGCGTCAACGCCACCAGCAGCTCCGTCCTGGTCTTCTGCCGCGTGGTGGCGCGGAACAAAACGCCCAGGCCCGGGATGTCGCCGAGGAAGGGGACTTTGTTCTCGGCTTCGCTCTCCGTCGTGGTGATCAGGCCGCCGATGACCACCGTCTCGCCGTCCTTGACCGCCACGGTCGTCTCCGCGGAACGGTCGGTGAACACGGGCGCCAGAACGCCGTTGCCGATGTCGATCGTGGAGGTGGCGATCGCCGAAATCTCCGGTTTCACTTTCAGGAACACAAAGCCGTCGGGGTTGATGTGGGGCTCGACGTCGAGAATCACGCCGATTTTCTGATATTCAACCTGGCTGGTGATCTGGCCGGCGTTACTGACCTGGGTTCCCCGGATGAAGGGCACCTGCTGGCCCACGGTGATGTTGGCCTTCTGGTTGTCCTGGCACATGACCATCGGGCGCTGGATGACTTCCAGCCGGCTGTCGGACTGAAGGGCCCGCACCAGGAAGTTGAAGTCCTCCCCGGTGATGGTGAAGCTGAAGCCCGCCAGGCCGCTGCCGGCAGCGCCCACATCCGTGCCGCCGATGACGTCGAAATGGTTGCTTTGGAGGACGCCGTTAGGGCCGGCGATGGCGGTCTCGCTGAAGCGGAGCTGCTGCAAAGCGAACTCCATACCCATCTCAAAACGATCGTCCAGCGTCACTTCGGCCAGCATCACCTGGATCATCACCTGCGGCGGCGCCTGATCGAGCTGCTCGATCATCGAAAGGATTTGCGGCTTGTATCGCGGGCTCGCCGAAACGATCAACTGGTTCGACGCCTCGTCGGCGATCACGGAAATATCCTGCTCCATTCGCCGCTGAATCGAGATGTCTTTCCCCAACTTGTCGAGTCTGGCCTGCTCCGCCTTGACGAATGAGTCCATGGCCGCCTGCACGTCCTTGGCCTTCATGTTGACCAGCGAAATGACCACGTTGTCGCGGTCCTGAATTGACCGCGAATCGAGTTGATCGATAACGTCCGCGATCACGTCGATGTCTTCCGGCCACCCCGCCGCGATCACCGAGTTGGTTCGCTGATCGGCAACGTAGGTCGTCTTGGGCCGGCCGAACGTCCCTTTGGCCGCTCCGCTTTCCTCGCCCATCCCCGTGGGGGCGCCGCCCGTCGAGCTGACTCCCCCCTCCACGTGCATCTCGCGACCCTGCTGGTACGCCTTCTCCGCCTCCGTGCCCTCCGTCTTGGCGAACATCTTGTCGAGCAGATCGGTGATGCTCTGGGCATCGGAGTTCACCAGCGAGAAGACCTTGACCATCACCGGGCGTTTCTCGATCTGGTCGAGCTGCCGGACCAGGGCCCCGATCAACTTCAACGACGATGGCGGCGCGACCGCGATGATGCTGTTGGCCCGCTCGCTGTAGCTGATCTGTACGTTCTCGCGGATGGCCTTGAGGAAAATCTCCTTGCCGCGCGGATCCTTGGCCGAATAGCTGATGAGCATCGAGCTCAAATCCCGCTGGCCTTCCTCTTTACCCCCAGTACCGCCTCCTCCACCCGTGGCCGACTTGCCGGTCATGACCTCGTTCAGCATGTCGGCCATTTTCTTGGCATCCTCGTTCTCGCACACGAAGACGCCGACTTCCGCCTGGCCCTTGACCTCCGTCTCATCCAGACGAGTAATCAGCGAGGTCAGGTTCTCCAGCTCGCCCGGAGGCGCCGCCACCACCACCGCGTTGGTCCGCTTGTCCTCCACCACCGCGATCGTCTTGGCGCCCTTGCTGTCCGCTCCGCCGGCTGACTTGTACAACTCCTCCAGAATTTCCTTGACCCGGTCGGACCGCGCCTTCTCCAGCGGGAACACCTTCACCATGTCGATCAGCGTCGACGGTCGGTCCAGCCGCGTGATTAAATCGGCGATCAGAATGTGGTCTTCCTTGGCGGCGTTGATCACCAGGCTGTTGCTGGCGTCGTTGGATTCGACGGTCACCTTCACGTTCGGGACCTGGGGCCCGGTCGCCCCCTGCCGCGGCTGATTGCGCTCCTGGAAGATGTTCTTGATCATCTCGCCGACTTTCGAGGCCGGCGCCTCCCTCAGCCGGTATACCACCGGCTGCGAGCCCGGCTCGCCCGGCGGCACGTCCAGCTTCTGGATCATGTCCACGGCGCTGTCGATGCCGTCCTTCGTGCCGCCCACGACGATGCGATTGCTCCGCTCGTCGGCGAAGACGGTGATGCCGAAACCGCCCTTGGCCTTCCCGCCCGAGCTGCCCTCCTGGCGGATCTTCTCCAGGTTGTCAAAGTGGTCCTTCACCTGGGCGGCGATCTTCACCGCGTCCCCGTTCTGGATGATGATCAACTTGGTGATGGCCGCGTCCCACGGCGTGGTCACGCTGTTCATCCGCTTGTAGACTTCCCGCACCAGCTCCATGTTCTCCGGGCTGGCCGAGACGATCAGGATGTTCGAGCGATCATCGACCGTGGCCGAGACTTTCTCCCTGGTCTTGGCGGTGGCGCTGTCGCCGGCCCCGCCCGGCTTGTAGACGCCCTCCTTGAACAGCTCATCGATGGTGTCCTTGACCCGCGCCGCACCGACGTTGTCGCAGACGAAGAACTCGACCTGACCGGGCACACCCAGCTCCTGGTCGAGCTCCTGCACCTTCTCAGCAAGGACGTCGTAGTTCTCTCGCGACGCGGCCACCAGCAGCGCGTTGGTCACCTCGTCGACCTCGATGGCCACCTTGTCCTCCGGCCGGACCTTGCCGTCGACCGTCCGCATCTCCGCCCGCTTGTCGAACAGGGCCTTGAAGGCCGTCGACAACTGCTTGGCGGTGTTGTACTTGAGCCGCACCACGTAGATGTTGGCCATGGGGTTGAGTTCGAGCGCCTCGATCTTGTCGACCAGGGCCTTGATGGCGTCGAAGTCCGCCTTGGCCGCCGCCACGATCAGCGAATTGCTCCGCTCGTCCGCCACGATCGCCGGGATCTCCAGCTTGAGACCCTTCGAGCCGGCCTCCTGCTGCTTCTGGCGGTCCTCCCACAGCTTCTTCAGCTTGTCCGCCAGATCGGTGGCGCTGCTCTTGCGAACCGTGATCGTGCGGATGTCCTCGATCAGCGCCGTCGCCGGGATGTCCAGCTCCTTGATGAGCTTCCGCAATTCCTCCATCCGCGCCGCCTTGGCCGCCACGATCAACGACCGCGACCGCGGATCACCCTTGATGACCACCTTTTCGGCCTTGTCGGCGTTGGGCCCGGTGCCTTTGGGCAGGGCGTCGGCCCGATCCTTCATCATCTCCGTCAGGGCCGTTTCCAGAGCGCTGGCGCTGGCATATTCCAGCTTGATGATCGAGAACGGCATCACGTCCAGCCCCTTGACGTCGACGCTCTTGATCATCTCTTCCAGGATGGGCAGCTCTTCCGTCCGGCCCACCAGTATGATCTGGTTGGTCCGCGGATCGGCCTTCACCACCGCCCGATACACCAGCGCGCCGGCATCGCCTCCCGGCACACCGGCCTTGTCGCCCTTGCCACTGGCCCGCAGGGTCAGTTCCTCGCAATCCTTGAGGAACTTGGTGATCTGGTCGGCCACGCCCTCGGAATCAGCGTACTGAAGCTGGATGATCTTGTACTGTACGTCCGCCTTGGCCGGCTCGCGATCGAAGGCCTGGGCGACCTTCTTCATGATCAGGCAATTCTCTTTTGAGCTGGCGATGATCAGCGAGTTGCTGTCCTTGTCGCTGGACACGATGATCGGCCGGTTCAGGTCAACTGTCGCGATGGGCTCGCCGTTCTCGTCCAGCAGCCGCATCCGGCGGATGAAGTCCTGCATGGGCGTCTTGCCCGTCCCGGCATTCTTGAGCAGTTCATCCAGCGTCTTGCCCAGCGCATCGGCCTGGGCGATGTGCAGCGGCACCACCATGATGTCCGCCTGGCCCATCGGTGACTTGGCGCCCTCCTTGGCCTCCGGCAACTCCGCGTCCAGGCTGTCGATGATCTTCTCGACAAACGCCAGATCGGATTCACCGCCGGTGATGAGCACGGAATTGGTCTGCGGATCGGATTCCACCGTGATCGCGGTGGCCGGCAAACCCATCTGGTCCAGATAAGACTTGATCATCTTCTGGAGAATCGGCCCGGCCTCACTGACCCGCCGATTCTGCAAGGTGAAGGTCCGCACCCGCTTGTCTATCTCCTTGGAGGCGGTCTCGTTCTGCTCGATCAATTTCATCGCCTCGGCCATCTTCTCCTTGGTCGCGACGATATAGAGGCCGTTGGTCCGCTTGTCGGCGAGCATGTCGACCTTATCCTCAGGCCGGTCTTTCCGCCCGCTCATGATGGCGGCCTTGGAAAACACGTCCGTCAAGGTCTTGGCCAGGTCGTCGGCTCGCGCATTGGTCAATCTCACATATTCAAAGACCTTCCTGTTCTCGGCCTGGGCGGTGTTGAGCATCGCCAGGATCGACTTTACGACCTCGACGTCGTTGGGAAGCCCCTCGATGATGAACCCTTCCGGGCCCGCCTCGGCAATTGTGATCGGGGCGCCGGAAAGCTGCCGGGCGAGAGCTTCCTTGGCGGCCTCGGACAAGACGGGCGGCCCGGCCGGCTGCGAAGTCGCCCGCAACAAATCCTCCAGTGTCAGGGTACGCCCGGTCGCCGGCTGCGTCGTTGGCTGACCACGACCTCCCGGCGGCGGTTTCACGCCGGCTGGCGGAGTGGGGGGACGGGGTTGCTCCGGCCCGCCTTTGCCGCGCGGGCTCGCTGGCGTGCCTGTCGGACCGCGCTCGGGCGGCTGTGCCTTCGTGTCCTTGGCGCCGGCGGGCTGACCGGCGGGGGGCTCTTTCCGCTGCTGCGGTGGTTTCTTCGCTTCGGCGGGCTGCGTCGCCGGGGCAGGGCGTTCCTTGGCGCCTGGGCCCCGCGGCGGTTGCCCCTCGGCCGGAGGTCGCTTCTTGTCAACCTGCTTGATGGTGAAAGTCTTGGGCTGCGTCGCGGCCGGTTGGGTTGCGGGTGCCTGGGCGATCGCCGTGCTCAACGCCACCTGCGCGAAAAAAACAGGCAGTGTCGTCGCACAGGCAACACGTGACAGCCTGTTGTCCTTCGCCTTTTCATAACGCCGGTTCTTCGTCCAGTCGGCATCGCCGCGGCGGCCGCCCGACGAGGGCTTCGTACCGCCCTTGCCCTGGCCGCTCTGCTGCAACTGGTCGATCAACTGCTTCACCTGCTCCTGGGTCAGGTTCGGTACGGTGATGTACTCTCGCTTCTTGCCGCCCGACGGCCCCTTGGCGACCAGCTCGTTCACCAGCCGCTTGACTTCATCGAACTGGGCCTTGGACCCCGCCACCAGCAGGGCGTTCGCCATCGTGTCTGCACCGATGCTGACCCGGCTTTCGCGGTAGTCCTTGTTGATCCTCTTCTTGTTCTCCTCGTTCTTGTTGATCTGCTCTTCGATCGTATTGGCAAGCTCTTCCACGTTCCGTCCCACCGGCACTTCCAGAATCTGCACGCCGCTGGGCACCACCGCCATTTCCGAGTCCAACGCCTCGGCCATCTTCTTGATCAGGGCGAACTCCGCCGGCTTGGCGCGGACGAACAGGTTGTTGGTGGCCTCGTCGGACACAATCGTCGGAGGAATCGCCGAGGTCTTGCCGCCCTGCTTGCGGGCCGGATCATTGAACGTCCGGCTCAGCGTGTCGGCAATGACCGACGCGTTGGCGTGGGCCAGCTTGATCTGCTGTGGAACATCAGGGCCGCCGGGCTGCTCCACGTCCAGTTCCCTGATCTTCGCCAGCACGTCCTGAACGCTCTCCGGCTTGCCCACCACGATGATGGCGTTCAGCGACTCCACCGTCGTCAGCCGCGTGTCGCCGGCCAGTACGGCCTTCTCCTGCTCCTGCCCGGTGCGACGCTGACCGCCTCCCCACCAGGGCGGAGTGTTGTCAACAGCCGATTCCTGTGTCCGCTTGGACACCTTCAGATACTCGGTCAGGATGGGCAGCATGTCCGCGGCGTCCATGTACTTCAGCGTGACCATTTCCATCTGCTTCTTGCCGCCCGGCGGTTCATCCGTGTCAATGTCCTTGAGGAGGTCGTCGATGACCTCCTTGGTGGTGTCGGTGCAGTAGGCGATCAGCATGTTGCTGGCCGGCTCGGCCATGATGGTGACCTGGTTCTCCAGCTTCTTGTTGAGATCGGCGCTTTCCGCCCACCACGGCCGGGCCCCCTGCTGCCGCTGCACGCCGGCCTTCTTGTCGAAGAAGTCCTGCAGCGTCTTGGCCACCTCGTCGGCCACCGCGTACCTCAACGGGATCTTGAAGATCTTCAGCAACCCGATGGTGGGCTGCTGGCTCAGGGCTTTGATCACCTGATCGTTGATCTTCTCATACTCGGCGTCTGTCGCCCGGACCAGCAGCGTGTTAGTGGCCTCGTGGAAGTCGGCGCTGGGGGTATCCCCCTTGCCGCCTCCGGCGCTGCCGCCGAAGAGCTTGTTGATGCTCTCCGAGACGCTCTTCGCTGCAACCATCTCGGGCATCTGCACTGCGTGCACGGTCCGCCCGCCCTCGACGTCGATCTTCTTGACCAGGCCGTCGAGCTGCTGCTTTTCCTGCTCGTTGACGTAGGCCAGGATCTTGGTCGTTCCCGGAATGGCCTTCACCGTCGCGGCCGACTGCCCGGGGCGACCCTTTGACGCGGCGTCGAAAATCCCCTGCAGGGCAGTGGCCACGTCATTGGGATTCCCGTTGGCCACCTCGACGACGTATTCCTTGCGAAGCCGCTCCCCTTCCTTGTCCAGCTCCGCCACCATCTTCTCCACGTCGGCGAACATCTCCGGCGGGGCCGTCACCACCAGGTTGTTCGAGGCCACGTCGGAGGTGATCGAGACGGGATACTTGTTCCGCGCATCCGGCGTCATCCTGGCCTGGATCGCCTCAGTCAGCGGTTTGACCAGATCGTCGGCCCGCGCCACCTTCAACTGCATGAAACGGGTTTCCTTGGCCACCTGGCCGCCGAGCTTGTCGGTGTCCTCGATGAACTTGGCCACTTCCTCCATGGTCTTTGGATCGGCCCTGACGATGATCGACCGCGTGCCGTCCTCGTAGCTGGCGTTCACTTGCTCGGCAGGCCCTTTGCCCTGCCGCTGGAACTGCTGATTGATGATCTGCGCCATCGTCGGTGGTGTCACGTACTTCACCATGAAGGCCCGGGAAATCCGCTCCGCCGCGCCTTCCACGTCCAGCTCGGCGAGCAGCTTCGTGATCGCGTCGTACTCGGTCTGCGGGCCGGTGATGATCAGCGTGTTGGTGGCGTCATCGCCGATCACATTCACCGGCATCCGCCCCTGGACCGCCTTGCGCGTCTTGCTGATCTGATCGGTGAGCGTCTTGGCCAGATCCACTGCCCGAGCATGCTTCACCTTGTAGATGAAGTCATTCATGCCCCCCTCTTCCTTGTCCAACTCGGCAAGCTGCTTGTCGAACACCGCCTTGGTGCTCGGCGTGCAGACCAGGAGCAGCATGTTGCTGTTGGCATCAGCGGCGATGTTGAACGCGTCCTGCGGCCGGTTGCCCCCGCTCTGCTGCCACTTCTTCATGAAGTCTTCGATCACCGGCCTGATTTCATCCGCCCTGGCCTTGTTCAAGTGCACCTGATAGGTTTGGGGCGGCTCGCCCATCGCGGCCAGCAGCGGCTCAACGATGTTCTCCTGGATCTTCTGGTGCTGGGCGGCATTGGCCGTCACCGTGACCAGATTGGCGTTGACGTTGGCCGTCACCGTCGGCGGCGCGACGCCCGTCGTCTTGAGGTTTTCATCCTTGAACAGCTCGGCGATGTTCTTGGCCACCTCGGCCGCGTTGGCCGGCGGCTTCAGCGCGTACGATCGCGTCTCCAGCGGCGATTGCGGCGGAACGTCCACCGCCTTCAGCACTTCCTGCATCAGTTTTTCGGTGATGGGTCCGCCGGTGACGATCAGCGAGTTCGTCCGCGTATCCGCGACCGCGCCGACATAGTCGAGCTTGGTGTTGCCCAGACTTCCGCCGGTGATGGCCTTGGCCATCATCTGCCCCATCTTCTGCTCGACATCGGTCGCCGAAGCATACTTGAGCGGAAAGGTCATGACCTTGGTGCCGCTCGGGGCGGAATCCATGTCCTTGACTATCCTGGAGATCTCCTCGAAAGCCTCGTCATCAGCCCCGGTGATGTAGATCGTGTTGTTGGACTTGACGCCTTTGATGGAGATGTTCTGCTTGCCGCCCTTCTTGCTCTTGCTCTCGGCAAAGATGCCCTGCACGCTGTTCGCGGTCGTCTCGGCGTCGCCGAAGGTCAGCTTGATCGATCGCCGCTGCTGCTCCACCGCAACCTTGGAATCCATCTCCGTGATCTGCCGCTCGACTTCCGCCATGAGCAGCGGCGGGGCCTTGACCACGATCGTGTCGGTGGACGCATCCGCGGTGATGAGGATGTCCTGCCCTCCCTGCGGACCGCCGCCGCCGCTGAAGATCGCCTTCAGCGTGCCGGCGATAGACTGCGGATCGCCCTTCACCGTGAACTGGCGGATGTTGGACCCGCCCTCATTGGGGACATCCAGGTCCTTCACCACCTTCTCCGCGGCGTCCACGTCCACCACGGAGCCGGCGAGGATGATGCTGTTGGTCCGGGCATCGGCGTTGACCGACACGGACCCGCCGCGCCGACCGCCGCCGCCGCCACCGCCTCCGCCGGGCATGCCCGGCGCGCCGGCCGTCGGACCGGGCACGATCCTGCCGGCGATATCGCGCACGATCGCCGCCACATCCGTGGCCCGCGCGTAAAGCAGTTGCACGCGGCGCATCTCCGGCTTGGTCGTATCCGGCTGATCCTCCATCTGCTTGATCAGGCTTTCGATCAGGGTCAGGGTATCCGGCGGCGCCTGGGCGATGATCGAGTTGATCTGCGTGACCGCGGTGAGCTTGATATTCTCCTCGCCGGTCAGGAGCGTGCCCTGCCCCTCCTGGCCCTGCATCATCAGCATCTGCTGTTGTTGCTGCTGCTGCATCTGCTGCATTTGCTGCATCTGCTGGGGCGTCATCTGCTGACCAGGCTGCATCGGCATCATCTGACGAGCAGCGCCCCGTTGCGTGCCGCCCAAGCCCAGGATGTCCTTGAGGTTCTGCACCACCTGGGTCGCGTCCAGATTGGCCAGCTTGTAGAACTTGATGTTGTATTCGCCCGGCGGCATCTTCTTGTCGATGTATCGCAGGATATCGATGATCACCGGAATGTCGGTGAGCGGCGCGATCACGTACAAGGACCGGATGCGCGCATCGGGGATGACCTTGATCCGCCCCGGCGTCGGCGCGGGAGTGGCTTCCGGCACGGGTTGCTGCGCGCGGCCTTCCTTTCCGCCGGCTTCACCAGGCTTGCTCCCCGGCTGGCCTTTCGCACCGGCAGCGCCCTGCGGGGCCTGCTGTCGCTGCTGACGTTGCTGAGGCACGACCGCCTGCTGCTGATTGAAAATGTTGGTCAGGAGCTGGGAGGCCGTGTTCACCTCGACATACTTCAACGGAAACACGCGATAGACCGTCGGCGTCTTGCCCCCGGTCAGTTCCTCGGCCAGCTTCGAAAGGATGTCCAGTTCCGTCTGAGGGCCGCTCAGGATGATCTTGCCGGTCTCCGGATCGACCATCGCGGTCACTTCCTGGGGCTCGGCGGGCGCGCTGGTGGATGCGGGCGCGGTGCCCGCCGGCGCCGTCGCCGGAGCGGCGGGTGTCGGAAGGTGACTCGGTGCTGCCGGGACTTCCGTCGGCGGCGGAGGAG
>DATKKX010000323.1:0-5810 GCA_035542775.1 Phycisphaerae bacterium | reverse complement strand
TGTTGGAGAGGTCGGGGCGTTTGCGCTCATTGTAGCCGGCGCCGCCGTACCACGGATTGGTCCTGTCCACCGATTCGTTGGCGTCGTACTGCAATTCCGCCAGGAACTTCTGGGCTTTGGCAATCCGCTCCTTCTGTTGCGGGTCGTTCAGCGAGCTCAGCATCATCAGTACGACAGAGGTCTGGTAGTTGGCCAGATTCTGCTGCCGCTCGTAGATGCCTCCGTCAGTCTGCTCGAAGCGAGAGATGCTCGCCAGGGCCCGCTGAACCACGGGATGCTTGGGGCCGTAATCCCGGTCCTGGCTGAATCCCTGGGCCACGATCGCGGTCACGGCCGGTCCATAGGGCGCGGTCCACCCGCCGTCGTCCTCCTGCTTGCTGCGGAGGAACACTAAAGCACGATCGACAGCTTTCTGGGCCTCCGCGGCGGTTTCGGGCGACAGCACAGTCCGAACCTCATTCCCCGCCGGCCTAC
The DNA here is from genome assembly GCA_035542775.1 of Phycisphaerae bacterium. Classification (GTDB taxonomy): domain Bacteria; phylum Planctomycetota; class Phycisphaerae; order UBA1845; family UTPLA1; genus DATKKX01. Next base: position 5,336 of record DATKKX010000323.1, on the reverse strand, counting down.
TGGCAGGCTGCGTCGTCGGGCTCTTTTGTTGACCGCGACCGTCATCCACAGTGCCAAGGCAAAGGCACCAGCCGACAACCAGGACGCTCGCTCGCCTGAGATTACCCGTCATTGGTCCGATCTCCGGTTGTGATTTGTTGGGGCTCTTCCGCGCTAAGCCCAGTATATCATGGAGTTGCGGCAACATCTTCCCCGGCCTCGAAAGCCCCGTTGACGAACGGGCCCGCCGTTCATAGCATCGTGCCGTCCTCGCCGCACACCGCCAGCGATCGTTTGACGCGGCTTCTATGAGGGCATTCGCCGCGGGATTAACCTCCACCAGATGCACAAGCGAGGCCTTAGATGTCGTTCCTGTCGGGTACGGTCAGTTTTTCGCGGTTTCAGGTCGTCGGCGGATCGCCCAAGCGCCTCGACGAAAACCTCATCGACAAGTTCCGCGCCAACCGCATCGGCAGCCGGACCTGCCTGCCCGCCGATCACGAGGAAGTCGGCTGGCTCGGCGGGCGGCATCTCCTCGACGCGGAGTTTGACGCTGAGAAGAACGTGATCCTGGACTGCCTCCATGTCGGCATGCGGATCGACGCCAGCCGCATTCCACCCGATCTCATGCGGGCTTACGTCGAGCTGGAACTGGAGTCGATCGCCGACAAGGGCGCCAACGTCCGCTCGCGCCTGCGGCTGAAGCGGCAAGCGACGGACGCCGCCCGGGGGCGCGCCGAGAAGGAGATTCGCGAAGGCCGCTACCGCCGGCTTCGCCAGTTTCCGCTGCTCTGGGACACGCGCGACGACGTTCTGTACGTCGGGGCCACGCAACCGGCCGTGCTGGAGCGATTGCATGCCTTGTTCAAGACCACCTTTAACAAGCGGCTGGAACAAATCACCGCCGGCCATCTGAGTTACCAATGGGCGGAGAAAAAGGGGGCTGATCGGAGGCTCGAATCGCTCAGGCCCGCCAAGTTTGTCGAGTTTCCCGGCGCCAACGGCCACGGCGAGGTGTATTGGACCGCGCATGATTCCTCATCGCGGGATTTTCTTGGCAACGAGTTTCTGCTCTGGCTGTGGTACACACTGTGGACCGAGGGCGACACGATCAAGCTGCCGGACGGCACCGAGGCGGCAGTCATGTTCGTCAAGCAGCTCATGCTGGAGTGCCCGCGGGCCGAGAACGGCAAGGAGCTCATCACCTGCGACGGTCCCACGCAGTTGCCGGAGAGCCGCCGGGCGATTGCCTCCGGCAAATTGCCGAGGAAGGCCGGCCTGATGGTTTCCCGCCAGGGCCAGCAATACGAATTCACGCTCCAGGCCGAGACGTTTAACATCTCCTCGGCCACGTTGCCCAAGACCGAAACGAACGGCAACGGCAACGGTCATGCGCGGGCCGAGGAGCGTGCCGAGCAAATCCGCCACCTGGGCCAGACGGTGGATTTGTTGTTCCAGACCTTCCTGCAGCGACGTCTCTCCGGCGAATGGCAGACGAAGCTGCAGCAAATGACGGTGTGGCTGCAAACCGTATGACCCGATCGCCGCGCTCGTAAGTGTGGGAGCTCCTGGCTCGACAGAATTGACCGCCCAAGCCACACGCATTGCTTTAGAATGCCGTTCTCAGCTTGCAGCAAGTCACAGCAGGAGGTCTCACATGTCCAGGGGCTCGATTGCGCTGACAGCTTTTCTATTTTCATGTCTGTCCAGTTTTGCGGAGGCTCAGCCGACGACCGAACGTTTCGGCTTCGAGGAAGGTGCTCTGGGACAAATCCCCAAGAAATGGCTCGTGCCGACCCCGGGTTACCAGGTTGAGGTCATGGCGGGCGATGCCCAGGAGGGCGAGCATTACGTTCGCCTGCTCAGCAAGGACAAAGAAGGAAAGGCGCCGTTCGGCAACCTCATGCAATGTATCCCGGCCGGACCCTATCACGGCAGGCTTGTCCGATTCAAGGCCGCCGTGAGAACGCAGGTCGCTGGCGACAACCAGGCGCAACTGTGGTTCCGCGTGGATCGGCCCAACCAGTCGATGGGCTTCTTTGACAACATGGATGACCGGCCGATCACCGCTGCGGAATGGAAGCCCTACGAGATCGTGGGGCCCGTCGCAGAAAATGCTGAGCAAATCTGCTTCGGCCTGATGCTCATCAAGGAGGGCCGGGTTGATCTCGATGACGTTTCCCTTGAAATTGTCGGCGAGGCCCCGGCGCCGGTCGTGGAAGGCCCGCGGCCGCTGAAGGAAAAGGAACTGGACAACATCGTCGCCTTCACGAGGCTGTTGGGCTATGTCCGCTACTTCCACCCCAGCGATCAGGCGGCCGTGGCGGACTGGGATGCTTTCGCCATCCGAGGCGTGCGAGAGGTGGAACCCGCCGGATCGGCTGTCGAGCTTGCTGAAAAGCTCGACGCCCTCTTTCGGCCGATGGCGCCGACGGTGCGGGTGTTTCCGACCGGCCAGCAGCCGGAGATACCTGCGGAACTGAAGGCCGCGCCCAAGCCAGGCAAGGTCACGATCGTGAAATGGGAGCACTACGGGCTTGGACAGGCGAGCGAAACGAAGAAGATCGAGCCGGACGAGGTTTTTTCCAGGCTTCTCGGGCACAAATCCGGCCGGCGGCAGATCTATCGCAGCGAGCGAAAGCGCGTGAAGCTCAGCGACGGGAAGGTACCCGTAGGATGCCCGGATCCGGCCAAACCCTACATCGCTGATTTGGGCGGAGGGGTTTCCTGCATGATCCCGCTTGCCGTATACGCGGACAAGAAAGGGACCTTTCCAGGAACCAAGAAGGCACCTGCCGAGCAAGAGCCTGCCCCACCGAAGCCGCGACAAACAGGCCTGTACACGGCCGGCGGCCTTTATTCAGCCGAAGACAGAGCGACGCGCCTGGGGGCCGTCATTCTGGCATGGAACGTCTTTCAACATTTCTACCCGTATTTCGACGCGGTGAAGACCGACTGGAACCTTGCCCTCCGCCGCGCCCTGGAGAAAGCGGCGACCGACGCGGATGAGCGAGCTTTTCTTGACACCTTGCGCGAGCTCGTCGCCCAATTGCACGATGGGCATGGCAACGTCTGGCACGCCTGCGATACGGACTGTGCCTCGCTGCCACTGGCCTGGACATGGGTGGAAGATAAGCTGGTGGTGACATACGTGGCCCCCGACGTCTCCGAAGGCCCTCATCGCGGCGACGTAGTGGAGAAAATCGACGGGCACGCTGTTGCCGAGTTGTGGGTGGAGGCGGAGCGGCTTATTTCGGGTGCGACGCCGCAGTGGCGCCGATGGCGGGCGTTGAACGTGCTGGCGACCGGCCGCGAGGACTCCAAAGTAGAATTGTCCCTGAAGAAGCCGGACGGGACTCAATACAAGGTCACGCTCCGGCGTCGCCAGCGACCCGAACCCCTGGATGAGCCGCGGCCGGAGAAGATCGCCGAAGTCAGGCCAGGCGTCTATTACGTGGACGTGGGCCGCGTCACGGACGAAGATTTCACCGAAGCCATCGCCAAGCTTGCCGAAGCCAAGGGGATCATCTTCGATTTTCGCGGGTACCCCAGGACGCTCAATGCCTTCCTGTTTTTCTCCCATCTCATTCAGAAGGGGGTAACAAGTGCCCAATGGCATGTTCCGCTCGTCGTTCAGCCGGACCGGAAGGATATGAGGTTCGACCGGAGCGGAGAATGGAGCATCTCGCCGGCAGAACCATACTTTAAGGCCAGGAAGGCATTCGTCGTTGATGGCCGAGCCATCAGTTATGCCGAGTCGTGTCTGGGTATCATCGAGCATTACAAGCTGGGCGATATCGTCGGCGGACCGTCCGCCGGAACGAACGGTAACGTCAATACCTTTGAGATCCCCGGGGGATACAGAACGGCCTGGACCGGTATGAAGGTGCTGAAGCATGATGGTTCGCAACACCACGGCGTCGGCATTTTGCCTACGGTCCCCGTCTCGCGGACGATTCCCGGCATTGCCGAAGGGCGGGACGAAGCCCTCGAGCGCGCCATTGACCTGGTGTCAGAGTGACGCCGCTTGCGCCCGCGGCGTGAAGGTCAGACAAGGCCAGACTGCGCGATGCAGCGGTCAACGACGGGATGCACCCCCTATTACGAGCGACAAGGTTCTCGCGTTGTGGCCGGCAACCGACGGGCGTAGACTGTTGCCGGCTGGCCAGACCGGCCGGTTTGCCGAAAGCGGTCCGTTCGTGTCGCAGAACGGCCGGAGAATAGGAGCGAGGAGTGGTGCTGCGAACTGCGAGAAGATGGTTCACCGCCCGGGCGATAGCCACAGCCCAGAGTGCGGCTCCGCTCCTGCCGAGTTGGACTATCGACGTAATGCAGCGCCTGATGGCCGGTACCGGTCCGCGGCTGCCTGTTCTGGCCCGGATAGTGGCCGAGAATATGCGTTCCGCGGGCGTCTATAGCCCGGCGGTTTTTCGAGCACACTTCCAGCAGCTCGCGCTGCACTTGTCCAATGCCGTACGGGTCTTCAGCCTGGGCCGCGAAAACGGTGCGGTCGCGGGGTTGGCTCGCACCCAGATCGAAGTGGACGAGTCGATCGGGCTCCTTCGTACGGCCTTGACTGCGGGGCGCGGTGCCGTCGTTGCCCCACCGCATGTCTGCGATTATCTGTTGACGCTGGTCCGGCTGAATCAGGAAGTGCCGGTGTGGGTCTACCTGCGATGGTCGAAAGACCGCCGAAAGCGCGAGTTGAAGTACGCCTGGTGCCGGGCGTCCGGTCTGCCGGTGATCCTGGAGCCGGAGAGCGCCACCGACCCGGCCAGCCGGGCTGCGGCCTGCGTGGAGGTGTTGCGAAAGGGGTCGGCCCTGGTCATGACGCCGGACATCGCCCAAAAGACGGACAAGGGCGTGCCCGTCAAATTGCTCGGCAAGATGGCCTATCTGCCCACCGGTCCGGCCTCCATCGCCATGCTTGCGGAGGCCCCGCTGTTGCCGGTCTTCGGACGATTGGGCGGACGCACGCACGTCATCTATGCTCGCGAGCCGATTTCGATAGAGCCGTTGTCGCGCGCCGAAGGCGGTCGCAGGGCGGCCATCCAGCGCGCCATGGAAGTCTGGACGGCTCACTTTGAGAGTTTTCTCCGCGAATGCCCCCAGGCATGGTTTCTCTGGGGCGACAGCCGATGGACGCGAGTGTTTCGCGGAGACCCGGAGTACTCGGGAGTGCTCAGTCCTGAGTCCCGAGTGCTGAGTACTGAATGTGCTCTGTAGAAACCTTTAACTGGCACGCCTGAGGATCATCAGGTCATGGGTTGCGATTCGAAGGATGCACTCGCTCTCCCTGGTTCGAGGAGTTCGCGCGGTCAGAGCCGATCCCAGCTTGCGTTTGTGCTGAGAGATGG
>DATKKX010000322.1:0-26240 GCA_035542775.1 Phycisphaerae bacterium | reverse complement strand
GTCCCTGGAAGGGCGCCCGGTGCAAGCCGGTCAAAAACGCCCCGAAATAGATTGCGGCCGCCTTGCCACACCGAGTAAGATCCGACCCTCGCGTTGACCCATGTGTGGTCAAGAGGACGTTGATCCCTGTACGGCATAGGGCTAGGAACCATGAGATCTCTGTCCATGCTGGGTCTGCTGACCCTCGCCTTGGCAAGCGGATGTGCGGATCCGCGGGAGAAGTTCGGCCGCACCTGGTACATCGACGGCGCCGGCAACTGGGGCTTCGGCGTCCTGGACGTTCCCGTGGGCCTGCAAGACGCCGGTTACAAGGGCCTGGTCACCAACTATCACTGGTCATTGACCATGAACCCGGCCCTCGACCAAACCCTCCGTTTCATCGCCAAGGGCGCCGGTGCAGGGCTGGGCAACGAGATCACCGATTACCTCAAGAGAAACCCGGACGCCGACGCCAACATCATCGCCCTGTCGGCCGGCACGGGTGTGGGCATGTGGGCCATCGAGAGCGTTAAACCGCCCTACAAAGTCAACAACTACGTCATGGTCGGCTCCAGCCTGTCGAGCAACTACGACTGCCGCAAGGCCCTCGCCAACATGAAGGGCAAGATCTACGTCTACTGCTCCAGCAGCGATCCGGTGCTTCAGGGTCCTGTCCGGGCACTCGGCACCATCGACGGCACGTTTGACGATTCGGCCGGTTTGGTCGGCCTTCACGGACCCGGCAAAGCCAGCGGACGGATTGTCAACATTGGCCGAACCGCGCGGCATGCCGACCTCGGCTGGACCGGCGGACACGCGGACTGCACCAACCGCGCCTTCGTGAAGGCGGAGATCTCCAAGTGGATCGTCACTCAACGTCGCTCGAGCGCCGGCCAGACCTCGGAGCAGCGCCTGGCGCTGAAAGGGCAGCCCGATTCCGAGCCGGCCATTCGAGATCCTTGACAATCCCCAGCAGACCCGACGGTTCGGTTTTTCTACACCTGGGGTAACAGACCGCCGGGCCCGGCATCTCGCTCACACGAGGATGGTTTTGTGCCGGCCAGCACAGGCAAACCGGGTTTGCCCACGGCATCCTGGAGTTCAGCACAGCGATCATCGGATCCTCGCGATTCATCCGTGAGGCGCACCGGCCCAGGCCGTTTGCATCTCTGAGCAAAAACACTACACTTTTGAACATCGCCGCGGAGCCGGGCGTCAGAAGAAGGTGAGCATGCGTTCCTGGATCATCGGAGTTGCGATTGTCGTCTTGGGGGGCGGAGCCATCCTGTACAAGACGCTCGGCCGCTCGGACGCAAACCACGAATTGCAGACCGTGGCGGTCAAGACCGGCCCCATCACCATGACCATCGAAACCAACGGAACGGTCCAGCCGCTCACCACGGTCGAGGTGGGCTGCGAGGTGAGCGGCAAGATTGACGACCTCCTGGCGGAGCCCGATCAACCCGTCAAGAAAGACGAGATCATCTGCAAGATCAATCCGGAACTCGCGGAGGCGGAGGACCAGCAATCCCAGGCCGACTTGGCGAAGGCGAAAAGCGCGGTGGCCGACGCCGAACTGGGCAGGGATGAACAGATCGCCAATCTGCCCGTCCACACGCTGCAAGCGCTGGCCCAGAAGGAGCAGGCGGAAGCAGCGCTGGTCGATGCGGAATACTCCTGGAATCGCGTCGACAAGCTGCACGGCAACAGCGATGCCACCGACACCGAATGGGTGGCGACGAAGGCCCGCTGGCTCCAGGCCCAGGCGAACGCCAAGGCAGCCCAGGCCGCCTACGACCTCGCGGTGAACAACGAACGAATCCTGCCCGGACGTGCCGAGCAGCTCGTTGAGCAGGCCAAAGCCGCCCTGAAGCTGGCTGAGGCCCGGGCAAACTACACCAACACGCGCGTGAACCGCTGCACCATCCGCGCTCCCATCGACGGCATCGTCTTAAAGCGATACTTCGACGTGGGCACGACGGTCAACGCGACCTTTCAGACCCCCCCACTCTATCTGCTGGCCCCCAGCCTGGACCGGATGAAAGTCAGCGCCCGCGTGAGCGAGTCTGACATTGCCCACATCGAGGTCGGCCAGAAGGCCCGCTTTACCGTCGAGGCCCGGCAGCCGATTACGTTCGAGGACCGAATCAAGCACAAGTACAACCAGCCGGAGAGCATTCAGAACGTCGTCACGTACACGGTTGATTTCGAGGTGAAAAATGACGCGCGGCACACCCTCATTCCCGGCCTGTCGGTGAACGTCGAGATCCTGTGCGTGGAGAAGCCGGAGACGCTGCAGATTCCCAACACGGCGTTACGTTTCAATCCGCCGCTGAGCATGGAGGATCGACGGGCTATCGTCGAGTCTGTGACCTGGCCGCCCAGGCCGACCGTCGATGCCAACGGCCAGGAGGTGGCCTATTGCTCCAAGGCCCACGCCTGGCAGTTCGACGAGAAGGACAAGAAATGGATCGCGCTACCGCTGTGGATCGGCATCACCGACAACGTGAACACGGAAATCGTGGCCGGCGCCAAACCGGGGGACACGTTCGTGAAGAAGTACATCGACCAGTCCAAGGACGGCTTCAACTTCAAGGACGCCATGAAACTGGCTAGCCCCGAGAACCGCACCCTATAGCACTGAGCATCCATGGCCGGCATGTCCGAAGCTGCAACAAATCGAATTGTCTCGACGGTCAGCGATCCGACCGTCAAGCTCATGGTCGAGCTTCGCGGCCTGCACAAGATCTACGACGCCGGCGAGACCGCGGTACACGCCCTCCGCGGCCTGGACGTGGACATCCCGGAGGGGCAGTACGTCGCCAACATGGGCGCCAGCGGTTCGGGCAAATCGACGCTGCTCAATATCCTGGGGGCGTTGGACGTGCCGACGGAGGGCACTTATCGCCTTGCCGGTCAGGCGACCGACAAGATGGGCCGTGAGCAGCTCGCCCAGCTCCGCAACAGCTACATCGGCTTCATCTTCCAGAATTTCAATCTGCTGACGCGAAGCACCGCCCTGGAGAATTGCGAGCTGCCGATGGTCTATGCCGGCGTGCCGGCCAGGAAACGTCGCGAGGCGGCGATGGCGGCGCTGGCCAAGGTGGATCTGGCCGACCGGGCGCACCACTTGCCCTCGCAATTGTCCGGCGGCCAGCAGCAGCGCGTGGCCATCGCCAGGGCCCTGGTCAACTGTCCCCGCGTGCTCCTGGCCGACGAACCCACCGGCAACCTGGACAGCCACACCAGCGGCGAAATCATGAACATCCTCAAGGAGCTGCACGAGCACGAGCACATGACCATCATCATGGTCACGCACGACCCGGGCATCGCCTCCTACGCGGAACGGGTGGTCGTCCTCCGCGACGGCCAGGTGGTGCACGATCAGCCGACGCCCCGATGCGGCGGACCGGCTGTTCCGGATGTCCGGGCGCTGGAGTTGGCTCAGGCATAGGACACGAGAATGCTCGCCCTGTGGATAGAGTGTTTCAAGATGGGCCTGCGGGAGCTGTGGCGGCACAAGCTCCGCAGCTTCCTCACCATGATCGGCATGATCATGGGCGTGTCCGTGGTGATTATCTGCGTCAGCGTCGTGCAGGGCGTGAAGGATTCTCTCATCGGCGACATCCGCCGGGCCGGGCGGAACATGATGTTCGTCTTCAGCCAGGACACCAGGAAGACCGGCACGCTCCGCGGCGGCAAGGAGATCTTCCATAGCACGCTCTCGCAGGCCGATGCCGAGGCGATCGAGTCGGAGTGCGATGCCGTCTCCATGGCGAGCGGCATGCAGGCCATCAACTTGCAGGTCATCAGCGATACCAACAACTTCAACGTGCCTGTTACGGGGGCGAATGCGAAATATGCATCGATACGCAATTGGGGCATCAGCGAAGGCCGCGATCTGGAGCCGTTCGACATTGTGGCCCCCCGCCGCGTGGCCCTCATAGGCCAGACCACACTGCGAGAACTCTTCGGGGATCACAACCCGCTGAACTCCTCTGTGCGGATCGGGCAGCTCAGCTTCAAGATCGTGGGCGTGCTGGAGCCCAAGGGCTTCAATCCGCTGGGTATGGATGAAGATAACGCCATCGTAATCCCGTTGCCGATCTTGCTGCGAGATCTGATCGGCATCCAGGAACCGGGCGTGATTCTATGTTCGGCCACCAGCGATCAGACGGTGGAGCCGGCGGTCGAGCAGATCAAGGGCCTCTTGCGGCAGCGACACAAGCTGGCCGAGACGGACGAAAACGATTTCAAGGTGACGACGCTGAAGGAAAAGGAGCAGCAGGCTCGGACGGTCAGCAATCAGATGACGCTGCTGATGTTCTTTCTGGCCCTGGTCAGCCTGGCGGTCGGCGGAGTGGGCATCATGAATATCATGCTGGTGGCCGTCACCGAGCGGACGCGGGAGATTGGCATCCGCATGGCCATCGGGGCGTCGACCAAGGCCATCCACCGGCAGTTTCTAGTGGAGGCGGGGGTCGTCGCCAGCGCCGGTGGATCGGTTGGGATCCTGCTGGGCATCATCGGCGCGGGCTTGATCGCCGCCAATATCGGCGTGCAGCCGTTGATGTCGCCGCTGATCGTGCTGATCGCGTTCGCATTCTCCGCCGGCGTGGGCGTGATCTTCGGATTCCTGCCGGCGAGACGCGCGGCAGGTCTGAACCCGATCGAAGCCCTGCGGCACGATTGACGTGACTGATGTCTCAACTCGTCCCCAACAGGTTTCTCTTCAAGTTCGAGATTCCACTGCACCGCTGCGCGCGGGCCTTGAAGATCGACGGACGGGCGGACGATTGGGACGATCGCTATCTCCTACCGGCGCTGCATCAGCTCGATGCGGAAGAGGGCTTCGGCCGGGTCTACGCGGCGTGGAACGAGGGCGGTCTTTACATCGCCTGTGCGGTCGAGGGCAAAAGCCTGCCGCTCCGCTGCGATGCGTCGCGGTTCTGGAAATCGGACAATCTCCGCCTGATGACCGACATGCGCGATACGCGGACCATCCGCCGAGCGACGCGGTTCTGCCAGCAGTTCTACTTCATGCCGACCGGGGGTGGCTCGGATGGTGATGAGCCTGTTGCCGGCGGCACGCCCGTCCATCGAGCCGCCGAGGATGCACCGGCAGTACCGCCCGGAGTCATCACGATCGCCTCCCTCGTGACTTCGGCAGGCTATTCGTTAACCGGGCACATTCCGGCGAAGGCTTTGAGCGGTTTCGACCCGGTCGAGCACTCGCGGATCGGGCTGTTCTACATGGTCGAAGACAATGAGCTCGGCCAGCAATCGTTGACCATCGGCGACGATCTCAACTGGTGGATCGACCCAAGCACGTGGCCGACGGCAGTGCTTACGGAATGAGCCAAGCGTATCGCCGCCCCCCGTGGGCGACGTGGAACGCGGGCGATCGTCCGCTCGGCCCGTGGGCTACACCAAATGCGGACGGCCGTGCGCGCTCCGCGTCGGCCAGGGGCGGCCGACGTGGAGCGCGCACGGCATCGCTGCACCGGTCTCAATGCTTGAAATGCCGCGTGCCCGTAAAGATCATCGCCACACCGCGCTCGTTGCAGGCGGCGATCGTGTCTTCATCCCGCTTGCTGCCGCCGGGCTGAATAATCGCGGTGACGCCCGCATCCATCAGGATGTCCGGCCCGTCCCGGAATGGGAAAAACGCATCCGACGCGGCCGCCGCGCCCCTGAGGGCCTCGGCGTGCTTGTTCTCTTTCGCCAGCCACGTGGCAATCCGGCAACTCATCACCCGTGACATCTGCCCGGCCCCGTTGCCGATCAGCATACCGTCTTTGCAGACAGTTATGGCGTTGCTCTTGGTGTGCTTGCAGATCAGCCAAGCAAGGCGGAGATCATCCATCTCCGTCTCAGTCGGCTGGCGTTGAGTGACGACTTTCCATTGGTCTTCGTTGAGGCCGATGAGATCCGGCGTTTGAACAAGCATGCCGCCGGCGATGCTACGATACTGCATGGCGGTCGGATCGGCTGCCTCGGTCATCCGTTCTGGCATCAACCTCACGGCTTGCCCCCACTTCTTGGCCGTCCTGATGACTTCGACCGCTCCGTCTGCAAATCCGGGGGCGATCCAAACCTCAACGAAGAACGCTCCCGCGCCGGCTGCCTTACCCCAGCGCTGCAGAGATTCCATCACTGCCGTCGCAAAATCGTGCGTCACCTCGAAATTCACCGCCAGAATTCCTCCCATCGCCGCGTTGGGATCACCGAGATATGCCTTGCGGTAGGCCTCAATGGGGTCGGCGGCGATCGCTGCGCCGCAAGAGTTGGTGTGTTTGACGAAAACGCACACCGGGGTAGGACAAAGCTCTGCTTTGTCGGAGTCACAGGATCCCGGCTCGATTCCTTCTCGCGCGTGAGATTGTGCCGGCACTTGCGCGGGCGCGGTAGAACGAAGCTCTGCTTTGTTCGCGGGGCCAGCGACTTCAGCAGCACCGATCCCTATACCCAGGACGTCCACGCCATACCACCACCTGTACTCCTGCGGCGTCGGAGCCAGCCCCTCTTTAACTGGGTTCTCAGCAATGTATCTCCATTTTTCAGAGAAGTCTTCTTCGTTGCGGATCCATCGATCAAAGGACTCTTTTACCCACACTTGGCCAATACCGCCCCTACGCTGCGAGATCTCCCTCCCACTAAAGCCCTTGATGTTCTGAAGCAGCCCGGACAGATCGTAAAACTCGCCCGGCCGCCCTCGCAGCTCCTTCGGAGCAAACAGCATATGCACGTGCTCCTTCATGACCACCGCTGCGTACAGGTCGATCTTTGTGCCGTCCCAATGGCGGATCGCTGATAGCACGATGTCTCGCTCGTCATCGGTGAGGTCGCCGATGGCGCTGGCAAAAGTCACCCAGTAACAGGCTCCGGGCATTTGCCAATGGGGAAGCTTCCGGCGTTTAAGGACCTCGTTGCGAATCGTTGGTGAGTAGTCTGGCTCTTGCTTGTCTGATGCGCCAAAGCAGAGCTTTGTACTCCCCCCCTCTGTCCTCGCCCCTTGCTCGCCACCCTGTACAAAGCAGAGCTTTGTACTCGCCGCGCTGCCGGCGCTCCCGGTGCGCGCGTCCTTCACCAAGCCCCCTTGTGCCTCCCCCACATGACCTGAAGCCGCCAACTTCTTGGCGGACCTCGATCTTGTCAGCTCTCCGCACAGCCGCAAAGCCGCGTCAGCATCGAGGTAGTTGTTGTGGGACATCGGCCTGGGAGACTCATCCTCGTACTCAGGTATCAGGCTTCCCGTCGTTGGGTCGCCATACATGTAGAAAAGCTCGCTTCGCTGATGCGGGTTTTCCCCGTATCTCAGCCGATCGCTGCTCCACAGACGTAGCATGTCAACCGTGGGCTGATGGTCGCTGGCGTCCTGCGCACTCAGCCATTTGGCCACTTTTGCGTCATAGTCAGCGGTTGTCCAGAATGCGCAAAATGCGCCCGACGAACGCACGTCGTCCCAGAGAATTTGGCTGTCATCAGCCCCATCGCGGTACATACGCATGCGAGCTATCACCCAACCGTACAAACTCGTCGAATGGACCACTACGACATGCTTATGATTCTTCGCCGCCGCCCTTAGCAGGCACGGCCCGCCAATGTCGATCATCTCGATCGCCTGCTCGAACGTGCAATTCGGATCGGCCACCGTCTTCTCGAACGGGTACAAATTCACCACCACCATGTCGATGGGCTCGATGCCATGCTCTTTGAGCTGCCGCATGTGCTCGGGATTGTCGCGGTCGGCGAGGATCGCGGCGTGGATCTTGGGGTGTAGCGTCTTGACCCTCCCGTCGAGCATCTCCGGAAAGCCGGTAACCTCCTCGACCAGCGTGACCGGAATGCCGGCCTCCTTGAGGTGCTTCGCCGTGCCGCCGGTCGAGATGATCTCGATGCCGAACTCCTCGACGAGCGTCCTGGCGAACTCGGCGATGCCGGTCTTGTCGTAAACAGCAATGAGGGCCCTGCGGATCTTGACGTCGGACATGATCGTGAACTCCCGGCAGGCGATTGCGCAACAAAAAAACGGCCGACCGCATGCAATGCAGGTCAACCGCTAGGCTAACACAAAATTCCGGGACGGCAATCAGTCAGCCGGACGAGGCGGATCCTTACGTCAAACAACGCACGGCAGCGCCGGACAGCCGGCGAACGTCGGCAGACTATTCGCTATCCTCCTCTTTTTCCTCTTCGTCGGTGCCCTTGCCGGGGCTCTCGTCAGATCCGCTCGTGTCCTCCTCTTCAGCAGCCGCTTTTCCTGACTCCTCTTCCTCCTCCGCCGCCTTGGCCTTCCCGCCCTTCTCTTCTTCCTCCTCGGCGGCGGGCTGTTTGCCCTTCTCTGCCTTGCCGGCTTTTTCTTCGCCGACCTGGATCACGCCGTGCCCGCCGACCGGCTTCGTCTGGCTCCGGCTGATCAACCAGTCTTCCTCTGAAAGAAGCCCGGGCCGTTTGGCCTCTGCCGGGCCGGACGTCGGCTGGGCCTTGGCCGTCTTGGCCTGGGCCTCCAATTCGGCCCGTGCCCGTATCTTGGCCTCGTTACGCAGGGCTTCCGCCAGGACGCCGGGCGTCAGCCGAGGCGCCTTTTCCGATCGCAGGCAGGCCAGCTCGCCCTGTTTCGTAGCCACGAGAATGGACTGCTCCTCCTGATTCCCCGTGGCCAGCGAGATGGACTGGCCGTCGCCCTCCACTTTCAGCTTGCCTGTCGCGGCCTCGACCTTCAGCAGCTTCGTGCCGCCGGCGGTCGCCAGGAGATAGGCATCATCCTCAAACTGCACCAGAAACCGGGCATCGTCCTCGCGGCGCCAGAGCCGCTTGCCGGTGTCGCTATCAAGCACGAACAGCCCTTGCTGCGGTACGCGCTGATACAACCTGCCTTTGCAGACGACGGGCGACTCATCCAGCGGCGTGTCGAATCGCTCGCGCCAGATACGATGGCCCGTCTTGCGATCCAGGCAATAGAGTGACCGATCGCTGCTTGCGACATAAACGTGCTTCGGGTCCACAACCAGATCGGCGAAGATCGGCCCTTCCGTGTCAAACGACCAGATCTTGGAGCGTTCAGTCTTGGTGATCGCGAGGACCAGGCCGTCCTGGCCGGCGATGAACAGATCATCGCCGCGCAGAATCGGCGTGGCCGTGACGGTCTTGGGCGTGAGGAGCTGCCAGTTCTGGAAACCACTGAGGATGTCGAGCGAATAGAACCGCTCATTGGCGGCGCCCAGGAACAACCACTTCTCATCGGCCGCGGCGGCGCTGCTCGCGGCGAAAGGCAGCTTTACTTGGGCAAGAGGCAATATGACGTCCGCCATGACCACGTCACCCAGGGTCACCTGCCTGGCGATGGTCAATCGCGTCAAGCGGCCCTTGGCCTGCTTCGGATCGACCACCGTGATGGTCAACTTCGCGATGGCGTCCCTTTCCGGCTCGCCTCCCGACCCCAGGCGTACGACGTTCAACACGTCACCCGGGCGCACACCATGAGCCTCGCCGATCGAGATCGTGGCGCTATCATGAACGACGTCGATGATGTAACCCCGAAGAGATCGCGGCTCACCGGCCGCCTCGCCGGTCTGCCGGCTCATCACGCGTACCGACCCAGGAGTGGTGAACATGGCAAACTGCCGATTGTGCGTCGGGCCGCGGACGGCCTGGCCGGGATCGGCGACGATGTTCGACCAGCGGATAACGCCGGTCGCGGAATGCACGGCGTACACGACGTTGTCATCGGTCAGGGCGTAAATGGCGTCGTCCACCGGAACGATCTTCGCCAGCGCAGCGCTGCGGGTCAGCGGCAGATCGCAATGCCAGTACCGCTGAACGCCCAGTGCCTTGAGGTCCTTGTCCGCCAGAAAGTCCGCCGCAAAGAGCGGATGGGCCAATGCCGCGCACGCCAGCACACCGATCCAAATCACGCCGGTACTGCGTCGAAGCTTCATGTTTCATCTCCTGGAACACTGAGGAGGCCCAGCGGCCTGTGGCGGGTTAGCAAGCCCCCGTTGAATCTCTCGATTGTGGCGCGTCAGCCGATCGCTCAGCCGCCATGCCCGCTCTGAAAGGGCGGGGCGTCGCCTCCCTATGGATGCACCGACCTGGCGCCAAAACCCTTGCGCTCGCGGCGATCGTCTTCGCCGCCAGCCGCAGACTCGCCCGCCCATCCCCCCCGCCGCTGGGGCGCGGCGGTCGGACGGCAAGCCTGTACTTAATCTAATGTGAATCGGCCGGTTAGGTCAAGGTATTGTCTTTGGCGATCTGTCTTATCAGTCACTTTCGCCGGACGAAACCACCCGGCGGGCAAGCACCGAAAACCTTCCATGCGAGGTGTGCTTTGATCATGCCGCCGACCCGCCGACACGAGCACCATTGCTGGCCGATAAAAGCCAACTCTCTCCCTTGCTCGCGCCCTGCGCCGCCAATAACCTGCGCGTCCAGGGTCCGCGTAAACCGATGTAGCGAATCCGCGCTGATTTGCACTTGCAAAACCGGAAGTTGGCGGGGATAATCATGTGTTCCCGTCAGGGAGAAGGCCGCCGGTGAGCCCTCGCCCGACGGGGTCACACCGGTACGCATCGTGACAGATGCGTGCCACCAGCGCGGTGCCGATGGCCTCGGCATTCCTCGGGGGGCAGGCGAAGGTAGTTTCACCCTGGATCAACCTGCCGGCCATCGACGCTTGAATCACAGCAGGAGGGACCGCCGTGAGCGTCTTGACCAAGGTTTTTGTCGTTCTGCTCACCCTGGTGTCGATTGCCCTGAGCATGCTGGTCGTTTCGGCGTTCGCACGCCAGGAAGACTGGCGGGCTTCCGCCATTGACTGGCGCGCAACGGCACTCGCCGCCCAGGCCAAGGAAAAAGCGATCTCCCAAAATGCCGCCCTCGAGCAGGCCCGGGCTCAGGATCGACATCAGAAGGATGTCACCCAGATCGCTGATCTGCAGGCCAAAATGGCCGATCAGGAGCGCGCGATCAGCGAGCTGGAGCGAAAAGCGGCCGAGGCTGAGAACCGCCTGACCGTCGAGCAGGGCACCAGCGCCGCTCTCGCCGAACAGAGCAAGGTCTTTCAAGCCGATGTGACCAAGGAACGAGAATTCAGCGGCAAGCTCGCCAAGCGAAACAGCGAACTCGAACGCCAGAGCATTGACCAGACCGACCGCATCAAGGAACTGACCGCGAACATGGCCATGGCCCAGGCGCAGGTCCGGGCCCTCCAGCAGCAACTCGCTGCGGCTGGTAGTCGAGCGCCGGCCGGAACGGCCGCTGCCGCAGGGAACATCGTCGAGGCCAACGTCCCCTCGGTGCAGCCTTCGGCCGCTCCGGAGGTCACGGCGCCGATTCGCGGTGAAGTTACCAGCATCAAGGGCGCCTTGGCGGAGATCTCGGTGGGCAGCGCGGATGGCGTGGCGGCGGGGATGAGGTTTCTCATTTATCGCCCCGGCCAGAAAGGCGCCAAGCCTCAGTACCTGGGCATGCTCCGCATTACCAGGGTGGAGCAGAAGCAAGCCGCCGGTCAGGTTGAGCAGTCCGAGGGCGATATAAAGGCTGGCGACAGCGTACGGGACGAGGCCAGCTTCGCCATGCGAGGATGAGCCCGTTGCGGGCTGTGATTTTGTAGTCTCGACAAGTGGGCAACACAAGCCGCGACAAGGTGTTACAGTAATCGCAGGGGTAGTGAAGATGGCTCAAACGCCCGATTCGACAGGCTCCTCTCCCGGCAAGGCCGACAACGACATCTACACGGTCCTGGTCTGTACCGCCTTCGTGATCACGCTCGGAACCCTGGCCTTCGTGGTTTACCGCTGCACCGAACTCTTCGGGACCCCCTTCCCCGGCTTCGGCGGCTGACCTTCCAGCACGATCCGGCGGCATTCCCACCATGCCTCACGCCGCGGGCTTTGACCGCATCATCGGCCGGTTTTCGCCAATTCCTATCAGTATGTGACGTTGCGACGCAAG
Source organism: Phycisphaerae bacterium (assembly GCA_035542775.1). Classification (GTDB taxonomy): domain Bacteria; phylum Planctomycetota; class Phycisphaerae; order UBA1845; family UTPLA1; genus DATKKX01. The sequence continues at coordinate 14,306 of DATKKX010000322.1, read as the reverse complement.
CCGTGTAGAATCGCCGCGCGTTGCGACATGGCATCTCGTGCCAGTCCGGTCCGGTGCTGCCGATCGAGGCTGGCGCCGCAGATTGCCATCGCCTGCCCGGACGGCAGAGCTTCTCAGCAGTCCGGAGCCGGCAAGGTGACGAGTATCTCCTTGCAGCCGCGCGGCGAAGCCACGCGAGGAAGAGGCACAGGCTAGAAAGGAACACGCGGCTTGTTATTCGATTCCTTGTTAGGCATGTTCAGCCTCGATATGGGGATCGACCTGGGAACATGCAATACGCTCGTGTGTGTGAAGGGCGAAGGCATCGTTCTGAATGAGCCTTCCGTCGTGGCGGTCCGCAAGGGCACCAACCAGGTCCTTCAGAACGGCAACGCCGTCGGCCTGGTCGCCAAGGAGATGCTGGGCAAAACGCCAGGGTCTATCACGGCCGTTCGGCCGCTAAAGGACGGCGTCATCGCCGATTTTGACATCACCGAGGCAATGCTCGGCTATTTCATCCGCAAGGTCCACGGCGGCCGCCGCTTTCTGCGGCCGCGCGTTGTCATCGCCGTCCCTTCCGGCATCACCGCGGTCGAGAAACGGGCCGTGTACGGGTCCGCCGAGCGGGCCGGTGCCCGGCGAGTGTATCTGGTTGAAGAACCGATGGCGGCGGGAATCGGCGCCGGTCTGCCGATCGCCGAAGCCCGAGCCAGCATGATCGTGGACATCGGCGGCGGCACGACCGAAGTCGCCATCATGTCCCTCGCCGACATATCCGCCAGCGAGTCGCTTCGCGTGGCCGGCGATGATCTCGACGAGGCCATCATCGCTCACATGAAGCGCACCTATAACATGCAGATCGGCCCGCAGAGCGCCGAGACGCTGAAGATCGAGATCGGCTCCGCCTCGCAGCTCGACGAAGAAATGTCGCTGGAGGTTCGGGGGCGCGACATGATCAGCGGGCTGCCCCGCAAGACGGTGGTCACCAGCCAGGAGATACGCGAGGCTCTCCGTGAGCCCATCAGCCAGGTTCTTGAAGCGGTCACCCGCACGCTGGAGAAGTGCGAGCCCGAGCTGGCCGCCGATCTGGTTGAGACGGGCATCCACCTGTGCGGCGGAGGGGCGCTGCTCCGCGGGCTTGATAAGGTGATGTCGGACGCAACCGGCCTTCTCGTGCGAGTGGTGGACGATCCGCTCTCCTGCGTGGCCAGGGGCACGAGCGTGTACCTCGAGAATCTGTCAACGTGGAAAGACACGCTCGAATCGGATCGTGACAATCAGTGAGGACGGCGCCAGGAATTCGCGCGAGAATCTCTTCCCGCGTGCGCGTCCAGCGTGATGCGCACGCGCCATCGATCCTGCCGATCCGGGGCGGAATAGTCGTATGTTCCACCGAGCTTTCCCGATGTTTCTGGCAATGGGCATCATTTCCGGATGCTCGCAGACGCCTGCCGACAGGGGAGGATCCAGTTTGGCCTCCAGTCAGTTTGCCGACCTGCTTGTCGTCAACGCAAAAGTCTGGACCGGCGATTCCGCCCGACCGGAAGCGTCAGCCTTCGCGGTCAAGAGCGGCCGCTTCATCTTTGTCGGCGATGACGCCGGCGCCAAAAAGCTGCGAGACCCGCACACGCAAGTCATCGATGCCGGCCGCGATCGGATCATCCCCGGCCTGATCGACTCGCACCTGCATCTGATCGGCGGCGGCTTGCAGCTATCCCGCATCGAGCTCCGTGATGTTGCGGGGCCGGCCGATTTTGTCAAAGCGGTCGACGAGAAAATTCGTTTTCTTCGGCCCGGCGAGTGGCTGCTGGGCGGACGATGGTCCACCGAGAGTTGGACTGCTCCGGCGAACCCCACCAAGGATTGGATTGACCCTGTCACGCCCAACAATCCGGTTCTGCTGGACCGCATGGACGGCCACGGCGCGCTGGCCAACTCAATGGCCCTCAAAATCGCCGGCATCGACGCCAAGGGACCACCCGATCCACCTGGCGGCAAGATTGAACGCGACTCGGGGACCGGCGAGCCGACCGGCATTCTCAAGGAATCCGCGATCAACCTGGTTTCTCGACACGTCCCGCCGCCGACATTCGAGCAGCAGCAAAGGGCCTTGTGGGACGCGATGCTGAGCGCGAGCCATTGCGGCGTCACGACCGTGCACACCATGTCAGCCTGGAACGAACTGGCAGTTATCGATGCCTTCCGGGCCAAGGACCGGCCGAGAATCCGCGTCCGGTTTTACATCAGCGAAGACGATTGGTCTGAGTACATCGATCGTGCCAAACAGCACAAAGACGATGACTGGGTGCGAATCTGCGGTTTCAAACAGTTCATGGACGGCTCGCTGGGCTCGCGGACGGCCTACATGGCGGCGCCGTTTGCGGACAATACGCCGGACAAAGCCGAGTGGCGGGGTCTTCTCGGCGAAGCAATGACGACGGAAGGCTCGCTTCAGCGGATGTGCAACCTGGTCGACGCCGCGGGCTTCACGCCCGCCATCCATGCCATCGGCGACCAAGCCAACCACCTCGTTCTGGATATGTACGAGCAGACGCAGAAGACCAATGGCCCCCGCCCCGGCCGCCGCATGCGGATCGAGCACGCCCAGCACCTGCTGCCCGGCGACATCGCCCGGTTTGCGTCCCTCGGCGTCGTCGCGTCCATGCAGCCTCTGCACAAAGCCGACGACGGCCGCTACGCGGAAAAAGCCATCGGCCCGCAACGGTGCAAGACCAGCTATGCTTTCCGCAGCCTGCTCGACGCCGGCACCCACGTCGCCTTCGGGAGTGATTGGCCGGTCGTGTCCGTCAATCCGTTCCTGGGCATGCACGCGGCGGTTACCGGCACGACACTGGACGGGAAAACCTTCGTTCCGGAGCAGAATATCACCATCGAGGAGGCTCTGAAGGCCTACACGGTGGGTGGCGCATTCGCCGCCGGCGATGAAGATCGGCTCGGGCAAATCAGAGCAGGCTTTCTGGCCGATTTTGTGATCTTGAATGAGGACGTTCTAGCCGTCGCGCCGGAGGACGTCCCCAAAGTCTCGGCCAAGAAGACTTTCATCAACGGTCAACATGGCACAAGGGACCTCTCTTATTAAGCTACGTCCCGACCCAAACCTGTGTGCGGATGAAGGAACACCACTGCGTGTGGGCCGCCAGGATTGCACGCGTTACCGCCCTCCCGCCGGTCCGCTCGGGTTTCGTTTCGCGATCTCCGCGTTCCGCTTCCACATCTCCCCCTTCGCCCGCGCTGTCGCCTTTCCGCGAACATGCTCTCGGTAGGCCGCCTCGTCCCACGAAGTGATGTCTTCCAGCAGCGGACTCGCAGCATCAAGGCGGCCCCGAAACCGTGCCTCCGTCGTTTCGGGTGCCCGCCGATTGTACGGGCACACTGCTTGGCACACGTCGCATCCGAAGACCCAATCATCCATCTTCGCGGCCAGCTCGGGCTCAATCTCGCCGCGATGCTCGATCGTGAGATAAGAGATGCACCGCCGCGCATCCATCACGTGCGGTTCCGGAAACGCCGCCGTCGGGCATGCCTCCAGGCACCGCGTGCAGCTCCCGCAGTGATCCGGCTCGGGCCTGTCTGGGGCCAACTCGAGGTCGGTGATTATTTCACCCAGGAAAAAGAACGAACCCAAGGCCTGGTGCAACACCAGCGTGTTCTTGCCGATCCAACCGATGCCGGCCGCCGCTGCCAGCTCCCGTTCGATGATGGCGGACGTATCGACGCAGACGCGGGCTTCAAACGGTTCGCCCAGAAGCCCGCGCAGCTCTCCCATCAGTGCCTCCAATTTCTCCCGCACCACAACATGGTAATCCTCCCCCCAGGCATACATGGCCACGCGTCCACGCCGGCCGTCCTCCGTCAGACCCGCCAGCGATGGCTGGTTGTAGTTCATCGCCGCGACGATCACGCTCTTGGCCCACGGCAGCCATGCCCGCACGTCGATCCGGGAAGCCTGATGGCGGTGCAAATACTCCATGGCGCCGGCATAGCCCGTCGCCAGCCAGCGGCCCAAGAAGTCGGCGTGCTCGATCGGCCCGGCCGGCGCTATGCCGCAACGATCCAGCCCGAGCCTCCGCGCGGCTGCTTTAACCAGATTGCTCCGTTCGACGGCGGTCATTCACACATCCTCGCGCCCCACCGGATGAGCGCCCCTGCCCCGCAATCGGCAAACCCACCTCCGCAACCCGTTTGACATCCATGCCCTGCCGATCTACAGTGCCCCCGCGGTCAAGGATCCTGCTTGAGTTAATAGGGGAATCTCATGCTTTTCAACTACGACTGGTGGTTTAGCGGCGCGTTCCAGCAGCGTCTGGACGAGGCCAAACAACGCTGTGCCCTCAACCACTTCCCGAACATCGACCCGGCGAAAGCACATGAGGATGCCGCCCACAAGCGATTCCTCGAACAACTGGAGGCCCGCACTATCCTGTACCTTCGAGATGGCTTCTCCTATGAGCTCAAGGAGATCATCAAGCATCCCTGCACCTCCGCGCTCACTTTCGAGTGCATGCCCGCGGACGAGGCCTACAAGGTCGGGTGCTTCGTGGTCACAGTCCCATTCGATGATATCGTTCGAGTGGAGATTTTCGCCGTACATCCGCAGGAAAAACCCGAAGACATGCCCTCCATTAAGGGCTTCGGCAGCGCTCAGGGCCCTCCCGGCTCGCGGATGGATGATCGTCCCTATCGACGCGAGCCCCCGGACAGGGACTAACGCCTCAGCCGTCGACCATCTCGGCTCAGCGCCTTCATGGTGAAATCGGCGTGGTAGTCGTCCCTACTGCCGCGATCGTCGATGTAGCGATTTTCAGACACCTTCAGCAGATCAGGTGGACGCCTGCTGCGAGTGTCAAACTCGCTGCGAGCGTCACGCTGCGCCGCGGCGCCGGTGCAGCGCCGATCGTGCAATTACGTGGTTCAGTGATCGGGGCCGGGTGACCGGAGGGCTTCCATGGCCATCCGCGATTCAACGGCCTGGAACCCGAAGGTCCGCATCAGGATTCGCATGCTGTCCGCCGTTGAACCAGACGCGATCTGCTCTTGCAAGGCGGCAAGCCCGCTGGCCGAAACCGGCTTGTGCTGGGCAGTTCGAGCGAAGAATTGCGTCGCGGTGCAGGCGCGATCGTGCGGCATCTGGAAGATTCGGCTCAATTCTCGGGACGCCTCTTCCAGCCGATTCTCGTTCACCAGGCTGGAGAATCGGTCGAACGTCTGGTCGCTCTGGCCGTCTGATACACGCTTCTCGGCTTGCTCGCGGTCGATCGGCTCCATCGCCTCGGCGGGAGGCGTCTTGAGTGCGGCGAGCGTCTGATCTATCTGGCACAGCCCGGCGGCGAGCTCCGCAAGGCGCGGATCGCAGGTCAACGGAGAATCGAGCAAGGTCGCCCGTCCCAGCAATTGCTGCTTATTCAGCACGACGGCAAGCGCCAACCGATTCACAAGGCGACGGCGCACGGCCGTCAGAACGCCGACCGCTTCGGCATGTGTACCCGCCAACTCGGGCTCGGTTTCGTCTACATGAAGCCTCACCGCTTTCTCCAATCCAGCGAAGGTTCAGCGCCGGCCCGCCAGCCGGCAGCATGTTGGTTCTATCGAAGCGTGGACGCTCTGGCTTCAGGTCGAACTGTCGGCCGCTCCCGCCTCGCTCACGCGGAGCTGGCGCATGACCCGCGCTCCTCCGATCTGACCTGAAAACTCCATTTCGAGTCATGGTCGGCGGCCAGGTTCCCGGACTTTTGCTGGTCAGGTTCGCTCGGCGTGAGGGGACAAAAAAAGCCGGGAGCGCCGTATTCCGGGAAGGTCCCTTGCCCCGGGGAGGAGGAGGGTGGAGCAGGGGAAGGGGGACTACGCTTAGGCTCCCGGCCCTGTGGTCGGTTGGCGGTACTCGTAGGGCACCGCCATGCCAATAACCAACCTATCTCTCCGCACGGTGGATTCATATGGGGTAAACACCCCAATTTGGCGATTCTGGGGGAGAACTTAAAGATTTATGGTGGTGCGATATCATCAGCGCCCGTTCAAATCTGAAATGGATCGCGCCAGCTCATACTTCTCAGAAGAGGCTGTCCGCATACCTGCGAATCGCCCAACGATAACGGGCGTTCAAGCCGCGACATTTGGCTTCCGCCACGCGGCATTCCCCTTTGGCAATGCACCGGCTCAATCGATTCTCGCCCCGCAAAGATCCTTGCGGTTCGCCGTCGGCTGACGGAGTTCGTGCTCCTCTGGCTGCGGATTTGCCCCGTTGAACTGGCTTGTCCTCGGATTGGAGTGGTGTTGGCCTGCGGAACACGGCCGACAGACCTCTGCTCCGCTCTGTACTCACATGGAGTTACTGGCGTGATACCAGGCAAGGGGCGGCAACACCCCCATGCCTGGCGAGATCGCAGTGCGTCAGGCTTCGCCAGGCACCAACCGGACTCGGGAACCAATCACGCGTTGCGAGCAGTGGGCGCCGGGGTATCAGGAACTTTCATGGATGGCCAGGAGAACCGACGGATGGGCTCACCATGCGGCACCACCGATAGCAACGCAGGAGAACTGTCCGGCGAAACCGGCGACAGCCCAGGCCGATGCGGCAGAACGATGAAACGCGCCCCCACCGACCGCCGCCAGCAGGGTCATTTGCGGTTGCCAGGGCCAGTCTATCGACGTACAAATACGCGATCTTGCGCGCCGGCGCACCAGGGTCTGCGATGTCGGGCCAGGTTGGCCGCCAGCAGGCGTGTGTACCGTCAGATGTAGACTCGCCCGAGCGGCGGCCGGGCATGAAGCGTTGAGTCGTCCTCGTGGCCGAGGTCCGGCGCGTCGTCGATAAGCGGAGCAGCGTGCATGTACTGGATCAGCAAGGCCTTTCATCGCCTGGGGCGTCTGCAGCGCCGGGCGTTGATCCTGCTCGCTGTCGTGGGGCCCGGCATCATCACGATGGTGGCGGACAACGACGCGGGCGGCATCTCCACGTACGCACAGACCGGCGCCAAGACCGGTTTCAACATGCTCTGGGTCTTCATCATCCTGGTGCCGATGGCTTACTACGTGCAGGAGATGACCGTCCGCCTCGGGGCGGTCACGAAAAGGGGGAATGCCGAGGCCATCTTCGAGGGATTTGGCCCCTTCTGGGGCTGGTTCTCCATTTTTGACCTGGTTCTTATCAACTGGCTCACGCTCGTCACCGAGTACATCGGCATGACCCAGGCCATGAGCCTGTTCAACATCCCCCCCATCGTGACGTTCATCGGCGTGACCGTGCTGCTGTTTTGCATCGTCATCAGCGGACGATACTGGACCTTTGAGAAGATCACCCTGTTTTTCTGTCTGTTCAACCTTGTCTACATCCCCGCAGCGATTTGGGCGATGCGTACCGGCAACGTAGCCGAAGGTTGGGGAGCCGTAGCCAAGGGTTTCATCACGCCCCATTTCCACTTCAGCGACAGCTTTGCACCGGCCGCGTTGATCACCTTGATCATGGCCAACATCGGCACGACCATCACTCCCTGGCAAATCTTCTTTCAGCAGTCGGCCGTCGTCGACAAGGGTATGGACATCAGAGACGTGCAGTTCGGCAAGGTCGATACGTTCGCCGGCTCGTTCCTCACCTGCCTGGTGGCGGCGTTTATCATCGTGACCACCGGGGCCGTTTTCTACTACAACCCCGGTGGCCAGATCATCATTGAGTCCGCGGCGCAAACGGCCGCGAAAATGCCGCAAGTGATGCCCAGCCCCACCTGGGGTCACTGGGCACGGGTCTTGTTCGCCATCGGCTTGTTCGATGCGGGTCTGCTGGGAGCTCTGTGCATTTCCCTGGCTACAAGTTGGGCCATGGGCGAAGTGTTCGGCTGGGCCCACTCCTTGAACAAGTCGGTGCGCGAGGCGCCATGGTTCTACGTCGCGTATGTGGCCATGCTCCTCTCGGCCGGCGTCGTTTCCCTGATTTCGAGCATCGAAGTCCAAAACATCATCACGATTTTCGTGCAAGTCGTCGCCGTCACGCTGTTGCCAGCCGCGCTGCTCTTCCTCATACTGCTCCTCAACGACAAGCCTCTGATGGGACAGTATGTAAACACCCGATGGCAGAACATCGCCAACTGGAGCATTGCCATCTTCGTCATCGCGGTATCCACGGTATACGGCCTATCCGTGCTCTTTCCGGAGTGGCTGGGATCGACTTCATAGGTGATCGATATGAGTGCGCCCCCCGCCAACCATGGTTCCAAGCCGCCCGCCACCGCCGCCGGCACTAAGGCCTATCAGGAGCTGTACTTCTCGGACATGCTCAACCGCCCGATCTGCACCGGGAAGATCAAGGACCGCATCGGCAAACTGTCAGACCTGGTCTTCCGCCTGGGGGAGCCGTTCCCCGAGGCGGTCGGCATCTACATCGAGCACGGCTGGGGCAAACCCACGGAATTCGTGCCCTGGGAAAAGGTCCAGCGTATCGAGGACGATGCCATCTTCGTCGCCCCGCCGGAGGGCGGTGCGCAGTACCCGCCCTTCGTGGATCAGCCGGGCTGGCTTCTTCTCAACGAGCACCTGATGGGCCGAACTATCCTTGACATGGATGGCCGCCGGACCGAAGTGGTCAATGACGTGCACCTGCTGGCCTCCAAGGGCCGCATGCTGCTGGTCCATGTCGATATCTCGTTCAACGGCTTCCTGCGGAAATGGGGACTGAAGCGATTATCCCTGGCCCGGGACCGCTTCATTTCCTGGCGCTACGTCCAGCCTCTTTCCCTCGAGGACGTCGGCACGTCCGACACCGTTTCCCTGTCGATCACCCGCAAGCAGCTCCAGGAACTGCCCGGTGAGGACCTGGCGGATGCTCTCGAAGAGGTCTCCCGCGAAGAGCAGCAGGCTATTTTCGCGGCCTTGGATTCCGAGAAGGCCGCCGAAGCCCTGAGCGAAGCGGAACCGCGGGCCCAGCGGCAATTGATCGCCAACCTGCGCCGCGAGAGGGCGCAAATGGTCCTGTCGGAGATGTCGATCCCGCAACTGGCCGATCTCTTCTCCGTTCTGCCCCACCACGACGTGGTCAAGATGACCGAGCTGCTTCCTCGCGATACCGCCGATCGCATCAGGGCGATCCTGTCAGAGCGGGAAGTGACTGCCCGTGCCTTGATGTCGGTTGATTTCGTGTCGGCGCCGAAGGAAGCGAAGGTCGGCCAGGTCCTCCAACAGATCCGAACAAGCAAGCATGAGCACGACAAGATCGCCTATGTCTACGTGGTGGTCCCTGACACCAAAATGCTCATCGGTGTGGTGGATCTGCGTGAGTTGGTACTCGCAGCAGATGACGCCGCTCTGAATGAGCTGATGGCGTCGCCGGTGGTTGCCGCCGAACAGGACGACACGCGGGACGACGTGGCGGAGCTGTTCGCCAGATATCATTTCCGCCTGCTGCCGGTGGTGGACATACATGACGTCCTGCTCGGCATTATCCGCTACAAAGACATAATGTCCGGACTGACAACACGGGCAAAAGCCTGAGAGAACTCATGCCCCGAATCAAGACGACACCGATGGTCAAGTTCGCTCTCTACTTCCTGAGAGTCTACCTGATCGTCCTGCTGGTCCTGATCCTCATCAAGTTCGTGCGCGTCTTCCTGGCGGGTGCCCCCCGGCCTTGACGTGACGACCCGACGCTCCGACGAAATCGTTGCTGTAATGCCAAGAAGCCGTGCGACGAGCCTTTCTCCAGGCCCAGAGCAGGACGCCAAGACCGCGCCCCTGGATCAGAACTACCCCTGGGCCAGTCACCGTCCGGCGCCGGTTCCACGACGGACATGAATTCCCTCCTCCGCGCCCTCAGCAAGGCCGGCCTCTCAGCGCCTTGAACAAACGCTGCTTCTTCGGTTCCAACTAGCTTTTCGACATCCGCTTCTGGTACAATGGCCCTCACAGAGAGGTGAATGTGGAGAGCCTCCCACGAGGCGATCTTCAAGAATCTTCAGGTCCAGCGAGCCCGTTCAAAAGGGGAGGGGAGATATTATGTCGTCTTTCTTTGGGGAGAGGCGGACCGCGCGATCGGAACGAACGCCGACCTTGTCGGCCATCGTGGCCATCGGAGTCTGGGCGGCGGTTGGGCTGAATGCTCAACCGACATCGGGCCAGATTTCGTGGCGATCGACGATCGATCGGGGGGATCCTGCGACGCAGTCGGCTTCGCTCGGACAGGCTGCCCAGGAACAGGCGGCCTCGGGCAGGCAGCACGTGCTGGTGCGGTTCGCAGGGCCGGTGAGACCGGTAGTGCGGCAAGCGATGCGCGCGGCCGGCGTGGACCTGCTCTCCTACGTCGGGGACAACTCCTTCTTCGCCGTGATCTCCCCAGAACGACTGATACCGTCGGCGGTCGATGCGGTCGGCCTGCTGCGCGGCATGCAGCCTATAGAGAGAGAACACAAGCTCCACCCCATGCTGCTAAACGGCGAGGTTCCACCCTGGGCGCTGGTGGCGAAGACGGAGGGCGGTACGGATTCGCCACCCGACGAAATCGTGGCGGCTTATGTGATCTTCCACCGCGACGTGGCCCTGAACACGGACGGAATCGCTCTCTGCAACCGTCACGAGGCCAAGCTGCGGTCGCTGATGCACAGCATCAACGGGGCCGTGATCGAGTTGCCTCTTTCCCGAATCGAGGCTCTAGCCGCGGAGGATGCCGTGCAGTGGATCGAACCGCCGCTGCCGCAATTCAGCATGGTGAACGACAGTAACCGAGCTTTGACGCAGGCGGACCAGGCCCAGGCGGCGCCGTACAACCTGGATGGATCCGGCGTGACAGTGCTGGTGTATGACGGGGGCACAGGGCGCTCGACTCACGTGGATTTCCAGGGGCGACTGCATGTGCGAGATAGCTCCGGAACGGTGGATCACTCCACGCACGTCGCCGGAACCATCGGCGGAGCAGGCGTGGCCAACCCCACTTACAAGGGAATGGCACCGGCGGTGACGATCGAGGCCTACGGATTCGAGACCAGCGGCGGAGCCGGTTTCCTCTACACCGACCCGGGCGATCTGGAGGCGGACTACAACCAGGCCATTAACACGTACGGAGCAGACATCTCCAACAACTCGATCGGCAGCAACGTGGAAGTCAACGGTTTCGACTGCACTTGGCAGGGAAACTATGGCGCCACGTCAGCCCTGATCGATGCCATCGTGCGCGGGAGCCTGGGACAGCCGTTCCGGGTGGTCTGGGCGGCAGGCAACGAACGCCAGGGCAGCCGCTGTGACATCGAGGGCTACGGCGACTATTACAGTGTGGCTCCACCCGGGGGCGCGAAGAACCACATCACCGTCGGGGCGCTGAACTCCAACGATGATTCGATGACTTCTTTCAGCAGCTGGGGCCCGGTCGACGACGGCCGGTTGAAGCCGGATATCTCCGGCCCGGGCTGCCAAAGCGATGGCGACTATGGTGTCACGTCATGCAGTTCATCGGGCGACACTGCCTACACGACAATGTGCGGAACCTCGATGGCCAGCCCGACGGTCTGCGGCATATCAGCTCTTTTGTTGCAGGACTTCCGGGCTCATTTCCCATCGCGTCCCGATTTTCGCAACTCGACGCTGAAGATCCTGCTGGCCCAGTGCGCCGTGGACCATGGCAACGTCGGACCGGATTACCAGTTCGGCTACGGCTCGGTCCGCATCAAGGACACGATCGACTTCATGCGGACGGGCAGTTTTCTGGAAGGGGAGATCGACCAGGGGGGCACTTACTCGGTGACGGTACCGGTCAGTGCGGGCACGTCGGTGCTCAAGGTGACAATGGCGTGGGACGATGTCGCAGCGGCCCCAAACGTGACCAATACGCTGGTGAACGACCTGGACCTTCGCGTCTATGACCCCTCGAACGGACGCCACTATCCGTGGACGCTGAGCCCGACGAACCCGTCGGCACCCGCGGTCCAGACCGCGGAAGATCACATCAACAACATCGAGCAAGTGCTGGTCAACTCGCCGGCCGCGGGAACCTGGCGGGTGGAGGTGTACGGGTACAACGTGCCGCAAGGCCCGCAATCTTTCTCGCTGTGTAGCGCGCCCACGATGGCGCCATGCTCCTCACAGGGTACGGTGTCCCTCGATGCCGCGCAGTACGGCTGCAACGGAACTGTCGGCGTGAAAGTGGTGGATTGCGACCTGAACACGAATGATGCTGTGGCCGAGACAGTGACGGTGACGCTGACGTCAACGACGGAGCCGGCCGGCGAGTCCGTAGTGCTGACCGAGACCGGGCCGGCGACTGCCGACTTCCGCGGAACCATAAGCGTGAGCACGGTCAACAGCCCCGGCGTGCTGCAGGTCACTAACGGCGACACAGTGACCGGCCATTACATCGATGCCGACAACGGCCAGGGAGGCCACGGCATCGAGGTGACCGCCTCGGCGACAGTGGATTGCCTGGGCCCGGTGATCAGCAACGTGCAGGTCACCGGCGTCGGCAGCGGAACGGCGACGGTGACGTTCACCACCAGCGAGGCGGCGAACGGCCTGGTCCGTTACGGTCTGTCGTGCGGCTCGTTGACCAGTTCGGCGGGCGAGACCGGTTACAGCACTACCCACAGCATCGCCTTGAGCGGTCTGCCCGACGCGTCGCGGATTTACTTCGCGGTGCAAGCCACAGACCAGATCGGCAATCTCACCATCGACAACAACGGCGGGGCGTGCTATTCCTTCTGGACTCCGGGGGTTGTCAACAGTTGGAACATGAACACGAATCCAAATTGGACCATCTCCGGCGGACAATGGGCCTGGGGGCAACCCACGGGCGGCGGAGGATCCTCCGGCAGTCCCGACCCCACCGGTGGATATACCGGCACAAACGTGTACGGCTATAACCTCAACGGCGACTACGCGAACAACATCCCCGAGTACCACCTGACAACCACCGCCATCAATTGCAGCAATCTGACGGCTGTCTCGCTCAAGTTCTGGCGCTGGCTGGGTGTGGACCGGTCGTCGCGCGACCACGCCTACCTGCGGGTCAGTGTTGACGGAACGAATTTCACCACCATCTGGGAAAACGGCTCGGCCAGCTCCACGAATGACGGGGCCTGGGTACAGCAAACGTACGACATCTCGTCCATCGCTGACGGTCACTCGACGGTCTACATCCGCTGGACCATGGGGACCACGAACAGCACGAGAACATACTGCGGCTGGAACATCGACGACGTGGAAATCTGGGGCGTCTCGTCGGCCCCGTCCGACACGACGCCGCCGTCGCCGAATCCGATGACTTTCGCTACCGCTCCGGCTCCGGCGGGCACGGACTCAATCACCATGACCGCGACCACGGCGACCGATGCCGCCTCGCCACCGGTTTCCTATTACTTCAACTTTGTCTCCGGCGGCGCGGGCGGCAACGATAGCGCCTGGCAGACCAGTACGACCTATACCGATACCGGACTGACGGCGAACACTGGTTACACCTACCGGGTCAAGGCACGCGACAGCGCTTCGCCGACGCCCAACGAAACCAGCTACTCCGGCAACGCCGCCTCTGCGACGTTCATCGAGACTCCGACTGGTGTGTCGTTCGGAACAGTGGCCACCAGTTCGATCGTGCTAAACGCCGGCGGCACATTGACCAACCTGACCACCGGCTCGTCAGGCCTGTATTTCGACTCCACGACCGCGGGCGGGGATGGCGGTATCAACGCCTGGGTGCAGACCACCACCGATACCGCTACCGGCCTGAGCCCCAACACCAGCTACACCTTCCAGGCGAAGGCTCGCAACCAGAACAGCGTGGAAACCGCCTACAGCCCCACCGCTGCCAAGCCGACGCTGATTGAGACGCCCACCGGCGTGTCCTTCAGCACCCCCACGACTACCTCAATCACCCTTGCCGCTACCGGGACATTAACCAACTTGACCACCGGCTCCTCGGGCGTCTTCTTCAATTCGACGACCGCCGGCGGCAACGGAGGGATCAACGCCTGGATACAAACGATCACGGACACCGCCACCGGCCTGACCGCGAACACGAGCTACGACTTCCAGGTCAAGGCCCGCAACCAGGAGAGCGTGGAGACGGCCTATACCGCCACGTCTCCTCAGGCCACGCTGATCGAAACGCCCACCGGCGTGTCCTTCGGCACGGTGACGCTCAGCACTATTGACCTGACCGCCACCGGAACGCTCACCAACCTGACCACCGGCTCGTCGGGCGTGTATTTCGACTCCACCACCACCGGCGGGGACGCCGGCATCAACGCCTGGGTGCAGACCACCACCGATACCGCCACCGGCTTGAGCCCCAACACCAACTACACGTTCCAGGTCAAGGCCCGCAACCAGAGCAGTGTGGAGAC
>DATKKX010000321.1:0-10324 GCA_035542775.1 Phycisphaerae bacterium | reverse complement strand
CTGATCGGAAACAGCACGCCTGTGCTGGCGTGTGGCGGATCGAAATCGCTGGGAATCACCGACTCGGGCTTGACCGCCTTGATCTGGCACAATTCGCGCAATTCCACGAAAGTCAGGACCGCGTCGATCTCGCCGGCGATGGCCTCGCTGCCCGCTTCGCCCTTCTTGGCGATGCACGGGCCGATGAAAACCACCCGCAAGTCTTTGCTGTAGAGCCGCCGCAGCGCCCGAGCGGCCGCAACCATCGGCGACACGATGGGGGCCAGCGACGGAACCAGGTCGGGATGATAGCGTTCTATATATCCGACGATTGCCGGGCACGTGGTAGCGATGAATCGCTTGTCCTTGACCTCCGAGAGCAGGCGCCAGTATTCGGCCGCGACCAGGTCAGCCCCGAAGCCCACCTCGTTGACCATCGAGAAGCCGAGGGCTCGCACCATCCCCACGACGAATTCGTGCTCCACCTCGGGGAACTCGGCGGGGAAGCTGGGCGCCAGCAGGGCGGCCACGTGCTGGCCGGACCGGAGCAGATTCTCCACCGCGCCGATCTCGTTGAAGACCTGCTTGGCCCTCTGGCTGCACACCCGCACGCAATTGCCGCAGCCGATGCATCGGTCGATCAACACCTCGGCCTGCCCGCCCGCAATGCGGATGGCTTTGGCAGGGCACTCGCGGACGCAGGTGTAGCACAGGCGGCAACGTTCCTTGATGGTCGTGACCAGTGGTGCACGCGGCGGATCCATTGTGGATACCTCGGACTTATCGGGCCTCGAACTTGCCGATGGCTATGCAAGCCAGCGTTCTTCGTGAGCAAACCGGATTATAGTGCCCGTTTAGCCTTTGATCGAGAAAACCCGCAGCGCGGCGGAAGGTTCTCCGCCCAGAGAACGATCGCCCGTCCAATCTGGCCGTTTGGTCCCCGGGGTTCTCGTCTGGGGTCGGCGATAATGATCTTGAGCAATTGTCATGCCCGCCGATTTTTCGGTGCGAACGGGCTTTGATTCCGTGGCTCGTCCGGATGGTTCCGGGAGTCGTCCTGCACACGCGGCGCACCGCGGAACTCCGCAGTTCTGGTACCGCCCGTCAGCGGGCAATAGCGTTTCAGGTCTCTTTGCGGAACCAGCACTCGGGGAATGACTACAAGGGAACTGGCCAGAGGCGAATCCGAGGCCTGGTACTTATACCTTAGGTTGCGCGAGTTTCTCCGCGGATTCTCTCTTCTGCAGAGGCTTGCATTGGGGACGTGCTGTCAGTTCTTCGCTGGGGGCGCCGGCACCGGCGTGACAATGCGAGGAAGCTCCTGCACGCCGACGCGGATCGTGTCCGTCTTGTGATGGATGCTCAGAACGACGAGGCGGTACTCCACGCCGGAATGTCCGGGGAAGGTCTCTGATGACCCGATCCGCAGGCCCTTGATCTTCTTGATTCGCTTCTTGCCGTCGTAGAGCTCGATGTCGGTCTTGGGCTCGTCCCCCGTGCCTTTCAGCTTGATCAGGATTCCGTCGACCAGCATGGCCTCCTTGGGAAATCCTTTGTCCTTCTTGCTCAACGTCCGGAGCAGAAGGAAGCCCTGCGGAACCTCCGCGGCGCGAGGCTGTATTTGCCCACTGCTCGGGTCTCCTTTCTGTTCCCGCGGCGCGGGTGGCTCCTTCTGAGCGGTCGGCGGCCAGAGCGGTGGCTGATCGATGGAACGTTTTCTCTCAACGGGCTTGCCGGGCGGGGGCTCCGGCGGTCGCTTGGTCTCGGCGGGCTTCGGCGGAGGCTCCGTGGAACGTCTGGTTTCAATGGGTTTCGGTGGCGGAGGCTCCGCGGGTCGTTTGATCTCAATCGGCTTTGGTGGCGGGGGCTCGGGCTGTTGTTTCGCTTCAACGGGCTTGGTCTTCTCTTCGCTGCGTTTCGGCGTCTCTTTCTGTTGTTCTCCGTCTGCCTTAGCGAAGGCTTCCGCCCACTCCCGATGCCGCTTCTGCGACTCCGACATGCCGGTGTCCCCTGCGCCGCGGGGGATCTCGCGATCGGCCGGCTTGGGTCGAACGCCGGGGCCTGAGCCGCTAAGCGAATCCGACGGAGCTGGTCCCTCTTTCTTCGCCTCGCTTGGAGATTGGTTCGGCTGGTTTGGATTTGCCGGCGCCGGGGCGGCGCTCGCGGGCGCCGGGCTGGGAGACGCCTGCGCTGGAGCCTGATCCAGCTCCATTTTCTTCGGCTCGGTCTTGGCCACCGCGATGGGTTGACTGCTTGCGGGGGCATGCTCTTCCTTGGCCATGCCTTCTTCCAGGCCCGCCATCGCCAGCGCGCCGGAACCGCGCCGCAGCCAATCGCCCCTGGCCTCGGCAACCTCGGTGGGGTGTTGCTGCTCCAGTTGTCGAATCAGCTTGACGACTGTCGGGTCATCCGGGCGGATTTCCAGCGCCCGCATGAGCATCCGCCACGCTTCGCCGTAGCGCCTCTGCTCCATGGCCTGCCACGCCTGGGCCTGCCACTGCGCCGCAGCCGGCGGGCCGGTTCGCTTCAGGCCCGCGACAGCGCCGGCATCGCCCGGGTTCTTGCGGGCCGCCTTGCAGTAGTCTTCATAGGCAACCGGAGCGGAGCCTTCTTTCTCGGCTTTGCGGGCATCGCTCATCGCCGGGCTGGAGGTGCAGCCGGCGCATACGAGCAAGGCAATCGCCGCAACAAACCAGAGAACAACCCCACCGACGAGTCTCACCGTCAACCTCCCGTCTGCCGCATCGCCACTCTGTCCATCACCGAGCGGTCAAGTGGATAGGGTTCATCGGACAAAAGGCGTGGGGCGATCACCGATGCGACCATCTTACGGTTGGTCACGGCGGTATGCGCACCGGCCCAATCAAAAGCGAGATAGGCCGGCTCCCACGGCAGATTAATCACTCTCCTATACGCCGCCTCGGGATGGCCGCCGGCCTGCCTCGGCAGCCGGAAGCCCACGCGACCCGCAGGCGGCCCGCCCTCGCCGTCGGCGTTCACCGCCAGCGTGGCCAGGATCGCGTCGTGCGGGCTGCACGTCGCGTAAAGATTGCGGCGAACGTGCTGCATGGCCTTGGTCAAATTGTGCTCGGCGGACACCGACGGCGAGAACAATACTACGTTGTTCACTTCGATGCCGGCGGGCAACTGCTCCAGCGCGGACAGAATGACCGCCGTCCCCGCCGAAAGGCCTATCACGTCGATTTGACCCTGGGGGTCCGCCCGGCGAAGCGTCTCGATCTTCTTGGCCAGACCCTGGGCTACACCCTTGCTCCTGGCGGTGATGAGATGGTCGGGTCCGGGGCCCAGCATCGCGCTCCACGAGTAAGTGCAGAACGCCCCCTTATATCCGGCATCGCGGAGTCCCATGGCCACGGAACCGGAACTGCTGTACCAGCCCGCGCCGTCGAGATAAAAAACCGCCGGTCCCCGTTTGGGGTCGGCGCATCCGCCGATCGCCGCCACCATCAACAGCGAAAACGAAACGACGGCCGCGCTCCCCAGGCGCGCCCGCCGTCTGACATTCGTGCTGAGGCATTCCTGGCCCAACATGTGAGCCGACATGCCGTTATGTCCCTCCGGGTTCACTGATGTCCAGTCCTTCCGCCTTCTCCTTGGCCTGGATCTCTTCCAAGGTCAAGGCGCCGGGCAGGGCATCCTTCTTCTCGGTGATGTTCGTGCCGCCCTTGAAGAGCTCCCTGTTCTTCTTGATCCACTCCTTATAGGGCTCAGGGACCTCATCCTCGGTATAAATCGCGTGGACCGGACATTCGGGGATGCACAATCCGCAATCGATGCAGGTGTCGGGATCGATCACCAGCATCGCCGGGTTCTCGATTTCCCAGAAGCACTCCACCGGGCATACCGTCGCGCAGTCCGTGTATCGACAATTCACGCATCGTGCCGTCACAACGTAAGCCATTACTCGGTTCCTCCGGGGCTTGCACGGGCCAGTGCCTCTCCGCCCCGCCGCTCTCCAAGGGTGACATCCGCCCTCCCCGAACCAACGCATATCTCACAACGATAGGCGTCGCGCGTCAACAGGGTCGGGGCCTGGCCTCAGGATGGCATGGTTTGCGGACTTGCCCATCGCAGTGCGACCGGGGATCATATTCTGCCCTTCAAGGACCGGTTCAGAGGATTGCGGAGGACGCCATGTCGCAGGTTCTGGACAACTTCCTTGGTCTGCCCCGGCGAAACAGCGATTACCGCCGCGCTCGCTATGCGATCCTGCCCGTGCCTTATGATGGCACCATTACCTTCCAGCCCGGCACGCGAGCGGGGCCCCGGGCCGTCATCACCGCCAGCCAGCAGGTAGAGCTCTTCGACGAGGAATACGGCCGCGAGTTCATTAAAACGGGCATCGCCACGCTCCCGCCTCTGGAGCCCGTGGCCGCCGGGCCGGAGCGGATGGCCGATGCGGTTTACCAAGCGGCGCGGCGGGTTGTCGGCGACGGCAAGTTCCTCATCACCCTGGGTGGCGAGCATTCAATCACCAGCGGTTTGGTGCGTGCCGCCCGCGCCAGGCACAAAAAACTCAGCGTCCTCCAAATCGACGCCCACGCGGACTTGCGTGACACCTACCAGGGCTCGCCCTACAGCCATGCCTGCGTCATGCGCCGCGTTATGGAAATGGGCCTGCCTGTCACCGCCGTTGGCGTCCGTAATTACAGCCTGGAAGAGCATCGCTTCATGAAGAGGCGGGGAATCGCGCCGATCACGCCGCGGCGGATGCGCGAGGATCCCGACTGGATCATGGATGCGCTGGAGTCGCTGTCCGAGCGGGTATACGTGACCATCGACATCGACGGTTTTGATCCCGCCTGCGCGCCCGGAACGGGCACGCCGGAGCCGGGTGGAATGGACTGGTTCCAGGTGTGCGATCTGCTGAAAGCGACGGCGGTCAACCGAAAGATCGTCGCCGCGGACGTGGTTGAAGTTGCGCCGCTGCCGGGCAGCGCCCAGACCGAATTCCTCGCGGCGAAGCTCATATACAAGCTGATTGCGCACATCGAGGCCGCGCGGATTTGATATAATGCCGGCCGATGAGTCTCGCGTGGGCCCGCGGTGGGCAGGCATGGGGACCCAATTGGCGTGTTATGACTGATATGGCCGAGACATCGAAGGTTCGCATCCATCTGAACGGTGAGGAGCTTTCGATCGACGCTCCCGCGACGGTCACGACACTGGTCGCCGCGCGCAAACCGCGGCCGCCCTTCGCCGTCGAAGTGAATGCGCAACTGGTCCGCCGTCCCTCGTACGACACCACTGAGCTGCGCAACGGCGACAAGGTGGAAATCGTGACGCTCGTCGGCGGCGGTTGATGGCACGGCACCGCGATGCCGAACAGGCCGCTTTCAGCGGCCTTTCCCGAAGGGCTTCAGGCCAGCCGTTTTACGGTTGGTTAAAAGGACGACTGGCGTACAGCTTGTGTTTGTGTTTGGACCTCAACCCGTTTCAACGGGTTTGTCAGCAGCCTTTAGGCGTTCGGCTGACCTCCGCGAGGTACGTGCTGGCGTCATAGCAACAGGAGTACAGTCGATGGACCCCACACCGCTGAAGATCGGCAAGCAGGAATTCCGCTCGCGGCTGTTCGTCGGCACGGGCAAGTACGCCACATATGAGTCGATGCGAGAGTGCCTGGAAGCCTGCCGCTGCGAGGTGGTGACTGTCGCGGTACGCCGCGAACGGCTCTACGACGCCCAGAACCGCAGCCTGCTCGACTTCATCGATACCAAGCGATTCACCATCCTGCCGAACACCGCCGGCTGCTTCACCGCTGACGACGCCGTCCGCGTCGCCCGGCTGGGCCGGGACATTCTCGAACAGTTGAACAACCCCGGCGCCGCCTGGGTCAAGCTGGAGGTACTCCACGACAAGAAGACGCTGCTGCCGGATCCGGCCGGCACGCTGGAGGCGCTCAAGGTGCTCATCAAGGACGGCTTCCAGGTCCTCGTCTACACCAGCGACGATCCTGCGATGGCCTGCCGTTTGAAAGAGGCCGGAGCCACGAGCGTCATGCCCGCCGGCAGCCCCATCGGCAGTGGCCAGGGCGTACTCAACCCCAGCAACATCCGCATCATCCTGGAGATGCTCAAAGACGGCGATCCGGATTATCCCGTCATCGTCGACGCCGGCGTCGGCACGGCCAGCGATGTCACCATCGCCATGGAACTCGGCGCCGACGGCGTCCTGCTCAACACCGGCATCGCCCACGCCAAGGACGCCGTGGCCATGGCCCGGGCGATGGCCCATGCGATTGACGCAGGCTTCCTCGCCTACCGCGCCGGGCGGATTCCACGCAAGCTCTACGCGACGGCCAGCTCGCCGCTGGAGGGGACGATCGGCGGTCGTTAGAACGGTGTCCGGGCCGTTGACCTCAGCCGGTGTGGTTCTTTCGCAGAGCCGCCCCGCGCGTTATCCTATCCCCCATGGACCGTCGCGGACGAAATCGCCTGTGCGTCTGGCTCATCTGCATCGGGCTGGTCAACTTCATCCTCTACGCGGCCGTCTATGCCTTCATCGGCGGCGACGCCCAGAACGGCGGAATCCGGGACGACGGCTCCTGGTACGTCCGCGGGCACCACGTTCACCGCATCTTCGGCTACGAGCAGGATGTGCCCAAGTGGGTCTGGATTTACAGCTACATTCACTCCATCAGCATCTGGCCGTCCATCGCCCTGGTCCTCTTGGCCATGCTCATGCTGGCCCGCCCCCATATCGTGGCCACCTACCAACAGGGCATCGTCCAGGGCGCCACGCTCGTCACCGTCATGGCGACAGTCATCATCTTCGTGACTAGCATCATTATGTTCTGGTTTATCGTCGGTTTTGTCAGGACATTAATGCTCGCCCGTTGACGGCGCCACGCTTCCGCCATGGATCAACCTTCACCGGATCATTTGCTCGAAACGCTGATCGCCAAGGCCATCGCCAATTACGAGCATCGCCCGCAGCAGCTCGCCATGATGGAGGCCGTGGCCGAGGCCCTCCGCGAACCGCACCATCTGCTGGTCGAGGCCGGCACCGGCGTCGGCAAAAGTTTCGCCTATCTGCTGCCCGCTATCGACGCGATCCTTACACAACACAAACGCGTCGTCGTCTCCACCTACACGATCGCGCTGCAGGAACAGCTCATCGATAAGGATATCCCCGCCCTGGCCTCTGTGGTCGGCGGCAAGTTCAAGGCCGTGCTGGTCAAGGGTCGGCAGAATTACCTTGGCCTCCGCCGCCTGATACAGACCAGCCGCCGGCAGCAGGCCATCTTCTCCAGTCCCAAGGAGCTGCGGCAGCTCCACGTCATCGAGGATTGGGCCTACCGAACGCAGGACGGCTCGCTCTCCGACCTCGACTTTCAGCCCGATCTGCCCGTCTGGTCGCGGGTCCGCAGCGAGAGCAACAACTGCATGGGCCAGCGGTGCCAGTTTTACCAGAAGTGCTTCTACCAGCGGGCACGCCGCGAGGTCGAGGACGCCGACCTGCTCGTCGTCAATCACGCCCTGTTCTTCTCCGACCTTGCCCTGCGACGGATGGACGTCTCCTTCTTGCCCAACTACGACTACGTCATCCTCGACGAGGCCCACAACATCGAAGCTGTCGCCGGCGATCACTTCGGCGCCAGCGTCTCCAATGTCCAACTGCGGTACCTGCTCAACGGCCTGTTCAACGAGCGGACCGGCCGCGGCTTCCTGGGCATGCTGGAGTCGCAGGCGGCCATCAAGCTGGTGGTCGACGCCCAGGCCCGCGTCGATGCCCTGTTCTCCGAAGTCCGTCGTGAGTTCCGCGGCGATCGCGGCGGCACCGCCCGGATATCCAAACCACCGAGCGTCCCCAACCTGCTCAGCCCGGTCCTGCGCGAGCTGTCCGCCGAGCTGAAGAAGCTCAAGAAGCAGTTCGAGCGGGAGGACGATCAATTCGAGCTCAACAGCTTCGCCGATCGTTGCAGCGAGTCGGCCGAGCAGCTCGAGGCCGTGCTGACCCAGCGATTCCCCGACTATGTCTATTGGCTGGAGTCTTCCGAGGGCCGCGAGTCGCGGATCACGCTGCACGCGTCGCCGCTGAGCGTTGATCAGATTCTCCGCGAGGCATTGTTCGAGCGGACCAGATCGGTCGTACTGACCAGCGCCACGCTCTCCACCGGCGGCGAGGGCGGCTTCGATTACATTCGCAAGCGCCTGGGCATCGACGAGCCGCAGCAGCTCCAGCTTGATTCGCCGTTTGACTACGCCAATCAAGTCACCCTCCACCTCGAAACCCATCTGCCCGATCCGACCGCCGACACCTTCGTCGAGACCGCCTGCGAGCGAATCCGGGACTATCTCCTCCAGACCGGCGGGCGGGCGTTCGTCCTCTTTACCAGTTACGACGCTCTGAACCGGGCTGCGGAAATCCTGGAACCGTTCTGCGAGCAACATGGCATGATGTTGCTGGTGCAGGGCCGCGGCCTGCCGCGCGGGCGGATGCTGGAGAAGTTCCGCCGGTCGAGGGCCGCCGTTATCCTCGGGGCCGATTCGTTCTGGCAGGGCGTCGATGTGCCGGGCAAGGCATTGGAGAACGTCATCATCACCAAGCTGCCCTTCGCCGTGCCGACCCAGCCGCTGGTCCAGGCCCGCATTGACGCCATCCGCGCCCGCGGGGGCGAACCGTTCATGGAGTTCCAGTTACCGGAAGCCGTGTTGAAGCTGAAGCAGGGCTTCGGCCGCCTGATTCGCACCCGCGACGACCATGGCATCGTGGTGGTGCTGGACAAGCGAATCAAGACCAAGCATTACGGCCGGATGTTCCTTCAGGCGCTTCCCCGCTGCCGCGTGGAAATCCATTAGAGAGGGTGTCAGCAAGACCGTGTACAATCACGCCCTCGGGCTGATTGATCCCCACGTTCCGCCTTGAAGGAGACGGGCTTGTTCATCACAGCGAAGGCGGCAGCTAGGTCGTCACGCAAAGGCGAAGATCGCCGGGCCCAGTCATCCGCGTTCACGTTGATCGAGCTGTTGATCGTCATTGCCATCATCGCCCTGGCGGCGTCGATCCTGCTGCCGGCCCTGGGGCAAAGCCGGGAAGCGGCGAGGATCGCCGTCTGCGAAAGCAACCTCCGCCAGCAGATGGTGGCCTTCGAGGCCTACACCCGCGACTACGAGCAGTTCTATCCCGCCGCGGACGATCCGGTCAGTCTGTCCCCGTTCTGTTGGTTGTGGATGGGCCAGGGCTTTCGCGGGTTCATCGGGCCGTACCTGGTGCCGGACATCAACGCCCAGAACCCCGGTGTGCTCACCTGCCCCAGCGAAACGACCCCCGGTGAGGAATACGAACGCACGAGCTACGCCTACAGCCTGGCCTTCTACCACAGCTCCGAACAGATCAACTCCCTCTCGTCACCCACGGACACGTACACCAACCCCCAACCCGCTGTGGGCTGCAACACCTCGCTGGTGCGGAGGCCCGCCAACAAGATCATGGTCGGTGAATGGGCGTCGAACCACGCTCCGCTGGATGCCGACCAGGGCTGGTGGGACTTGCGCGGGCGACGCACCTACCTGTTCGCGGACGGCCACGCCGCCTACCTCAAGGCTGGGGCGCTGCTGCGGGCCTGTGATGCCCTCCCCGACCCCCACCTCACGATCAACGGCGTCGCCGGGACTGACTACTGACGTGACTACGAACTAATAACAACCTGTTCCGCCGCCTTCATCATCCCCCTGATACCCGTGACCACGGTCTCTACCGAGAGCGATGCGAGGACGAATCAGGGGACGCCGTACCAATTGACCGCTGAGGGCTTGGCTCATAGGCTGCGCTCATGGCCAGGATTGCACGAGTGGTGGTTCCGGGGTTGCCGCATCACATCACGCAGCGGGGCAACCGGCGGCAGAAGACATTTTTCGTGAAGGCCGACTACCAGGCCTACCTGGAATTGATGGCCCAGTGGTGCGATCTTTGCGGGGTGAGCGTGTGGGCCTATTGCCTGATGCCCAACCACGTGCATCTGGTCGTGGTGCCGAAGTCGCCAGATGGGCTGCGTCGGGCGATCGGCGAGGCCCACCGGCGGTACACGCGGCGGGTGAACTTCCGGGAAGGCTGGCGCGGGCACCTGTGGCAGGGGCGGTTCGCGTCCTTTGTGATGGATGAGCCGTACCTGCTGGCCTGCTCGCGGTACGTGGAGCGGAACCCGGTTCGGGCGGGCTTGTGCAAGCAGCCCGGCGACTGGCCGTGGAGCAGCGCGGCGGCGCACCTGTCGGGCCGGGACGACGCGTTGGTGCGGGTGTCGCCGCTGTTGGAGCTGGTGCCGAGTTGGCGAAAGCATCTGTCGGCGGACCCGGATGCGGAGACGGTTGAGCAGTTGCGTGGC
>DATKKX010000320.1:0-3211 GCA_035542775.1 Phycisphaerae bacterium | reverse complement strand
CCCCGGTGGGGTTTCAAAGCGCACGGTCGCCCGGGCTTGGGCTTCCAGGGCTGGCCGCCCAGGCCGTACGGCCCGCGCCACCGTCCGCAAGGCGAGCGGCACGCCATGCACCCGCGGCAATTCCTGCCGGCCGACATCGGCATTGCCGCGGTGTTGCTGGAAACTCGCGGCCAGCCAACTCTCCAAACCCTGCAGCGTATGGGGCCTTCCGGGCCGGCGATACGGTTGCCATCCGCCCTGGCGCAGATAGTGTCGAACCGGGTTCTGGCTACAGCCTACCTCCCGGGCGAGCCGTTTGATTCCTCAACCTAATGTCCACCACCGCCCCATGGCGGTAACGGCTTCTGGGGTTTGCATTACCACCCCTCTCGGTATCGTCAGTCCGAGGGTAGGGGCATTTTGAAGAGGCTCGTTCCTATACCCTCACAATCAGAGGGGTCAGTGTTAGGGGTCGTCAGGGGGTCAATTTAAGCTGTCGCTTGACACGCCCTGGGGGGGGCGGCGGCCCAGCAGGGGCGAGCAGTCCGCTGTGCCAGTGCCGGGCGGCTGGTCAATGAACTGATTGAGGCCACGGATGCCCGCCAGGTAGGCCGGCTCGTGGGCCGCTACCGTCGGCTGGATTTACTCGTCCTGGATGAACTGGGTTACCTGCCGCTCAGCAAGGCGGATGCCGAACTGCGGTGTCAGGTGCTCAGTGAGCGTCATGAACGGCGGGCCTTGGTATTGACCCCGAATCTGCCCTTCGGGGAGTAGACCACGGCCTTCCCGGATCCCCGCCTTTGTCGAGCCGTGATTGATAGACTGACTCATCGAGCGCACCTCATCGAAACCGGCCTGCAGTCCATCCGGCTTCAGGAGGTCCGGCGTCGCCATCCATCAACCACACCGCCGGAGGGCTAACCAGACGACCACCACGACCGGCTCTCTCTCTAGGAGAGAGCCTCCAGGAACCATAAGGTGGTGGGGCCAAATGAGATTATCAAAGTGGGGCTAAAACAAGTTGACAAACTCACAGGAGGGGGAGGTTGTAAATCGGCATGCAAAACTGACCAGGTATTCAGGGTGATCGGCGTCCAAAATTGAGCAGTTGAGCACCCTGCTGTGTTACACCTCCACCTTTTGATCGGAGCTTACCTGGAGTGATCTGCCTGGAAACGCTCGGCAAATTACGCCGTCGTCATCTGGTTAACGGCGACAGCATCAGTGCCATTGCCCGTGACACTCCCCTCTCCCGCCAAACCGTGCGCCAGTCCTTGGCGGCGTGCGAGGACCCGCGCTATCGCCGTCAAGACCAACCGTGTCCCCAACTCGGTCCCTGTCGGGAGACCGTAACGGCGTGGCTGGAGGTGGAGCGGCAGCGCCCGGTGTGGGAACACCGCACGGCGATGCGGCTCTTCCACGCCCTGCGACAGGAAGGCTATCGCGGCGGCTATGACAGCGTCCGGCGGTTCGTGAAACGCGGGAAGCCGAGCCCGTGCCCGGCCGTGACCCAGGCCGTTGTGCCCGTGGCCTTCGCGCCCGGCGCCAAGGATCAGTTTGACTGGAGTCATGAAGTGGTGGAACTGGGGGGCGGCGTGCAAACGGTTAAGGTCGCCCATTTCCGCCTGTGCTACAGCCGGCGGGCCTTGGTTGCCGCCTCTCGGCGCGACCCCCAGGAAAGGGTCTTTGCCGCTCATAACCGGGCGGTTGCTGCTTGGGGCGGGGTACCCGTGGCCGGCAGGTACGCTCATCCCAACCCCGTCGTGGCCGCGATTCTGGTGGGCCAGGAGCGCCAGTTCAATCGGCGCTTCCTCGCGTTGCTGAATCACTACCTGATCGAATCGATGGCCGGCACGCCGGCGGCCGGGTGGGAGAACGGCCACATGGAGAACCCGGGGGGGACCCTGCGGGAGTGGCTCTTCCCGCCGCGGCTCCAGTTCGCCCGCTTAGAGGACTTGAACGCCTGGCTGGCGCCGCGCTGTCAGGACCGCGAGCAACGGCCCCATCCGGACCAGCAGGACCGCCCGATCGGCCCGTTATTCGCGGAAGCACGTGCCCAGCTGCGTCCCTTCACCGCGGGGTTTGATGGCTCCGTCGAACAGACCCTGCGGGTTTCTTCCACCGGCTTGGTCCATGACGACCGCAAGCGCTATAGCGTGCCGGCGGCCTATGCCGGTAAGCCGGAGTCTTTACCCGCCGACGCCGACCGCATGCGGCTCGTGGCGGAGGAGCAGGTCGTGGCCGAGCATCGCCGCGCGTTCGGGCGTGGTCACGCGAGCTTCGAGCCGTGGCATTACCTGCCTATTCTGGAGCGCACGCCCGGCGCCCGCCGGGACCGCGCCCCCTTCCAGCAGTGGGATTTGCCCACCGCGGTCGAAACGGTGCGCGCACCGTTGCTCAACCAACCGGGGGGTGACAACGCCTTTGTCGAGTGGCTGCTGGCCGCCCGCCACCCTGGCTTGGACCCGTTGGACCGCGCCTGTACCCGGGCCCTCGAACGCGGTCTGGTGACCGCCGCGGGGATTCTCAATGACCTCTCCCGCCTGACCGCACCCACCTCGCCACCGCCCCTGGAAACAGCCGCGACGCGGCGGCTGACGTGCGAACCCGGTGCGGACTGCGCCCGCTATGACCGCCTCCGCCGGCCCGAGGTCGGCCATGCTCCCTGACCCAATCGCCCACTTGAAAACCCTGCATCTCGACGGCATGGCCCAGCGATTGACCGAACTCGTGGCCGAACAGCACCGTCACCCGCCCACCCCAGTCTATTGGCTCCCGCGGCGGCTTGAGGCCGACCAGGTCGATCGTCATACTATTTCTTTATAGGTTTAAGCATTATTTATTTTCAAGTAGCCAGACCTGTTCTCTTTAAAGCAGAAATAATAAAATTATATCCTGTAAGAGAAGCAATGCCCTCTGGTGTCAATAAATTCAAGACGGCATCCATCTCTCTACGCAACTCATCCAAGGTCTCTACCGTTAACCAACTTAACTGGTTTTTAAGCGATTGCCAGAGTCGTTCAATTGGATTGACATCGGGGCTATAAGCCGGTTGGAAGAGAAGAACGACATTCTCTGGAAGGTTAAGGTCTTTCGCCAGGTGAGGGGAAGCATTATCGACTTGAAGGATATTCAAGCTAGCGCCATACGTCTGAGAAAACTCATTGACAAAGGCTTGAAAGCACACACTGTTTAAATAAGGCAACTCTAAAAAGAAACTCTCTCCGGTTAA
>DATKKX010000319.1:0-2058 GCA_035542775.1 Phycisphaerae bacterium | reverse complement strand
GGCATTGCCCACACGACTCTACCGGTCATTACTGCCAGCGGTGCTTCGCAGATGCCGGACGGACTGGCGATCACCAAGCAGCTCAAGATCAAAGTCCGACCCGCCGCACTCTTCACCAGTGCCGTGGGGGCTTACAACTCCTGCAGCTTCACCATCAACTGGAATGCCTGGTTGGACAGCTATGAGTCCACGGTCGATCCGGATCCGGCGTCCGGGCTGCAAACCAGAAGGGACGAAGCCCTGGTCAACGCCCCCAGCGTCGCTGTGAATGCGGCCCAAGTCTCCGGATTTGTTGCCACGACGGGATCGACCCCCACCTACACCACTGGCGGCAAAGTCACCCGGGCCGACACGCCCGGCGGCGTTTCCCGCGATCCCCGGTATGTCTTCACCAACGCCAGCCAGAATCTGTTCGAGATCGTGGCGCCGAGTGGGGCGGGGACGACGGTGTCGGGAATTGCCGAACTCAAGGCCGCTCCATTCTATAGCCAGCTCGGCACGGCGGGTGCCACCACTCCCAGTATCTTCTATGTGACCGGCGATCTGTCGGTCCTCTCGAGCGCCGATAATCTGACCATTAACGGGCCCGTGATCATTCGGATCTCCGGCAATCTGACCATCAACGGCACCGGCCAGATAATCATCAACAAGGGCGCTGACGCCGCCCACAACGGTTCCGCCCAGATTTTCGTCGGGGGGCGATTGGATATCGAAGGTGCGGGCGTGGACAACAAGACGAAACTCCCCAAGAATCTGGCCATCATCAGCACGAGCTCCGGTTCCTATGCCGACATCAATTACTACACCGCCCAGCTCACGACTTCCGGAGCCTATTACGGCGTCATCTACGTTCCCTACGGATCGCTCCGGCTGTACGCAGTGTATGGCAGCACCACCATTTGCGGTGCGGTGCTCGCCCAGACCGTCGACCAGGGCTGGGGCAACGGCTACTTTCATTACGACCTGAGTCTGCGGGATGCGGTCTACCCGACGCTGAACACGCCCTATGATGTTTCCCAATGGCTGGTTTCGAATTGAACCGCCCGCGGTGGATGGACCAATAGAAAAACGTTGTCATCTGGAGCGGCCCACCTGCATGTTTCCCTGTCCTGCCTCGCCATCCCGTTGAACCAAACTAGCCAGCACCGCCGACTCGGCGCCGTCCCGAGCCTTTGCTTCGGCCTCCCCTGCCATGCTGCTGCGCAGATCCCGTAGTGGAGTGGTTATTGAGATTAACCCCTATGGCGTGTTGATGGCACGCTTGGGCCGGCTCGGCAGCACCGCCCTGCACGTCGAGCAGGTGCGTGGGCTGCCGGCGGACGACTGGGACGGCGTCAGCCGCGAACTGCACGCCCTGTTGCCCGAACACAAGACCTACGTGCCGGGGATCTGCGGCATCTTCCCGCCGACGCGGCTGCTGCAGCGCGAGGAGGTCAACCCTAGGAAGCTCGCTGAGCCGGATTATCTGCCCACGGTTCTGGCCAACCAGTACAAGATCCCCTCCGACAAATGGCGCATCGCCTTGGTCAGCCCTTTTGACGGCAATCCGTTCGATGCCGAACACCCACCCATCAAGGAGGTGCTCTTGTGCGGTGAAGCCATGGAGGAGCTTCTCGTCGCCCAACGCCGCTTTCTCAGCCTGGGCGTGCATCCCCGGCGGATGGAAATCTCCTCGCTGCCCGTTCTCGGCGGCGTGCAGAGCTATCAGGCCATGGTCGGTGATTCCCAGCCGGCGGCCGTGGTCGAATTCGATCTCCATCGCACCTACGTGTTCATCCTGGGCAAGAGCGGCGTCCATACGCCCGCCCCTCTCGAATTCGGCTTTGGCGCGCTCGTGGAAACCGCCCGCAAAGAGCTCAATATCGAGGATGCCGGCACCGCCCGGAGCCGTCTGCTCGCGGGTGAAGCCGAAATCGTGGCCCGGGCACCGCGCCTGCTCCGCCAGTTGGTGCGCAATCTCAAACCCGCCATCGACTACTTTGAGCTGCAGACTGGCCAGCGGGTAAACGACCTTTACTGCACGTTCCTACCACCCGGTCTCACCTGGCTGGCGCGATC
>DATKKX010000318.1:0-26447 GCA_035542775.1 Phycisphaerae bacterium | reverse complement strand
CGCAAGCGATAACGCACGATCACACCGATCAGATCGTTGACCTTGATCAGCCGCGGCTCGGCCGGAGTGATTGCGGTCAGCGAAGCCCTGGCCAGACTCGAGTTGTGATGCGTGCCGTTGGGGGTGGCGGCCCCCGCATCGGCCCGCACGGCCCCGTTGGCCGCCGGCTTTGTGGAGGCGGCGGCGGCCGCCACTCTATGGGCCTGGTCCTGCAGGAACAGGGATGAGCTTTGCCCGAGCACCCAGCTTGCGGGAGCAAGACTCAGAGTCGCCAATATCAGGACCGCTCGCATGCCTTCAACCTCGTCCTCAGCGCTGCGCCACCTGTCGCGCGTCGCTCAGAGCCACCGTGCCGGGACCCGTGATCTCGGCATCGATCAGATCTTCCTTGCGTTTGGTTCCGTCCCTGCGGACTTCGATGACCTCTCCCAGAGCGCCGGCCTGCTGGGCCGTGCCGGTCGTCTTGATGACCAGTCCTCCCTGGCGACTCCAGATGGTCACATGGTCGCCGCGCCCGATCATGGCCTTGGCCTGCAGCCCATTGGGGGACAACATCTCGCCGGGCCTGACGAACTGCTGGCTTTGCTGCCCGACGGCCGCGGCCAGATCGGTAACGCCGATCGACTGCACGTCGGAGAAGCGACGCTGTTCCAGCCTGAGCTCGCGGCCTTCGATGACAGCGCCGCGGTTGATGGCCCGCCGGGCCACGACCACATCCTTGACCAACCAGACCTCGGCGACGATCGGGGCCGTCCGCTCAACCTGGCCATCCCGCACCAGGTCCACCTCATAGCTGAGCAGACCGATGGGCCGGTCATCCTTCGGGCGAATGTCGAAGCGATAGTCTTGCTCGCGCAATTGGAGGTCCTCGCGGTTGGCAGGGCTGAAGCGGATTTCGAGCTTGGCGTCACGCTCGGGGACCCGAGAGGAGACGTACTGCCGGAGGACTGATTCGAGCGTGCCGGGTTGAGCCGGCGGGTTCTGCTCCTTGGGGGCCGGTGGCTCCTTTACCCGACGCTCACCCACTCGGCCTTGAGGCTCAGAGTGCGGCTTGAGATTGGGTTTGGCCGACGGCCGTTCCGTGGCAGTCGGTTTCGGCTCCGCCGGCGGGCGCGGTTTGCTGACTTTGCACCGGCTCGAACCGAGTATCTGAATCGATCCCAGGTCGGCATTGGCTTCGGCCAGAGCGCCGCGGACGTCGCTCAGCCTGACCAGGATTTCACCGCCCGGCGCCGGCGCCGCCTGAACGACGATCTGCCCAAGCCGCTCACTGACGGAAGGATCGAATCCTCGCAGATCAGCCAGGTCGGCCAGCTTGACGGCATCGCCGGACACCATCGCGCTGGGCCAAATGCGGATCTCGCCGGCCACGGCCGGCAAGGCCGCACTTGCCAGAGCGGCAGCCGCGAGAAGCAGGGCCATCCAACATCCATGTCCTGGTCGGTTCATGCTGACGTCTCCGCCGTCCCTACGCCGACAATTCAACGATTAGGCGCTATCTCCTGATAAGGTTGTTCGCTTGCCGCAGGGTTTCATCCGCGGCCTGGATCGACTGCGAGTTCAATTCAAACGACCGCTGCGTACGTATCAGTTCAACCAGCTCCTTCACCGGGTCCACATTGGACAATTCCAGATAGTTCTGCCGGATCGCGCCCAGTCCCTGTTGTTGGGGGTTCGCCAGGATGGGCGGCCCGGAAGCATCATTCTGGTTGTAAAGGTTGGTGCCTATCTGAGTGAGCCCGGCGGGGTTGATGAACTTAGCGAGTTGGATCTGCCCGATGTCGTTGAACTGCGTCGAGCCCGTGGTCCGAACGGCGACCAGGCCGTTCGGAGAAATCTGCACGGCCACCGCATCCTGCGGGATCGTGATGGCGGGCTCGAGGCGGGAACCCAGGCTGTTGGCCAGGACCACCTCGCCGTTGGCATTGAGCGTAAAATTGCCCGCCCTCGTGAAGACGGTCTGTTCCGCCCCGTCGATGAAGGATTGCACCTGGAAGAAGCCGTCGCCCTCGATGGCCAGGTCAAACTGCTGGCCGGTCGATTCGAGCGATCCTTGCTCAAAATTGAGCTGAGTCCCGGAAACGCCGACGCCCAGGCCCACCTGTTGGCCCGTGGGCAACGGCTGATCCTGACCGTTCCTCAACCCCGGCGGTTCAATCATCTGATACAACAAATCCTCGAAATTCGCCCGTGAGCGCTTGAATGCCACGGTCTCGATGTTGGCAAGGTTGTTGGCCACGACGTTGAGCTTGAAGTCCATCGCCTCCATGCCCGTCGCGGCGGTGTACAGTGCCTGGATTCCCATGAACCGAGGTCTCCGATTCCTACACTGTGCCCATCAACCTTCAGCAAACATCCGCCTCGCCGGGAGGGCCATCAGGCCGCCTGCCCGGAGGCGCTCTCTAGCCGACACGGCCGAGTTCATTCACCACTCGACCGAGTGAGTCATCCTGCAACGCAATCAGCCGGGCATTGGCCTCATAGGCCCGTGAGGCGGAGATCAAATCCACCAGCACGTTGGCCGGCTCGACGGTCGACGCTTCGTATGCCGACTGCCTGATGCTTCCGTGGGCTTCAGTGCCCTTCAGGCCGTTGGCGGAGTACAGATTTTCGCCCACCTTCCCGAGCTGCTGACGGTCGCCGAAATCAACCAGGGCCAGCCGTCCGGCGATGCGTTCGCCCTGGCTGACCTGGCCGCTCTCGTCGATCTTGACGGCCTCCCGGGCAACAGGATCCAGCACGATCGGCTGGCTATCGTTGCCGAGCACCGCGCCGCCGCTTGCCGCGTGGACCAGCTCGCCGTCGGCATTCATGAGCAGACGGCCGTCGCGCGTGTAGCGGGCACCGTCCTTGGTCTGAACAGTCAGGAAACCGTCGCCTTCAACGGCCAGGTCCAGCGGATTGTTGGAAGGGATGATGTTGCCCTGGGCAAAATCGGTATAAATCGGTGTCTCGAACAGACCGCCGGTCATAGCGTCCAGGACGGGATTGCGGGCGCGCATGTCACCGTGTGCCGTCGCGGCGTTCAACCGCTCCTGAAAGGCGATTCGATCCGCCTTGAAGCCGGGTGTGTCGGCGTTGGCGAGATTGTTCGCGATGATCGCCTGCCGGTATTCCTGAACCTGCAAACCGGCAGCAGATTGCCACAGTCCGTAAACCATGGGTCATCCACCCGATAGTACCCGCGGCGTTTCCACCGCCGCGCCGCCATCCAGACGGCCTCCTGCCGCCTGGATCAAGTGCAACGACGCAGAAACCATGGCCGCGGTTCGAATTCTCGCCCCCAGCACCCGCCAATCCGGCAGTGCCGGGGCGGTGTCACTGGTCCCGGTTTCGGCCGCGGCAAACTCGTTCGGCTCTCGCGTCATGCACCGTCCCTGGCGCGCTCGACCCTCGAGCTACGCAACGACGTGGGTCCGAGGCATGACGCATGCCAGAGCCGGCCGGGAGAGTCGGAAGGCCTGATGTGCTCGGCGCACAACTGTCTGGCAACTACGGACTTGGGGGTAGTAAGATCCTCGCAATCCGCGATTCGTTGAGGCACGTCAGCGTGGTATTGGCGAATCTGCGCGGCGCAGAAGCTGCACGACCCCCGGCAGGATCGGCGCTACTGGTGCGCGCAACGCAAGACGGAAGGTGCGCAGGCAAAATAACTCTTGCGTTCATCTCTTGCTCGGATAGCATATATCCATCCTGTCGGGAGTTAGGGGAGGTCGAGAATCGCGGGCGCACTGCGCCGCGTGATGGTGCTTGCGCCGCGTATGTCAGGCTGGCGTGAAGTTCCGCGGAGGTATCAGAATGATGATGCCTCTCCCATGGCCAAGCGGCAAACCCGCAGAAAGGACTCCGACCCCATGAAAGCCAAGGATCTCATCACCCAACTGAATGCCCTCAACCCAGAACTGGACGTGGTCTGCTATTGCGAGGACCAGAAGATCGTGCCACCCAAGCGTGGTTTCCGGCTTTTTGAGATCACCGGCGTTAATTCGCGGGACGTCGAAAAGACGAGGGGCACAGATGGCATTCACTCCTTAATACTGGGCAAGACGCCGTTTTCATCGCCGCACGTCTTCATCAACATCACGGTGGATTTCTAGGGACAGCTTTCCCTGGTCAGCCGACGTTCAATGGCACCGCACCGTAACGCCGCCCACCGGACCGTCTCGCATCGAACTCCGCCGCCGACGCAGGTGACGCTGGTGACAACGGCAAGGAAATAGCACATGACAACCAAGACAACCCGAGAGAGTGAACGGTTTGAAGCCATCACTGATGATGGGTCCTACCAGACCACGATTGTCGTTCTTCAGGATTTCATTGAGACGCGTACTTTAGATGGGCATCACGACCTGATTCCAGAGAAGAACCTCCGCTTTGAGACGATCGGCGGATTCGTCTGCAACCGCCTCGATGACGATAGGTTTCAAATTGTCAACGCCCCGCTGCATTCGGGTTGTATCCTGCGCAGAGTGGCCGGCCGGTAGGAACCCATCTGAAGCATGCAGTGGCCGCACGCGGCCGGTCGCAGGCCGTCGGTGTGGGGGAGGCCCCCATGGAGTACAAAGCTGCCGTGAAACTCGCCGAGCAGGTCGGCATCAAGCTTGACGACGGGTGACACTTGTTCGCCGATTTGTTATTCTACTGACATGGCCAAGCGTAAGACGAAGGAGATCGCGGCCAGCACCGTTCATCACCTCCGCCCGTCGGCGGAGATCGACACCCGGGTCATCTACTGCGGCGACTGCCTCGACCAGCTCCAGAAACTTCCGGATGCCCGCGATGTTCGCGCGCGGCGCGCGCGCGGCCGGCGCGCGGTCGAGCCCTGGCCCACGGCCCACGCCGAACCGCATAACCTCCGCCGGCTTTGAGTGTTGCGCCGCCCGCCGCGAACCGAGCAGTTCCGCCGGCCGTCCCGTTTTCGCCGCCTGATTCGGCCGATTTCGGCCCTTTGTCCCGTTTCGGGAAAATCGCCCTTTTTCCCCTAAGCCCCGCCCCCGTGGCCAGTTGTGACCCGCCCCCCGCCGCCCGATTTGTCCCGTTTTTTTCTGCGCGCGCTACAGAGGTCTCGCGCCTCGGTGCGAAGCCCTGCGGGGCCCGAATCAGGACGAGCCCGGGGGAGGAGTGAGCGAAATCCGGGAGGGTCGCGAAGAGGCCGGTTGCGAGGACGGCTCCCCCGGATCGCTGGAGGACTGACGGCCGGGCCTCCGATGCGGCGCCTCCTCGGGAGAGACCGGCAGTGCAAAGACCGCGCGATAGACGGCCTTGGGACCGACCGCGCCGACAAAATACGACCGGCCGGGAATCAGCGGCTTGGGGGCTGTGCCGACGGCCGGAAAAACCTGCGCGAATCCGGGCGGCACCTGGCCGTAGACGAAGGCAAGCTTGTGGGCCAGCTCGCCTCTGTCACTGGTTGCCTGAAGCTGCCACAGGAGATCGTCCTCTTCGCTGCCAATGGCGAATTCGGTCACTCGTGGCCACCAGAACGGTCTTGGCCAGCCAGCGTGATCGACGATGAATCGAGCCGGCGACGAGGAAAGGTCAACCTCCACGGTTTCGGGCCGGCCACAACCCGCCACAATCAGGGACAGCAGCAGACAGAGGCACACTGAGCGGACCATGTGACCTGGCAACGCCGGCCCGCGCGGATGGCCGAAGCAGGCCGTGAGGGGCTTGAGTTGGCATCGCACAAGGGCGGAGATTTGCCCCGACTCAGCAGGCGCCAAGGGCCCGCCCTCCTATGACTTCGGCGGCGCGAGCGTGCGGACCATGTCGTAAGCCGCCTTGTCCGGCTCGGCGAAACCCTTGATTCCGAGCTGATCGCAAATCAACTTGTCGTCCTTCACCTTGTTGATCAGGAAGCTTTTGAACTTCGCGGTCAGCTCGGGTTCCGCGGCCGGACCGGCGACCACCACCATCTCGGGCACCGGCACGGTCTCGCCGACGATGGTGAACTGATCTTTGGAGGGGCCGGTGATCAGGTTGCCGCCGCTCTCGGGCATGCGGCTGTAAACGATCTCGTCGATCACGCCGGCGTTGACCGTGGGATCGAAGGCAATGGTCGTGGCCGTGTCATTCTTGAGGTACAGGCGACCCTCCAGATTAAGCGGCGGCGGCACGAGTTCGATCAGCAGCTTCTTCACCGGCACGCCGGCTTTTTCCAGTGCGCTCCGCGCGGCCGTATCGGTAAGCAGATCACCGTAGGTGCCGAAGGCAAACCGTTTGCCGCTGCAGTCGGAGATCGTCTTCACATGCGAGCCGGCCTTGACGACCACGTACGCCTTATGCGATGTCTTGTCCAAGGCATTTACGCCGCTGGCCACCAGAGTGAGTTTGCCGGTGTCCGGGATAGCGGCGTACTCGCCCGCCGACATCAGGGCGTATGGAATGTTGCCCAGCTCAAGCTGCTTGCCCAGGGCCGGGCCGTCAGGTTGGGCCTGGAAGCGCACCATCCGACCAAAACACTCTTCAAGTCGGGGGTGCAGGGCACGGTATTCCGCCGGCATGCCGAAGAGGTCGGCCTTGGTAGAACCGATCGGCACCATTCGACTTTCACCGGAAGCCCCCGCCTTCTGGGCACACCCGGCGCCTGACAACACCACAGCCGAACAACAGATGATTCCTACCGCAATCCTGAAGCTCATGTGCATTGCCTCCACAGGGCCGCCTTGCCGAGGCGGCGCGACGCCGTACGGTGCGGAGTATACCGTGCCATACCGTACATCCTCAAGCATCCGGTTGGCGGGCGAAAGATCAGGAATCCGGCGTTTCAATCTGGACGATGCTGTGCAGTTGCTGGAGCTGGGAACGACATGAAGCCGTCAGGCGATCAGACCACCTCTGAACGAGCCGAATATCGCCGGCCGAGGGGCAGCCGGCGCCTGCCGGCCGCCGGTCAAGCTCAAACGAAACGATGTCGCCCCCCTGGAGCTCCGCCGCAGCCCCCGCGGCGCTGAACCGAACCTCGGCGCCCCCGTCGGTTACGATTGTCCCATCCCCGGTGGTCGGGCGAAAAACAAGCACATAGCCCTGCATGCTGGCGATACTCCAATAGTCGAGCAGACAAGACCTTGGAGTCCGTTCCGCGTGGCCGGGCCTATGCCGGCCCATGCCCAGTCCCAATCCGTGGAGAAGACCGTGAAGGGGGTAATCTAACGCAAGTCTGGGCGAAAAGCACGACGAATCTCGCGGGCGATACGAGGCACAGCAATGCTTGGGGCTACGAACATAAATTTCTATATGTCATATGGATATGGTTGCGTGATCGATGGCGCCCGACTCGCCTCCGACCTGATCACCGCCAACAGCCGACACCGGCCGCGCAATATGCAAACGCCATCGCGAAAG
Source organism: Phycisphaerae bacterium (assembly GCA_035542775.1). Classification (GTDB taxonomy): domain Bacteria; phylum Planctomycetota; class Phycisphaerae; order UBA1845; family UTPLA1; genus DATKKX01. The sequence continues at coordinate 19,103 of DATKKX010000318.1, read as the reverse complement.
ACGCGCGACGGCGTTCATTAGGTCCAAGCTCTCTAAGCCGTGCTAGGGTTATGGATTCGGGTTGTGGATAACCGCCCCGAAGGAGTCCAGCACCGTCCAGGTCACCTGATTGCGGGTGTTCGTGACGGCGTCGCCCGACCGGTCCAGCACATGGACGACAATGCTGCCTCCGAACGTGTACTGGAAGAGCTGAACGCTGTCGCTGAGGGTGGTATCGAGCCGCCACTCAGGGGCGGTCCCAAGACCCGTATTGCAGATGGTCCCCTGGATTCGGGAGGCATCCACCGGCTTGCCGGTCACGACGCCGGCGGAGGTTGTATACACGAATCCCCGTTGCGTGCACAAGTCAACGCCGTTGCACGGAAAATCAGTGTCATCGGAGCCGAAGACGATCACCTGGGGCAGAGGAATGAACGGGCTCCCGTCGATTCCGTGCAGAATCGTCGTCGATGGTGTCACGGTCGTGCCGCTGACCGTGGCCGGCGCCAGCCCGCCGCTCGCACCCTGACTGACTCCGAAACGCATGGCCAGAATGCGCTCACCGCCGAGAAGCACCGTATCACAGCCGAATACGGCGGAGTTCGATGTCCCCACGAAGTTGTATCCGGCGTTCTGATAGGTCAAGACTTCAGAATCGCAGACAAATCCGCCGCTGCCGGTCGAGGCCAGAAAGTTCATTGAGAACTTGACGAACAGCGGTGATTCGTTCTCTATCGTTACCTGCAACGTGCGGTTGGGTCCGGTCGCCAGATCGCAGACCGAAGCGAGCACCGTGTTGGTCGGCTGGGTGGTCTGGGTGGTCGTCGGGCCCCTCTGACCCAGCGCATCGGTCAGCGTGCTGTTCATGAAGAACTGCGTGACGGAAAAGGGATTCATGCCGCCGCAGCCGATAGCCACCACCGCCACGATTGCGACGAGCCACACGATACCAGTCAGACTCGCTATACGATGCAGGCTGGAGTTCATCACCTTGCCTCCTGACGGCTTCACTTGGGGTACCCTGAAAGCGAGGGCGGGCAGCGAACCGGGCCGCTTGGCAGCCCCGATCCCGACGCGCTGGGATCGATCGCCTCGGCGTGGCCGCTTCTTTCCGCGAACGCCTGAGGCGGGCAGGGTGGTCGGGGTTTTCCCCTGTTGCATTGAACCTCGACCGCCGCTAACGAATTGTACCGCCGACCCTCCTGTGAAGCAATAACCCGGGAGACAAGAAAGAGACGCCGACAGGCTCCAAAGTGCCTGCCCACCGAAGGCCGCCTTGAGCTCGACTGAATGCTCCGCTAATCAGCCCCTCCTGTTAGATCAGGCCCTACTACAGCGAGGGGTGACGGCTCCTCGCGCGGGAACACCGCCACCGGCCACGCTCTTTCTCGTTATCCGGACGAACGTACTCACTCTCTTTGGGACGATCGTCCCGCCACCTAATTGCCGCCTGATTTCTTCTCCTCCTGAGCGGGCTGTTCGGGGGCGTTGGCAATCACCGTTACCGGGGCCAGCTTCTCCAGGTCGGCCTTGATCTTCTCGGCCTCGCCAACCACGACGATAATGAGATGATCTGGATCCATTAACCTCTTCGCCGAGGCGGTCACATCCTCAGCGGTCGCGGTCTTGACCGCAGCCAGGAATTGATGGAAGTGATCCTTGGGCAATCCCTGGGTCTCGATCATCCACAAGTCCCCGACCACGGCCATGGGCGTCTCTCGGTCGCCGGGAAACGAACCGGTAATGTAGGCCTGAGTGTCCGACAGCTCCTCGGCCGAGGGTGGCGCGGAGCGAATCTTGTCGATCTCGTTCAAGATCACTCGCACGGCCTCGGCGGTGCTGGGGGTCTTGGTGAAGGTGCTGGCGCGGAAAGTGCCGCCAAACCGCTGCGGACTGAAGCCGCCGCCGGCACCGTAGGTCAGCCCTTTCTCGACGCGAATGGCCTTGTTCAGCCGGCTCCCGAACGAACCGCCGAAAACATTGCCCAACACGCGTGAGACGAAATAGTCGGCGTCCTTGCGGGTAATACCCTGGTGCCCGACGCGGATCTGGCTTTGCACGGAGCCGGGCCGGTCCACAATGTAGATGTGGGTCTTCTGCTTCGCCGGGACCGGTGGCAACACAGGCGCTTCGAACTTGCCTTCAACCTTCCAACTCCCCAAATGATCCTCGATCAGCTTGAACGCCTTTTCGGCGGTGATGTCACCGGCGACGTAGATGACGGCGTTGTCGGGCCGCAGATGCCTGCCCCACCAGGCTTTCAGCTCGTCGGTCTTCACCTTGTCCACATCTTCCAGTTCCCCCTGCGGCGTTCGGGCATAGGGGTGCGCGCCGAAGATCTGGTGGCGCAGCTCACGATCGGCCACGTACTCGGGCGTCTTGCTCTGCACCATCAAGCCCATCTTGGCCTGCTGCTGCAGGATGTCGAACTCATCCTTGGGGAACGTCGGATTCTGAACAATGTCCACAAGAAGCTGCATGCCCAGGTCCAACTGCGGCAACATCGCGGACATGGAAACCGTGGCGGTATCCATATCCGCCGATCCGTTCAACTCGATCGCATTGGACTCCAGCGTCTCCGCAAGCTGCTTGGCGTCCCTGGTCTTGGTGCCCTTGGTCAACATCCCCATCGTGGCGACGGCCACGCCGGGCTTCTCCTCGGTCCACGCCCCGCTCTTGATGCCCAGGCGAGCCCAGACCATCGGCACTTCGTGATTGCTCACCACCACGATCTTCAAGCCGTTTGGCAGCGTCTTCTCCGGGTGGGACGGCTCCGGAACCTCGTCCAGCATTTTCGCAATGGGGGGCTTGCCAGGAAAACTGTCCGGACGCTCCGCTGAGCCCTTGGGACCGCCTCGCTTGGCGACCCGGTTCTCGGCCGCCTGCGTGCTCTGGGTAGTCGCTTTGTCCGCGGCGGTCCCTTCCTCGTAACCACTGCCGAACATCGACTTGAGCATGCCGCCGACGCTTGGTTCGATCAGGACACTCAAACGGCCCTCTTTCGTTAGGTACTTCTTGGCGACGCGTTGTACGTCCTGGACGGTGACGGCGTCGATCTCGTCCAGGCGGCGGTTGATCCGCTCCGCGTCGCCGAAGAGGACGGCATATTGGCCGAGCTGGCCCGCCTTGCCCGCGTCCGTCAACATCCCTTCGATCACGCCGCGGCGCATCTGATTTTTCATCTTGTTCAGCTCGGCCTCGGTAATAGGCTCATCGGCGGCGCGTTTCAGCTGCCGCTTAATGACCTGCATCAACTCCTTCTTCTTGCCTACCATCGGCAGCAGCGCTCCGCCCGCCCCGGCGATGCCGTCCTGCTCCAACCCCATGGCCGCGCCGATCGCTACCTGAGCGATCTTCTTCTCTTTCACGACCTCCACGTACAGACGGCTGGACTCGCCGCCACCCAGCACGCCCATCAGCACCTCCAACGGAAGCTGATCGGGATGGCTCTCGGGAACCGTACGGAAGAGAACTCCCAGCACCGGTAGCGGGCCCTTGTCCTCCTGCAACGTCACCGTTCGAGCGGCCTTTTGGGGTGGCTCCTTGATGGTCACCTTCGGCGGCTCGGGGCATCGCGGGATCCAACCGAAATACTTCTTGGCCAGGGCCTGCACATCGGCATGCTTGGCTGCGCCGACGACGACCAGCGTCGCGTTGTTGGGCACGTAGAACTTGTCCCAGAACGCCTGCAACTCATCGATCGTCGCCTCACGAAGATGCGGAATGTTGCCGATGGTCGACCAGCGATAGGGGTGTTCCTTGAAGATCTCCGCCAGGAGCTTCTCCGGCATCGTGCCGTAAGGCCGGTTCAGCCCCATGCGGCGCTCCTCCTCGACGACCTTCTCCTCGGTGGTAAAACCCTCCTGGTCAATCTTGAGAAATGCCATCCGCTCCGATTCGAGCCATAAGGCCAGCTCGAGCTGGTTGCTCGGCAGATCCTCCACGTAGACGGTCTGATCGAATGACGTATATGCGTTGCAGTCGCCGCCGACGCGTCGGATGTAGTTGAAATGCTCCTCCGGCCCCAGGCGATCGGTGCCCCGGAACATCATGTGCTCGAACATGTGGGCGAAGCCCTGCCGCTTGGGATCCTCATCCTTGGACCCGACGTGATACCAGACCTGCACGGCGATGATCGGGCAGGAGAAATCCTCCAGCGAGATGACAGTCATGCCGTTGTCGAGCTTGATCTGCTCGAACGGATAGCGCCTCTCTCCCGCGACCACGATCGACGCAAAGACCAGCAGCAAGGCAACGGAAACGGCTAGGCGTTTCATGGCAACAACTCCTATTGGGAAGCGGTGACAGTTCATCTGAGGCCAACGAACCAGCTCAGCCTGCGCCGGCGAGCGCCGGCGGCATGACCTTCTTGTGCTTATAGCACGCCAGGGAGGTTTGTCCCATCCCCACAACGTCGATCAACCCCCCTTTTTTCGAAGGCCGGCTGACGAAGCCGGCACTGCCTTCAATCCATATGAACGGCGGCAGGATACGCATCTTCCGCGAGGAGAAGAAAAAACCGCGTTACCGCCGGCCGGGTAACCGTCAGAAGCGACGGGGCCACGACGGGGGGACCTGCCGGGGGCTAGGCGCGGTCCGAATTTGATGTTTGATGGAGGTTGGAATCCACAGGCCTATTGCCGCCGACACCAAGTCCAGCACGTCCCCGGTGCTGTCGGCGCGCAGCGATAAGGGCCACCAGGCCGATGAGAATCAGCAACGTGATGAGCAGGCCGAACCGCTCAAAGAAGCTCGGCCCGCAGGGGAGCTCGACGCCTGCAATCTCGAGCATTTTCCCGTCCGCCAGGCCCACCTTCACGACACCGCGGCCCTTGCGTGACTCCAACAACACCACACGCATGGTGACGGAAACCTTGCCCCCAGGAGGGATGCCATCCTGTGGCGAATCCACCCACGCTTTGCAAGTCCAGGGATCGTTCTCCGTGCCCGGGGTGTCCTTGAACTTGGACTTCGATTTCCACCCCTTGGGCGCCTGAAACAGGTCGGCCGCGTAATGCGGGAACTCGAATGAGACCACCGGCGAGGAAGAGTGATTCTCGATCTCCCACCGATAGTAGCTGCCGTCGGGCTGCAAACCACCGGTGATCGTCACACTTGGCTCTTTCGCGGCGGCGGGAGCCGACAAAGCCAGCAGACCTGCCAACACCGGCAGGAGCCGCAGTCGGCAGTCGACCATTCTCATGGGTTTGATCCGATGTCCTGGGTCAGTGTGAAGTCGGCGCCACATGTCTGATCGCTGCCAAATCCGGCTGCCACTATGGCAAGTTACCCCACCGGTGCCGGGCGTAAAGGATTATAACGACAAGCCTTAGGGCCGCCAGTAGACCTGGAACGCCGCGTGCAACCTTATCCCTCCGCGCGGGGCGAAGACTCCGCACCTAAGGTGACGTTATGCAACCGGACCGGTTCACTATCAAAGCCATGGAAGCGATCCAAAACGCCGAGCGCCTCGCCCAGCGCAGCGGCCACGGCGAGTTGAAGCCGGTTCACCTGCTGGCCGCCCTGACCGCACCCGCGAGTGGCGGCGGAGGCAACGGCGATGCCGGCATCGTGGTGCCGGTTCTCGAAAAGGCGGGTGCGTCGGTCAACCAGATCCGCTCCATCACACAATCCGAATTGAACCGGCTCCCGAAAGTCTCCGGCGGATCGCTCGCTGCCAGCCGCGAATTCCAGGAGGTTCTGGAAAGGGCCGAGGCTGCAGCCGAGAGGATGAAAGACCAGTACGTCTCCACCGAGCACCTGCTGCTGGCCCTCGCGGACGTGAAGAGCGAGGCCAAGGAAATACTGACCGTCGGCGGCGCAAACAAGGATGCCATTCTCGCGGCGCTGAAGGAGCTACGTGGCGGCGCCGCTGTCACCTCCCAGAATCCGGAAGACACCTATCAGGCCCTGGAACGCTACGGGCACGACCTGGTCGCAATGGCCCGGCAGGGCAAGCTGGACCCCGTCATCGGCCGCGACGAAGAGATCCGCCGCTGTATGCAGGTGCTAGCCAGAAGAACGAAGAACAACCCGGTCCTGATCGGCGAACCGGGCGTCGGCAAAACCGCCATCGTCGAGGGCCTGGCCCAACGAATCCTCGCCGGCGACGTGCCGGAGGCACTGAAGGATAAGCGGGTCGTGGCCCTCGACATGGGGGCGATTATTGCCGGGGCGAAATACCGTGGCGAGTTCGAAGAGCGGTTCAAGGCTGTCATGCGCGAGGTCGTCGAATCCGCCGGCCGCGTCATCCTGTTCATCGACGAGTTGCACACCGTCGTCGGCGCCGGTCGGGCGGAGGGCGCCGTGGACGCCGGCAACCTGCTGAAACCGGCACTAGCCCGAGGCGAGCTTCGCTGCATCGGCGCGACGACGCTAGACGAATATCGCCAGCACGTGGAAAAGGACAAGGCGCTGGAGCGACGCTTCCAGACGGTGTACGTGGGCGAACCGAGCGTTGAGGACACAATTGCGATTCTCCGCGGACTGAAGCCGCGCTATGACGCCCATCATGGCGTACGCATTCAGGATGCGGCCCTGGTCGCGGCGGCAACGCTGTCGCATCGGTATATCTCCGATCGGCACCTGCCAGACAAGGCCATCGACCTGATCGACGAAGCCGCGTCGCGCGTGCGGATCGAGAACGACTCGCTTCCCGCGGAGCTGGACGAGATCCGCCGACGGGTCATGCAACTGGAGATCGAGCGCGAGGCGCTGAAAAAGGAAAAGGACGACGCCAGCAAAAAGCAGCTTTCGAGCGTCGAGAAGCAGCTCGCGGAACTCAAGGAGGAGAATGCCTCGCTGACCGCCCGATGGGAGAACGAGAAGAAACAACTCGAGGGTATCAAGGACATCAAGCAACAGCTCGACGTCGTGCAGACCGAACTGGATGAGGCCCAGCGGCGCGGCGAACTGGAGCGGGCGGCAAGAATCCGCTACGGCCAGTTGCCGGATCTGAAGCACACGCTGGAGGAGCGTGAGCGGAGGTTCGCCGAGCTGCACAAAGGCGGCGGTGGCCTGCTCCGCGAGGAGGTCACCGTCGAGGAAATCGCCGAGATAGTCAGCAAATGGACCGGCATTCCTGTCAGCCGCATGCTCGAAGGCGAGAAAGAGAAGCTGCTCAAGATGGAGGAGCGACTGCACGATCGCGTTGTCGGGCAGGATGAGGCCATCCGCGCGGTGTCCGATGCGGTTCGCCGCTCGCGGGCCGGCCTGGGAGATCCCAATCGCCCGATCGGCTCGTTCCTGTTCCTCGGCCCGACCGGCGTCGGCAAGACCGAGCTGTGCAAGGCCCTGGCCGCGTTCCTGTTCGACGACGAGTCGGCCTTCATCCGCATCGACATGAGCGAGTTCATGGAGCAGCACAGCGTGGCTCGATTGATCGGCGCCCCACCGGGCTACATCGGCTATGAGGAGGGCGGCCGGCTGACCGAGGCGGTGCATCGCAAGCCCTACAGCGTCATTTTGCTCGACGAAATCGAGAAAGCCCACCGCGACGTGTTCAACGTCCTGCTCCAGGTGCTGGACGACGGCCGCCTGACCGACGGGCACGGACGGACGGTCGATTTCAAGAACACCATCATCGCGATGACCAGCAACGTCGGCAGCGCCTACATCCAGAAGCTGATCGACGAGGGCGGCTCCGAGGGAGGCCCCGTCGACGTCGAGATCGAGATGCAGATCAAGGAAACGCTGAAGTCGGCCTTCCGCCCGGAGTTCCTCAACCGCATCGACGAGACGATCATCTTTCATCGGCTCTCGCAGAAGGACCTTGTCCAGATAGCCGAGATACAAGTGCGTTACCTGCGCCAGCGCCTGGCCGATCGCGACATGACGCTGACCATCACCAAGAAGGCCGAATCCAAGCTGGCCCGCGACGGCTACGACCCCGCCTACGGCGCCCGCCCGCTCAAGCGGCTAATCCAGCAGGAAATCGAGAACCCGCTGGCCAAACAGATCCTCGCCGGCCAGTTCGCCTCCGGCGACAACATCGTCGTGGATGTCAGCGGGGAGATGTTCACGTTCGGCAAGGGCGGCGGACGGGGATGATGCCGTGCGGCATTCACCATGATACGACCGTGGCTTGGCTCACGGTGCTGGCGAGGACGTCGATGTAGGGATGGCAGGCGTGGTTGGGCTTGAGGAAGCCAGGCCGCTGTTGGTCCAGAAGTTCGCCATTGTCCTCGCGACGACTTCATGACCCAGGGGCGTCCAGTGCTGGTCGTAGGTGAAATAGACCTGCTGGCCCCGGGAGAGTGCCTCGCGAAGCGCCTCGGTCAGGTCGACAAACGGTATGGACTGGGCTGCGCACCAACGCCGCACGATGGCCGCTCGCGAGTCCAGGTACGGCACCAGATTAGCCATCAAGGTCCCGGCCTCCGGCACCTTCTTGGAGCCCAGGCAGCAAAAGGCCCGGACTTTTTCGGCCGGCAGACGATCCACCACCAGCGGCATCAGCACGTGGGCTTTTGTTGGGGCGTATGCGATGACGAACCGACATCCGCTCTGAGCGCACGCATCCCGCATCTCCGCGAGCGTGGATCTGACCGCATCCCATTCGGGACTCTTTTCGAAGCTCGTTTCGTCCAGATAGGCCTGGGTAATCTGCTTTGGCGCAAAGGCGTAGTACTTCCCATCGGGGCCGTCGGGCACTCGCAGCGGAAGCCACGAAAGAATGTCCAGCTTCCTGTTTGATTTGCCTCTCCCGACCCCACCAAAGGCCCGGATAAGAGCCTGATCCAGGGCCTTTACCAAGGGGGAGTCCTTGAAGCAAACCTGGAAGAACTTGCCGGGCCCGTGGTCGGGCTCCTCCTGGTCGGACTTGCTCAGGCGGAAGTCGTTGCCCTCGTTGAGCATGCAGATGACATGGCGCGGATGCAGGGCAAGGCCGTACCGCCTGATTGCCTCCAGATTTCGGATCGGCGAGTATCCTGACATGCCCAGCGAATACACCGCCAGATCCGAGAGGGCGGCGAATCGCACGGGCCAGAGATGCTCGTCGGAGACGTGCGAACCTTCGACAAAGGAATCGCCCACCGCTACCACGTCGGTCCGGTCCGACGCGGTGGCGTTGCGGAAGCCACGGGCATCGCTTCGAAGGGTGTAGGGAAACGAAGGGAAGCCGGGTGCCAAGTTCGGATAGGACAAGTGGGCCTGAGGCTGATCCCTGACGACTCCGCTCCAGCAGGCATTCGGCGGGCGCCGATAAGCCGTGCCGTCAAAAACATAGTCGGAGGCCCTGGTCAGGCGGAGCACTACGTCGACGACGACGAGTAGCGGCGTCCCAACGAGCAACACCGCAAGGATCTGAAACTGGCGACGCCGCATGGTCTGTCTGGATCTCGCCTGGTCGATGTACAGCATCGCCGCGGTAAGTACCAGAATCGAGATGTTCACGGCAAAATGGCCGCGCGAATACCGCCCAAGCAGCGTCTGCTGGTCTTTGGCCACCAAGGCGACGACGTTGTCGGGAATGCTCCAGGCGACCAGATTGATGACGACGGCGCTGATGAGGATGACCTTCTGTCTGAGCACCATGGGGAGGTTCCTGCGAGATCACGGCAGAACGCCGCAGGCAGATGTTAACCGCGTGGCGTCTGAGTGTCCATCTTCTCCAAGAGAGAACTTCTTGTTCCAGTGAATTCATTGGACGCCGGATGTTGTGCATGCAGAGAGCACTTCGGCCAGCCCATGCGGTGCATGACAAGACGGCAGCTTATGGCGTCACCGTCTTCAAGCTCCTCTCCACCCGCCCCCCAGGCCACCGAACTGCGTATTGGTAAAACTGCAAAGCGTTCGACGCTCCATTCGCCTTCACCGGCTGCGTCGTCGCCGGCGCGCCGACGATACGCACCCCGTTCACCGCCCGATCCTCTGCCGCGTGCAAATGGCCGTGCAGCACCAGGCGGACGCGGTGCGTGATGCATAGCAGCCGCAGACCGTGGCGGTCCTCCGCCGGCAACTCGTGCAGCCAGCGAGCCACCAGCCCCACCGGCGGCTGGCCCCGCCGCATCGACGTCGCCCGCTCGGGGATGTTCGGGCTGTGGTGCAGCGCAACGATCTTGATCGGCACGTGCCGATATTTGTGCAGCAGCGCCGCCGTCGCCGCGAGCTGACGAAACCCGATGCGTCCGACGGCGTTGGTGACGACAGTGAGATTGCCGCTGTTGTTGGAATCCAGGCCGAGGACGACGACTTGATTCCCAAACTGCCTCGCCCACGGGTATTTCGCAGGCTGCTTGCACGACAGGAGTCCATGCCTGGCCCGCTCGAGGTCGGTTCGCTTGAGCATCTTGGGCCAGCCGACCCTGGCTCGGAGGCCGCAGATATCATGGTTGCCGAGAACTACCAGCGTCCGGGCGGCGATACTGGCATCCGTAAGGGCCTTGCTGAACTGCTGCCAGGCCTGCCGCTCGCCCGAATCAGTGACGTCGCCGGTGATCAGCACCAGGTCCGCCCGTTGAACCGCCTCGCATTTCAGCAGGCGGCGGAAGTTCTCGTTCATGCCCTTCAGGCGCTCGGCGAACGCGGGCTCGGTCCGCGAGGCTGAATCGTCCGCCGTCATGTGCAGGTCAGAGAGATGGGCGATGCGGAAACAGGCCTTCGGCGGGTTTTTCATTGTTGCTCCTTATGACCGCCGGTTCGCACGAAAACGGCTCGGCAGTCCCGGCTCGCCGGGACCGCCCTCCCCCGGCGGATCGCGATCTTCCCAGCGCCCAGAAATGATCGCGGCGTCGGCGTCTCGCGGCAAGCAGCCGCCCCAAGACGCCGACGCCACATGGATCGGAGCCGATTCACTCCGCGTTTACAACTGTGACATCCGCTTCGGCCCCGCCGCCGCCACCTCCGCCGAGCAGCCATCCTTGAACTGCTTGAAGTTGTCGATGTACCGGGACGCCAGACCGTCGTATCGCTTCCAGTATTCGTCCTTGTTGCCCCACGTGCTCGACGGGTCCAGCACATCCGGGGGAACGTCCGGGCAGCTCGTCGGCACTTCAAAGCCGAAGAGCTTGTCTTTGCGGTACTTGACATCGTGCAGGCGGCCGTCGAGGGCGGCGTTGAGCAGAGCTCGGGTATGGTGAATGCTGAAGCGCTTGCCCACGCCGAACGGGCCGCCCGTCCAACCGGTGTTCACCAGCCAGCAACTGACGTTGTGCTTGGTCATCTTCTGGCTGAGCAGGTTGGCGTAGTGGAACGGGTGGTGAACCATGAACGGCGCCCCGAAGCAGGCGCTGAATGTGATCTGCGGCTCGATGCCCAGACCGATCTCGGTGCCGGCGATCTTCGAGGTGTACCCGCTGATAAAGTGGTACATCGCCTGGTTCATGTTCAGTCGGGCGATCGGCGGCAGTACGCCGCTGGCGTCGCAGGTCAGGAAAATCACATTCTTCGGATGCGACCGGACCATCTTGTCCGGGATGGTGTTGGGGATGAATTCCAGAGGATACGAGCAGCGGGTGTTCTCGGTCTTCTTGTCATCATCCAGATCGGTCTTCCGGGAGACCGGATCGTAGACCACGTTCTCCAGGATCGTCCCGAACTGCCGCGTGGCGGCGTAAATCTGCGGCTCGTGCTCGGCCGACAGGCGGATCACCTTGGCATAACAGCCGTTCTCGAAGTTGAAGACGCCCTCGTCGCTCCAGCCGTGCTCGTCGTCGCCGATCAGGCGGCGCTTGGGATCGGCGGACAGGGTCGTCTTGCCCGTGCCGGACAGACCGAAGAACAACGCTACGTCGCCGTCCTTACCGACGTTGGCCGAGCAGTGCATGGCCATCACGCCTTTCAGCGGCAACAGGAAGTTCATCAGCGTGAAGATGGTCTTCTTGATCTCGCCGCCGTAGCTGGTATCGCAGATAAGGGCCAGCTTCTCCGCAAAGTTGATGATGATCCCCGTCTCCGACCGCGTTCCATCGATCCGCGGATCAGCCTTGAACGACGGGCAGGCGATGATCGTGAACTCGGGGATATGCCGCCGGAGGTCATCCAGGCTCGTCGGCGTGATGAACATGTTGCGGGCGAACATGCTCTGCCAGGCCGAATCGGTGATGATGCGGATGGGCAGACGATATTGCGGATCGGCGCCGGCATAGCAGTCCTGCACCCAGAGCTCCTCGCCCATCAGGAAGGCCTGCATACGCATGAGCAGCCCGTTGAACTTCTCGGGACTGAACGGCCGGTTGTATTCGCCCCACCAGACCTTGTCTTCGGTGGAATGCTCGCGGACCACAAACTTGTCCGCCGCCGCCCGGGCGGTGTGCTTGCCGGTGTGTACGACGAACGCACCGCCGGTGGCCAGGTGGCCTTCACCGCGAAAGACGGCTTCCTCGACCAGGGCCGGCGTCGGCAGGTTCCAATAGACCGTATCGAGGTAGTTCAGTCCGTGATTCGTCAGCTTGAAAAGGCTGGCCAATTCACCGGCCTGCTTCATCGCGGGCGTCGGAAACTCCAGGTACTTAGGCATGTCGAAATCCTTTGCAGAGCTATCAGCACCCAGCGGTCAGCTTTCAGCTCAGCGGACTGCTGATGGCTGACGGCTGATGGCTTTCTAATCACATCCAATCCCGGATCAGCTTGCGGTTGCCGATGTAAAGCTCGTTCGGCGCGCTGGGATCGAGGGCCCATTTCATTCGCTCGATGCCCTCGGTAATGTCCTTCACCGTGCCGCAGGTGCTCAATCGCAGGTAGCCTTCCATGCCGAACTCGACGCCCGGCACGGTCACGACCAGCACCTTCTCCAGCAGGAAGTTCGCCATCTTGGTCGAATCCTTGCCGTAGGCCCGGAAGTCGGCGAAGCAATAGAAGGTCCCGTCCGGCTTGGAGGCCTTGATGCCATTGAACGTGGCGAGCTTGTTCATCATCACGTTGCGGTTGTTCTCCAGCGTCAGCCGCAGGCTCTCCACGCTGGATTGCAGCCCGTTGATCGCCCCAACCGCAGCCACCTGACACAGCGCCGAGGGACCGGAAGTCTGATGCGACTGGATGTTGGTCATGACGGAGATCAGGTTCCTGTTGGCCACCGCCCAGCCGATGCGGAAGCCGGTCATGGCATACTGCTTGGAAACGCCGTTGATGATGATCAGCTTCGAGTTCTCGGACTTATCCTTGGCGAACTTCCAGCAGTTGATCGGCCGCCGGCCGTCGAAGATCAGCCGGTGGTAGATGTCGTCCATGATGAGGTACAGATCGCGCTTCTCGCAGAATTCCACGATGTCGGCGATGAACTCCTCCGAGTACATCGCTCCCGAAGGATTGTTCGGGCTATTGATGATGACGGCCTTGGTGTAGGGCCCCACCTTCCGCTCGATATCCGCCAGGCGGGGATAGAACGTGCCGTCCTCGCTCAAGACCGGCACTCCGACGGCCCCGATCATCTTGGCCATCTCCGGATAGCTCACCCAGTAGGGGGCAGGATAGATGACCTCCTCCTGCGGGTTTAGAATGGCCTGGAGGGCACACATGATGGACTGCTTGGCCCCGCCGCTGGCCATGACGTTTTCCGGAGCCACCACGCGGTCGTAGTACTCTTCCGTATACCGGATAATGGCCTTCTTCAATGCCGGGATGCCGTCTGCGGGCGTGTAGCGGATTTCTCCGGAATTGAGCAGGTTGGAGGCACTGAGAATCGCGTCAAGTGGTGCTCTGGACTTGGGTTCGCCTCCCCCGAGGTGAATGACCGGATCACCCTTCTCGCGAAGAAGGGCCGCCTTCTCGTTGAGTTTCAAAGTGACGGATTCACCGATGGTTCTGGCGATCTGACTAATGCTCATCGCTGTTTCCCTGGGATTCCTGGATCTACAGCGGAATTCCCCACGTTTCCGCTCGTATCATGATCCGACCACCGGCATCTGGTAAGCATGTGCCGCCGGCGTCGTGTTCTTCATCTAAGGCCTCTGGCAATTCATGTGCCGAGCCGTTGCGTCGCCCCTGAGCCCGCCCGCCAAGGCGCAGTGCTCAGGTTTAATACCGAGGGTCGCCCCCATTCCAACTCGGCCTCGGGCGCCGTCACTACAATGCCGTCGAGGCTGGAACCGTCCCCCTGAGGAGCCGGAGCCCTGGGTACACGCACCCGGCCTCCGCCGCCTTCGCGCTGAGACAGGCAGCGGTGTGAACTTACCGCGCCACCGCTGGGACAGCAACCCCCGCAACTGCGGCGCGGGTGATGCAAGGTAACCCCATGAAGGGCATGGACGCACACGTACTTGATGTCGGCAATTGCGATCACGATCACGCCCTGATCCGCGAAATGTTGACATGCCACTTCCGTGTCTCCGTCGACCGCGCCGCAACAGTCGGCGAGGCGATTGACCGCCTGCGCAGCCGTCGCTATGACCTCGTTCTTTTCAACCGGATCATCGACCGCGACGGTCGCGAGGGAATCGAATTGGTCCGGCTGGCCAAGTCCAACGGCTTGCCCCCGCCGCCGCTCATGATGATCAGCAATCTCTCCGAGGCCCAGGACGCCTGCGTCGCCGCCGGCGGAGTGCGCGGTTTTGGCAAGGCGGCATTGAGTCGGCCCTCAACTATCGCGCTGTTGGCCCAGTACCTCCCCCGCCAGTGAGTCGGCCTAGCGCTGTCGTCCGGTGGCGCAGTCAGCTACAATAGATGCGATCGAACATGTGAACACCGGGTCTTGTCAGGATCCGGCCGAATGGGCGAGGGTGTTACATGATGAACCGGCGAGCGACCGGAAGAACGACGCGACGCGTTGTGTGCGCCGTGGGCGGGGCTTGCGCCTTGCTGACGTCATTGGCTGCTTTGGGCATCGAGCCCCCGCCCGCCAGTCAGCCGGCCGGCCCTCAACATGCCGCCATCGTCACCATCAAGGACGAGATCAACGACATCACTCTCGAAAGCCTCAAACGCCGCATCGACCAGGCCCGTCAGACCGGCGCCGCGCTGGTTGTCCTGGAGATGGACACCCCCGGCGGCCTGGCCAGCAGCGCCCTGGACATCTGCACCTACCTCAAGAACATCACCGACCTCAAGACGGTCGCCTGGATCAACCCCTCGGCCTATTCCGCCGGCTCGATGATCGCCCTGTCCTGCAACGAGATCGTCATGTCCAGCGCCAGCAAGATCGGCGACTGCGCCCCCATCATCATCTCGCCCACCGAGGGCCTTAAGGAACTCGGAGGAACCGAACGGGCCAAGGCCGAAAGCCCCATTTTGAAGGAGTTTCGCGACAGCTCGCATCGTCGCGGATACGACCCGCTTCTCTGCGAGGCCATGGTCCGCATGGGCTCCGAGATCTGGTGGCTGGAGAACGGCCCCGGCGGCGAACGAAAGTTCGTCCTCAAGCGCGACAAAGAACAACTGATGGCGGAGGCCGGCAGCAACTGGCGCCCGGTTAAGACGATCCACGATCCGGTCTCCAACACCGACATCGACCTCCGCCAGCCCATCGTGGAAAAACGCGACCTGCTCACGCTCACGCAGACTGAGGCGCTGGCCTACGGATTCGCCAAAGCCATCGTCAGTAACGAGCGTGAGCTCCGCGCCTGCTACGACATCATTGGGACCATCCCCCGCTTCACTCAGAACTGGGCCGAGGGCATCGCCGACTTCCTCAGCTCGCCTTTTGTTCGCACCATCCTGATGATGCTGATCGCCCTCGGCGTTTACGCTGAATTTCAGGCCCCCGGCCATTTCGTCGGCGCTGCTGTCGCTCTCGTCGCCTTGTTGATTTTCCTCGGCGCGCCCTACCTGACCGGCCTCGCGGACATGTGGGAGGTCCTGCTCGTCCTCATTGGCCTCATCCTCATCGCCATCGAGCTCTTCGTCATCCCCGGTTTCGGCATCGCTGGTATCCTCGGAATCATTCTTCTGCTCGTCGGCCTGATCGCCACGTTCGTCCCCGCTGAGCCCGGTCCCATTATCATCCCGCGAATGCCCGCCACCTGGCTCGGCTTGAAAACGGGCCTTCAGGTTGTCTTCGGGGGCTTGGCCCTCGCCATGGTTGCCGCGTGGTTCTTGAATAAGTATTTGCCACAGATCCCCGGCGCCCGCGGGCTCTTTCTTCCGCCTGCCCCTCCGGCCGTCAGCACGGCCGCGCCTGGCGTCGGCGACGCCGGGCTCGCGGATGCTTTTGCCCCGCCCGGCGAAACGGAATCCATCGTCCACTTGGGCGACGTCGGCATCGCCTTGACGAAACTCCGCCCCGCGGGTAAGGCTCAGATCAACGGGCGACGTGTTGACGTCATTACGCAGGGTCAGATGCTCGACGAAGGCTGCCCCCTGGAGATCGTGGAAGTATCGGGCAGTCGCATCGTCGTCCGCGAGAAACACCAAACGTAGCGGCCGACCTCCTGGTCGGCCGGCGAATGCTCGGTAGCGTCGGCCCTCTGTGGCCGACGTGGATCACCAAGGGCGTCGCCCTTCGTGGCGACAGAAGAACGCGATACGGCGCTCGCGGTTTGCCGAGCCCGGAGCGCATGCCGCGCGTTACGCCCGCGGGCGACACCGCCCCTGGGTGATATGCGCCTCGATTGATATGGAAACTTGGCTCATCTGGGCGTTGGTTCTCTTCCTCGCCGGCCTGATCGTCACGCTGGCCGAGGTGGTGCTGCCTTCCGGCGGACTGCTCGCCGCCGTTGCCGTGCTTTGCCTGCTCGGCAGCCTGGCTTGCGCGTACCAGCTCAGCGGCTGGATCGCCGTTGCTCTGCTTCTTGTCGAAGGTGTCTGCGTGCCGGCCGTCATTATCCTGGCCTTCAAGTTCCTACCCAAGACCTCCGTGGGCAAGAACCTGCTGCTGGAGCCGCCACCCGACGAGTCCGCCGGCACAACCGCGCCTGAAACGCCGCCGCCTTGGACCGTAAACGAATACGCCGGCCTGCTGCACAAGGAAGGCGTCGTCGTCGCCCAGCTTCGTCCCAGCGGCACCGCCGAGATCGACGGCAGACGCCTCAGTGTTATCAGCGACGGCCAGCTCATCCCCCAGGGCAGCCGCATCCGCGTCATCCGGGTGGAAGGAAATCGCATCGTGGTCGAACCGGTGGGGGCATGATCCAGAATCCCGGCTCGGGCTCGCTTGCCGATGCCCCGCCGGTCTGAGGGAAGCGAAATGATGAATTCCATGCTTGCACAAATCCCGCAAAACACGCTCAGCGACTATATCACCTACGGCATCACTGCCATCATCTGCATCCTTATCCTTGTTCTGCTGATTCTCGCCCTCGTATTCGGCAGGCTGTGGCTCAGGGCGAGGTTCAGCGGCGCTCCCATCAGCTTCGCCGAGCTGATCGGCATGATGCTCCGCAAGGTTAACGCCACGCTGATCGTGGATGCCCGCATCTCCGCGGTTCAGGCCGGCATCCGCAACCTGGCCCGGCCCGACCTGGAGAGCATCTACCTGGTCCGCCGCCGCGCGGAGGATGTCCGTGTCTGCGTCTCCGCATTGATCACCGCGCACAAGGCCAGGATCCCCATCGAGATAGGTGATCTGCAAAGCCATCTTTTCGCCGGCGGCAATGTCACCAACGTCGTCACTGCCATGATCGAAGCCACGCGTGCGCGAATTCACCTGGACTTCGACACCGCCCGGGCGATCGATCTCGCCGGCCGCGACGTCCTCGACGCCATCTCGACCTCGGTCAACCCCAAGGTCATCGACTGCCCCCTGGCCTCACTCGGCCCGGACGCCCGGCTCGATGCCGTCGCCAAGGATGGTATTCGCCTGCTGGTCAAGGCCCGCGTCACCATTCGCACCTGCCTCGAAAGGTTGGTCGGCGGTGCCACCGAGGAAACCATTGTCGCCCGCGTCGGCCAAGGCATCATCAGCGCCATCGGCGCTTCGGAAAGTTACAAGGCCGTGCTCGAGCATCCCGATGGTATCTCCCGCCGGGTGCTCGATCAGGGCCTCGATGCCGCCACGGCCTTCGAGATCGTCTCCGTGGACATCGCCGATGTCAGTGTCGCCGGCGTCGCCGACAAGGCCAACGTCGGCGCGTATCTCGATACTGAGCGGGCTCTCGCCGACAAGCAGCAGCGTCAGGCCGAAGCCGAAGGCCGCCGCGCCATGGCCATCGCCCGCGAGGCTGAAATGAAGGCCGCCGTGGAAGAAAACCGGGCCAAGCTGGTCCTGGCCGAATCCGAAGTCCCCAAGGCCATCGCCGACGCCTTCCGCTCCGGCAACCTCGGCATCATGGACTACTATCGCATGCGGAATATCACCGCCGACACCGCGATGCGCGACTCCATCGCCCGCGGTGACCAGGACGCCGGCACAAAGCCCAAGGGCCCGCAGTAACCGGCCCTGGCTATGCTGTAGTATCGGCCCCCGAGTATGCCCAGAGCTTGGCTGCCGCGGCGGCTGGCGGGTGGCCGACGTGTGTGGAATCATCAGAACCCCGGCCGCAAGGCCGGGACCAGCGACAGCCCCGCGTGAATAAGGAAATGGAGTGCTTGCATTGACGCCGCACAGTCCCCCCAACCTGATCCTCGCCGCCGCTGACTGGGGCTATCTTGTAGCGCTGTTGATCTTCTCAATAGTCAGTTGGATCGCCAATTCGCTGAAGAAACGTCAGGAAGAGGCCGCCAAGAAAAAGCCCACCTCTCCGGCACGCAGGCAGGAAGAACCGGAAGAAGAGGAGGTCGAGCCCGCCGAACTGCTCGGCCCGGAAGAATCGGCGTTCCCGTTTCCTGGGCCCTTCCCGCCGCCGCCGATCCGCCGCGCGGCTGAGCGCCCTCCGTCTCCCCTTCCCGCCGCACCGCCGATCGCGGCGCCCGCCGCCCGGCCTGCCATGCCGGCGCCTCGGGAGACTCGCGTCAAGCAGCCGCGCCAGCGCGTCATCCTGGCCGAATCGCCGACACCGCGAGCCTCCGATCTCGAAACCCCCGTCAAATTGCCGATCGCTCGAGCCGCCGACATCAAGCCGCTGGCCCGGGCAGAGGACATGGTCGATGCCTTCGGTCACCCGAGCCGCGCCGCCGTACAGGAAAGGCTCAACGCCCTAGCGTCGGCTGAGATGTCCACGGCGACTTCAGGCGGCGCCGCACTGGCCCTGCTCCGCCAACTCCGAACACCCGGCTCCCCGCTCCCACGGCAGGCCATCCTGCTCTCCGAGGTCCTCGCCCCGCCCATCGCCCTCCGCCACCAAACCCCCGGCCTCCCGCCGCTGAATGACGTG
>DATKKX010000317.1:0-9058 GCA_035542775.1 Phycisphaerae bacterium | reverse complement strand
ATCTCCACAACCGACGGCCAGGACTGATCTCACCGAAAAAGCTAAGAGGACCTGGACCCTCATTCCCTCCCCCCGTGCATCGAGGCACCGTCGGCCTCCAGACGATGCCGCGGTGTCCGGAGCCCGCGTGCCCGGGCCGTGCCTCTCGCAGGCACGGCCCGGGCCGCGGCGATTGGGTCTCGAAAACCCTCTGACCTTACGCCCCCGCCTTGCGTACCATGCACTCGCGCACGTGCTTCAGCCAGTCCGGGTCCATGGGGCCGTAGGGGCGGAACTTCTCCAGCAGGCCGCGCTCCTCGCTGAAGAATATGGCGCGGTAGAGGCCCAGGCGGTTGGCTTCGGGGGAATCGATGAGGTTGCTCGAATCTGTCGAGCTCATCTGGAAGAGGACGCGATTGTCGAACTCACGGAGCGACTGGCGGTCCAGCGTGCGCTCCAGGGTGGCCAGCGTGTCGGACCAGGCCAGGACATGGAGGCCCACCGGCGGACCCTCGCGCAACAACTCGGCGAACTGCTGATCGGTGGGGGGGGCCTTCTCTTCGTCGGAGGAGGAGAAGCTGAAGCTTTCCTCGCGTCGCCGCAGCATCCGGT
Source organism: Phycisphaerae bacterium (assembly GCA_035542775.1). Taxonomy (GTDB): domain Bacteria; phylum Planctomycetota; class Phycisphaerae; order UBA1845; family UTPLA1; genus DATKKX01. Next base: position 8,467 of record DATKKX010000317.1, on the reverse strand, counting down.
AGCGATGCAGCCCATGGATCAGCAGATAAACCGTCGGTGCATCGGCCGGCCCCTGTTCGAGCCGACGCCGCGTCTCTTCGGCAAGCGCGGCAATCACTTCGGGCACCTCGCGCCAGTCAACCCACTGGATCGGATGCGGCAGCAGGTCCGCGACATCCCGAAGCCCGCGGACTTCTCCGCTCTCGGCGGCAGCCCCGCCAAGGATGACGAAGCGGGCGGTCTTCGGCGCATGCTGGCTGCCCAGGCACAGCATGGCGGAGGCCAGCATTGCCAGAGCCGCGTCGTCGCGTTGCCCGACGACGAGGAGGTTGCTGCCGCTTTGAGGGCGCAGGGCCAGCCCAGTCGGGTCCTTGATCGCGACGGGTTCGCCCAGCCAAGCGTACGGGGCAGCGATCGAAGCCGGCCAGCGGGGGGCCTCGATCAGCCGGGTCAGGGGTCTGTTCTGGCGGAGATCGGCCGGGGCGTTGCCTTCGAAGACGATCGCGGGTTCGCCGCGCCAGCCCTTCGCCACGGCCAGTGCGTGGACGGCGTCGAGGTATTCGCCTTGACGATCATCCGGAAGCCAGGCGACCTGGAAGTTGTTGTTGCCGGCCACGAGGCCGCCGGCGTCGTTGTAGATGGCTTCACCGGGGCGCGAGAGCAGCCGCGCGGCGATGTTGGTATCGTCGAGAATGAGTTGCGAGTCGGCGTCGGAGCATTGCAGGGCGATGCGGACCGCCATCTGCCCCATCGTGCTGCGGGCCAGGCCGGCACTGCCGGCGAGCGTCTGAGAGCCCAACAGCACATGGATGCCGAACGCTCGCCCCTGGCGCACCAGCCGGTCGAGCAGGACGCCCGCCTCCTGTGAGAGCCTGTCATCCTCGGTGAAGAAAATCTGGAACTCATCGACGATCAGGAGGGTCCGCGGGAGCACCTGGCCGGAGGCCTCGCGATAGGCCGCCAGGTCCTGGACGCCGGCGGCGCGGAACAGATCTCCCCGGCGGGTCATTTCTGCGTCAAGGCGCTGAAGGACGCTCACGCCGAATTCACGATCACTCTCGATGGCGATGGCGCGGGCATGGGGCAATGCGTGCGTGACGTAGGTTTTGAACTCGACGCCCTTCTTGAAGTCCACCAGATACAGCTCGATCTCTTCCGGCGGGTACCACAATGCCAGGTTGGTGATAATTACGTGGAGCAGGGTGGACTTGCCGGAGCCCGTTTTTCCGGCCACCAGCGCATGCTGGGCCAGACCGCGACCCAGGCTGAAATGCTGCAGGCGGACGGCGCCAGCGTGCCCGATGGGGATGTTGAGCTCTTTGGTGGCGTCCCGGGTCCATTGCCGGCCGGCGGCCGGGGCGATGGCGTCGAACGGCACCTCGACGCGGAAGGCGTCCTTGGCCCTCCGCCCGACGTCCTGCATGATGCTGGTCAGCACCTCTTCCGGCGGCGGGGCGTCGAGCACCAGCGGGAATTGGCGGAGCAACTCGTCCTCAGCGCGAAACTGCTCGTTGTCGTGTACCAGATGCAGGCCTCGCCCGATCAGATCCTCGAGGGGCAGATCCGGCGGCAGACCGAGCCGCTTGTCGTGCATGATCAGCGTAAAGACGCCACAACGGGCGCCGCTGCTGATGATGCTGCTCAGTCGGCGGATGGCGCCCTCGGTGAAGTTCGTGGGAAAATCGGCCACGACCAGAAAACGATACGGCTCGGCAAGCTGCCCGGCCTGCCGGTTGTATGCGTCGATGGTGGCGAACTCGTTCCGCAGGTACTTCTGGATGACGTTCTCCATGTGGTTGGTCAGTTCCGTCAGCCGGGCCTCGATCTGCTCGCTGTCGGTCCAGATGCGGGCACCCACCAGCGCTTCCTCGTAATCGACCAGGTGCATGAAACCGGCGAAGCTCTCGCCCAGGCCGACCGGGTCGATGATGGTGAAGCGGACCCGCCCCGGGCGCAGCGACGTCAGCAGGCGGAGCATGATCACCCGCAGCGTGTCGATGGCCTGCTGCCGCCCGGCCCGCTCGGTCTGCAGCACCAGGGAGCAGGATTCCGGCACGGCCAGCAGCGCCGGTGTCGTCTCAACCGATGAGCGCTGGGCGAGGAATGCCGCCATCTGGCGAGGGCCGGGGGCGATCTGAGTCAGGTCCAGTTGCCAGTGCCCGAACGGTATCAGGGCCGTGAATTCCGAGCCGGGCGCTTCGGCGGGGGATTGGAGGTCGGTCCACTCGGAGCCGCGGGGGATCGGCAGCTGGTCGCCCGCCGCGAGCAGTCGCTGAATGCGTTGCCCGGCGTCCTGCCAGGTGGCGTGCATGGCAGCGAACCGGGCCTGGTATTGGGCGCGGGCGGCGCTGACGCTCTGTTCGCAGGCTGCGCGGGCCTGGGCCGTTTCCCGCTCGCACTGCTGTCGCAAGTCGTTGCTTTGACGCTGCTCCTTGGCGGCGGCCTCGCGCAGAGCGAGATCGCGGTGACGATCGAGATCGGCTTGTTGCCGGCGGCGGGTCTGCTCGGCTTCCTCGCGAGATTGCGTCGCTCGTTGTCGGGTCACAACCAGCAGTCGCTCGTAGCGGGCCCGGATCGCCACCTTCTCGGGGTTCTTGCGTTCCGCATCGGAGGCCTTGGCGGTTTCGCGTTCATAACGCTCACGAGCCTGGGCCACCTGTTGATCCAACGCCTGCAGGGCCGCGGCTTCGGCGCGCACCAGAGGCTCGCACAGATCCACAATGCGCGCCTTGCCGTCCTGCCTGACCGCCCAGCCGATCAGGAGCGTAAACGCCACGGTGATGGCGAAGGAAACCGGTCCCCACAACGTGAAGTTGGGCGCCCCTGAGACTTCAAAGAAGCTCAGCGCGGCGAGGCTGCCGACAACCAGGATACACAGCAGCGTCAGGAGCAGGCACAACCTCCAGCCCATGAAGAGGCGCGGGGCACGGATGCGCTGCATGGCGTCCAGATAGGCCGTCGCGCGCTCGACTTGGCGCTCGTACGCGGCCTGGGGGTCGCCGGCCGGCGCTGCGGCCTCGGCGGGGGCGGTGGGAAAGGGCGGCGTGTGAAGCTTGTAGCGGCGCAATTCCCGAACGGCGCGCTCGTGGAGCTGTTCGAGGCGTTTCCGCCCCTCGGCGGTCTTCTGTTCGATGATCTGACGGCTTTGCCGCAGCCGTTCGAAGGCGCTCTGCGCCATCGTATCCGGCAGGAGCAGCTTGTCCTGCATCTTGCGGTCGAGATCGGCCTCGGCTTCGCGCAGATCGGTGGCGACTCGCTCGATCGTGGCTCGCGTCTTTTCCGTAAGCGAGGCCGTAGCGGAATCGTATTCGGCTTGAATTCGAGCAATCTGTTCTGTTCGACCCTGCTCAACGGCGGTCAGCTTTTCCCGGGTGCGGGCCTCGATTGCGGCAATGCCGGATTGGAGGACTTCCTCGGCGGATTCGCGTGCCCGGCGATAAGTGTCCTCGGCCTCGGTTTCGGCCGGCACGACAACAGCGGAAGAGAGATCGAGAAAGGCCGCGAGGCCGGCGCGCTGGACGTCCAGAAAGCCCGGCGCGCGGCTGGTCAGGTCGTCGGCCGTGCCGCGGTCATTCTGGTCCGGCGTTGTCTGTGACGATTCCGTATGCACGACGCCTCCGCGGGTCGGCCGGGGCCGACCTGCACTGTTTCACTCACAGTCGCGATGCATTCGCTGCAAGACCGCGCCCATATGGGACAGCGTCAGCTCGACCTTCTCGAGGCGGGCCATGAGCGGTATCACCAGGTCTTCCTCGAACCGCCGGCTGATGTCATCGTGCCAGACGCCGTGGGTCTCTTCCCACTGCGCCCGCAGCTCCTTCGCGGCTTTCTTGAGTTTGCCGAGTCCGGCACTTGCGCTCATGGAGATTCACACCTGCCGGCCGGTAGCCAGCCGCCCGTTATGAAGGCCCGGTCTCCGCCTCGGGCCATAGTCGTTTGTCATCCGCGTCGAGCACCGTTGCCACGGTTGCGCCATCGAGGACGATCAGGCAACCGGGCGGCATGTTCAGCAGTGGCGCGAGATCCGGCCGCGCCGCGAGCAGGTCCGCCACGCACACTGCGTCATACACCGGCGCGGCCACCTCGTCTATGCTTCCGATGTACCAGCCGCTGTCTCCGGCGCCGGCAACAGCCAGGCGCTCCAGGTAGATGCGCTGCTGGTCGGCCGCGGCCCGCGCCAGGATGATTTTGTCCCCCGTAGCGACCGGCGCGCGCGGCAGCGCCAGACGTTCGAGCTCCGCGGGCCACGTCAAGGTCTGGCCGTTGCCGAGCCGCCAGCCTTCGGGCGGTTTGGCCAGGGGTACAGCGTCACGCTGGGCCACCGACGGCGTCAGGGCGCGGAGCCGTGCGTATTGGCTGAGGTCCTGCGGCTGCGACGGAGCGGCGCGGGCCATGGAGCCGGTCTCAGCCTCAAGGCCGGGTCCCGCTCCTGCCTCGGAAGCAGCCAAGGAACCCTGCAACTCGGGCGCTGTCGACGCGGCGTAGGCCTCCAGGGCGGTGAGCATATTGTCCAGCCGGGCGACGGCGTTGGGTATGTCGCCGACGAGGGCCTGGCTCAGGCTGCTGGTCACGCCCTGGTAGGAGAAGAACTCCTCGTCGAACCGGCGTCGCCAGTGGCGGACGCTGGCCAGCTTCCGCTCGGCTTCCTCGACGCGTCGCATGGCCTTGGCCAGCTCCTTTTCCTCTTCGACGCACGACGGTCGGCCGCCCAGCGGGGTGGTTTGAAACTTCTTCCCGACCAGAGCGATCTTCGCCTTGGCCAGCGCCTCGGCCCGCTTCTTGGCCTCTGCCTGCCAGTAGGTGGGGCGGTCGAGGTTGATCCAGTTCCTCTCGCGCTGCAAGTCGGCGTCGGCCTCGGCCAGCCCGGCGCCGACGACTTCGGCGAATTTGCACAGAGCCGCCCGCAGCCGCTTCAAGGCCTCGAAGGACTCGACCCAGACGTACTCGCCGCCCATGCCGATTTCCTAGTGCTGCCGGAGGTAGTCTTCGATGTGGCCGGCCCGCTGCTGGAGGAAATTCACGTGCTGCTCCGCCGATTCGATGAACCGGGCAAGCGTCTTCATGGTGTGCTCGAACTCCTCGGCGAACTTCCGCTGTTCCTGGTCCCGCCAGGTCTTCTCCAGCTCCCGCATGCGCGAGTGCAGCCCGCCCATGAGGTCCTGGAGGTCGTGACTGAATCGCGCCAGATCGCGGGCAAAGCGACGCAGTTCCACGGGATCAACATGTGCCTTGGGCATCGGAGTCTCCAGCCGACTGAGCTCGACGGCGGGCCGTCATATCGGACGAATCCGGCGTGCCGCATCCGATCCGGTTCTATCGGATGCTTTCACCGACCCCCATTGTTGATTATAGCGGCAGAGTCGGGCGTGTCCTCCAGTCGGATCGGTGGAAAGTCTCAGCGACGCTGCTGTTCGGCCACGATGCGGCCCAATCGCTTCGTCAGCCAGCCGGCTTCATCCTCAAAGCCGGCGTCCTTGCAGAAGTCTCGGAGGCGGCGATAACGCTCAACCACGTCGAACCCGACGCTCTGCTGGAGCTTGCGAAGATCGACCGGGCACAGGTGCAGCGGCCGGGCATCGGACTCTCCCAGGTGGTTTGAACCGTTCATCAGGCAGCGATAATAGATGCAGTGCTCGATGCCGAACATGTGGGCCGTCTCGTGGGCCAGCACCTTGCAGCTCCGCCGCAGCATCAGCGTCTGCCAGTCCTTGGGCAGCTTGTCGCCGTAGAACCGGGGATCGTAGCGGGCGAAGCTGTACACGCCGACGCGGTCGCGCAGCGAAGCCTGGCCGAAGACGAAGTTCCACGACTCCTGGGGATACAGGTCGGTCATGGTGATGCCGAGCAGGGCGAAGGCGTCATCCGGCAGCTTCCGCTTGAGCAGCGCCAGAATGTCGCCGGTGAGGAGCTGGGGCTTGCCGGTCGCGGCATTGCGGCGGCCGGTGATAGCGGCATCGGTCAGGCTGAGGGCGGGCAGGACCTGGACGTCCATCATGAAGAAGGCGGCGGCGAACTGCCGGAGGCGATCCAGCGACGGGCTCTCGCCGGCCGCGAACTCGCCCAGCGGTTGCAGGTAGAGCTTGTTGCGGGTCTTGTTCGGGCGGTTGGGATGGGAGGCCGCGAAGTCGTTGAAGGTCTGGCCTTCCTCGGGATGGTTGGCCAGTCAGTCGTCCAGGCTTGGCGCCGGAATAGGCTCGAAGTCGTCGTCCGGCGTGAGGGCTCGGCGCAGCGTCTCGGGCAGCCCGGCGGTGGAGCCGATGGCGGCAAGCCTTTGCTCAGGTGTCGGCGGTTTGAACTGCATGGCGAGGCCCGCGACGATCAATCCCACAGCCAACAGAAACCCGTCCTTCACAGGGGACTCCATACACACGCACAGCAGCGAGGGGCGCTGTGCAAAAGGTCACCGCCTTGAGGCGCCTATTCCGCCCAGCGTTTCAGTTCGTCGAGCCAGGCGGTCATCTCGGTGCGTCGCTTCTCGAAGAGGGCGAAGATTGTGATGATTCCCACGCCCAGTGCGATGCCGGCCACGTACCACGCCCAGGTCCATCCGAGATTGGTGCTGGCGTGCCAGATCATAGTAAGCAGGGCCAGACACAAGAAGCCCGTTCCCAGCATTAAGAACGAACGTATTCGTGATGCGAGGCCAACCATGATCCCCGCGATCGACAGGCCCGCCAGGACCAGCGGCAGCCACGGTGCCTGAGCGACGCCGATCAGGAAGATGTCTGCGGAAGAGGAGAGATATATGGCCAGGAGACAACCGTAATGTAGGGTACGGCGATGGTCCTCACTAAGCCGGGTACGGCTCAAATCTCCTGCGGCGAGGACCGCCAGTGACGGCGGAATGAACCAGAGCTGCGGGTGCTGGGTGATCCCCAGGCCGGGGGTGTGCTGGAGGAGATACCACAGGCTGGCCGTGAAGGCCATCGCCGCGATCGCGCTGAAGCGGACAGATCGGCGCAGGGCGGCCAGCACCGCGTACAGCGCCCCGACCGTCAACAGCACGAGCGAGTAGTGAACCCGCGAAGACGCCAGAAAGAACTCGGGCAGCACAAGCAGCGGCAGGAAGACACCGGTTTGTCCCAACGGCCGGGCGACCATGCTCAAACCGCTTTGCCTGCACGCCATCTCCCCGGCCACAGCCACAAAGGCCAGTCCCATCACCAGAATTGGCCAATGCTGCGTGATGAAGCCGGAGAACAGCCAGGGCATCGTGGCGCGCACGTGCAGAGCCAGCATCGCGACCAGCAACTCCGCGATGTATACGTATGCCTCTTTCGCGACCGCGCCAAGTTGGAGCGGGTCGTAGCGGTCGCGTATGGCGAAGACGAAACAGCACAGCACCATCAGTGTCAGCGCGGAAATCATCGCAGCGATCGCCGGCGTGGCCAGCAACACATCGCGACGGTTCGCTATCGCCACGATCTCATACCCGCTGTAGTAGATCAGCGCGACACCAGCCACCACGCAGGACTCGGTGACATTATGAGCGATCGCTTTCGCCCAGGAATGAGCCGGGGCAAACCGTCTTGTTATGGCGCTCGACAGGAAGACCATGACCGCAATCGCCGCAAGAACGCCGACCGCTCGGTGCAGCAGGCTGGCCACCGCATTCGGCGCAACCCACGACCACGCGAAAAACACGCCACCTATCGTGAGCAGCGCCAAAGAACTGGCCCGCACGCTCGTCCAGCGCTCCACCATGGGCGTGACGGCCATCGAGGCAGCGCACAACACCGGCGGAACGACCATGAGCATGCGCCTGGCGATGTCAGGGTTCGTGCAGCTTACGTAGCCGCCCAAAACGACGGACACCGCCGCAAGGACCGAATTGGCGACGAGCGGCCACACGCCTGCCTCAAACTCGGCAGGCGGCTCGCGGCGGATTCTCGTCCAGCACCACCAGACTGACATGGTCAGCAGCGCATAACCGGGGAGTGCCAGAGACATGGTCCACGCCAACACAGACGGGGGCATCCTACTTTGAGCCATGCCCAAGAGGACGGCCATCAATCCAAGCACGTAAAGTCCCGCAGGCGCTTGGCGGAAACCGGGAGATCTGGTGCCCGCGAGCATTAGCGATGCTGCCAGTCCCCAGGCGAGCCAACTCAGGAGCACAGAACCGGCAAACGGCTGGCCGATCGCGGCGCGGTACAAGGCCGTGCCCGCAGATACCATGATCGCCGCCGCTGTCAGGGCCGCAGCGGCGTGATGAAACGCAGGCCATCGCCCAATGACGGCTACGGCCACTCGCCCGAGCAGCATCCTACGTTCAATCAACAGCCAGACAATGCCCGCGATGGCGAAGGCAACCACGTTGACATTGACGAGGTCCGTCAAGTCGGCAGCGGCGGTTTGTGATGTCCCCAACCAATACGACGTTGCCCACCACACGCTAGCGGCAAGACAGATCTCTGCGCCTCCGGCATAAGCAAAGGCTCTCCGCGGAGCCCAGCCCGCCCAGGCCATGCACAGCACGCCCGCGCCC
>DATKKX010000316.1:0-10573 GCA_035542775.1 Phycisphaerae bacterium | reverse complement strand
GAGTGCTGAAACGCAGATGGGTTCCTCGCGACTGGTCGAAACGACGGTGCGTGCTCCTGTCCATCCCCGTCTTTGTACTGGCCTTCGTGTTCGTCCCTTACGGGTTGGAATGGCTGAGCGAGATGGCGTTCGGTTCAGGTCAAGTGCAGCACTTGAGCCAGCGGCTGTCTGTCTCCGAAAACGCTGTTCTCGGAATCTTGATCCTGATCTGGTTGGTCATCACATATGCCATCGGGCGCCTCGCGTACATGGGGCTACGCTGGCGACGCGCTGTGGTCCAGGCAGTCGTTGACAGCGGTGCCCCCGCGTGTCCCGCCTGCTTCTACAACATGAGCGGCAATACGACTGGCGTCTGCCCTGAGTGTGGAGCAGTCGTGCCAGCTTTACGAATGGATGCCGAGTCTCAGGCGGCCAACTGAGCGGAGCAGGAGCATGGCCGCACAGTGCCGCGGCCACGCCACGCTCGGTGTCAGGCGGTAACGAGGTCTCTCAGAATCCGTGCGGCCGTCATGGGATCTGGTGCGGAAATGACGGACTGGCACACGGCCACGCGGAGCGGACCTCGCGGCTTCAGCGTCGCGGCGTTGGTTTCGTCGATCCCCCCGATCGCCACGATGGGCAGATCCGTCAGCTTTGCGACCTCCGCCAGCAGCCGCGGCCCCTGCACGCCGATGTCCGGCTTGGTCTTCGATGCGAACATGGGTCCGACGGCGATGTAGTCCGGCGATTCCGCCAGAGCCCGGCGGGCCTGCTCGACCGAATGCGTGCTCTTGCCGACCAGCATGGCTCCACCGCCGATCCGCCGGGCCTCTGACACCGGCAGATCGTCCTGACCGACATGCACGCCGTCGGCGCCGGCCAGCCGGGCGATGTCCGGTCGGTCGTTGATGAAGAGCAGGGCGCCGTGGGCCCCCGTCAACTCTCTAAGCTCCCGCGCCCGCCGGAGCAGTTCGCGATCGGTCAGTGACTTCTCGCGAAGCTGTATCGCGTCAGCCCCGCCGGCGATGACTTGCTCGCAGACCTTCAGCCAGGGACCGCTGCACAACGCCTCAGTCACCAGCACATGCAGTCGGGCGGCCCGAAGTTGCTGCCGCCGCGGGGCGGCGATGAGCAGATCCTGCTCAACCGCATAGAGCTCGTAACGCAGTTGTTCGATGCGGGCGGCCGCCTGCGGGCAGATGATCTTGCCGTACTCTTCAATGCAGCGCAGGGCTTCGGAGGTTCGCTTGCCCGCCGCCGCAGCCACGTTGGCGGTGTCGCCGCGGCTCTGCTCGGACGGCGTGCTGATTCGAGTGCCTACGTCGTGCTGGATGTCGCGCTCCGTCAGCATGGCGTCTGTGCCGAAATCTCTGCTGGCCTCAACCAGCCCATGCCGCAGCCGCTTCAGTCGTTCGGTCAAAGCGGCGTCATCCAGCACCAACCGGGCATGTTCCTCCAGCACGCGCAGTCCCTCGCGAGCGCGATTGAGATTGGCGTCGATGATTCGCAGGGCGGCGGTGCGCATGAGGCCATTATATCCGGTTGCGGTAAGTCTGTGATTCCCAACCCGAGGGGCGCGTGGCCGTTGCTTGGACGGTAATCAGGCGTTCCTCATCGCCTCGCCGGCTCGGCAATCCCGTTCCTCCCCCGCACAAAGCGAGGATCGCACTCGGGATTCGCATTGGAGGCCTTCCGGGGGCGGCCTAATGAGAATACCAAACATTTTCCTAAAAATTCCCCTTGCCTCGTTCCGATATTCCTGGGAACATGGTGCCAAGAACGGAGGCGGCCAAGGCGGCTCGGGATGCGATCCGCCCGCCGGCTCGACTATTCTTCCGTGAAAGGATCATCCCATGGCAGCGACGAGCAGCGAAAAGCGACATCAGGCGTTGGATCGGGCCCTTCAGCAGATCGAGCGGGCCTACGGCAAGGGCGCCATCATGCAGATGGACGGCAACCTCTCCGCCTCCCTGGACGGTATCAGCACCGGGACGCTCTCACTCGATCTGGCCCTGGGCGGGTTCGGCGTGCCGCGCGGCCGGGTCGTGGAGATCTTCGGCCCCGAGTCCAGCGGCAAGACCACCCTGGCGTTGCACATCATCGCCTGCGCCCAGAAGAACGACGGCGTGGCCGCGTTTGTCGATGCCGAGCATGCTCTCGACCCATCGTGGATGAAGCGCTGCGGCGTGAACCCCGAGACCCTGCTGGTCAGCCAGCCCGACTGCGGCGAGCAGGCCCTGGAGATCACCGACATGCTGGTCCGCTCCAACGCGGTCGATGTCATCGTGGTGGACTCGGTGGCGGCGCTCATTCCCAAGTCCGAGCTGGAAGGCGAGATGGGCCAGCAGTCCGTCGGCCTGCAGGCCCGGTTGATGAGCCAGGCCCTGCGGAAGCTCACCGGGGGCATCGCCAAGAGCCGCACCATCGTCATCTTCATCAACCAGATTCGCGAAAAGATCGGCGGGATGTTCGGCAACCCGGAGACGACGCCGGGCGGCCGGGCGTTGAAGTTCTACAGCTCCGTGCGGATCGATGTCCGCCGGATCACCTCGATCAAGGAGGGAGATCGCGTCATCGGCAGCCAGGTGAAGGCCCGCGTGGTCAAGAACAAGGTGGCCCCGCCCTTCCGCGACGCCCAGTTTGACATCATGTTCGACAGCGGAATCAGCCGCATGGGTGACCTCATCGACCTGGCGACGAAGCTGAACCTCATCGAGAAGCAGGGAGCCTGGCTGCGCTACGGCAACGTCCAGCTCGGCCAGGGTCGCGAAAACGCCAAGGCCTTCCTGCAGGACAACGAGGACCTCTGCCAGGAGATCACCCGCAAGATCCTCGACCTCAGCGGTTTTCCTGGTAAGAAGGACGCAGGCGGAAAGACGGCTGAGAAGCCTGCCGCGGCGACGGAAGACAAAGGCGACGGCAAAGGGGAGGCCAGGGAGAAAGCCGAGACCCCGGTGAGCAAGTCAGCGCCTATAGCCAAGCCCGTGGCGAAGAAGAAGCCGGCGGGTGCGCGGGTGTAACGAACGCGTCACAGGTAGATCAGCCGATCACTCGTGCGGGCTGTGCGGGGGTTGCCGTTCGGTGTTGGACGCAAACCTGCGGATCTGCGACCCGCATACGCTTCATAGCGGCCCGAGCCCCAGGTTGATCACCACGTTGGTATTGTTAACCAGATCGACCTTGATGTTGAGCGAACCGGCGTTGACGGTCAGGTTCGTGGATGGGCCGGGGGCGAATTGCAGCGTGTAGCTTCCCGGTTGAAGCACTTCAAAACTGTAGCCCCCGCCGACGTTGGTGGTCTTGGTTACGCCGCCCAGCGTCACGCCGACATTCTGCTGCCCCTCGCCGTAGTCATACTGACCGTTGTTGTTGGAGTCAGTGTATATCACGCCGAGCACAAAGACGCTGTCGGTCACCGGTTCGCCGTAATCCTGCGTCTGCATGATCGAATCGTAGACAATGCCGCCGTCGGTGAAGTTGCCGCGGAGGATGCCGACGCCGATCTCGCGGAACACATCCTGGAGCATTGTGGTGCGGTGGCCGCGGTCGGCCACGGTCGAATCAACGAACAGATCAACGTGCTGTTGTTCCACGACCTGGGGCGGATCGATGGGAACGGTGTCGCCGCGCCAGGCCAGGTTCTCGCCCGCCGCGAGAAACGGGTACCCGGCAGCCTGTATTCGCTGGAACGGAGTAACTCCCTCGGGTGTATCGTGTGCAAAATAGTTGCGGGTCAGCATGTCCTGGCTGTGATCACGAGCTACCTGCGTCAACGTCGAATTCACCGACAACGCCTGCTTGGGCGCGGCGGTGATCTGCTGACCGGCCGGAACGCCCTCGTTGAGGCTGATGCCGTAGAGGGCGGCTTCGGCAGCGGGCTTGAGCCTGGCGCGGTTGATCCGTTCGAGCGAAAGCTGCTCCAGGGCCGTGAGATTGGTGCCCCCCGTGTTTCCACCAACGCCTCCGGCCGGAGAGGTCACGCCGCAACCGACCGCCAGGAGAGCCGATCCCAGCAGCCAGAAGCAGCAGATCCGCCCGATTCGCTTCACGGTATGAGCCGTCATCTTGGTGAACCCCTTTCGCATGCGAAGAGTACCGCAACTGCCCGCAAATAGCATCGGCCGCCGCGGTCATCCACCAGGCTTTTCCCCGGTATTGTATTGACCGCGGCACTGTGATTCCTCGGGTGGGTTCCTCAAGCGAGGCGATTCCGGCCGCCGCGCGCCGCGTTGCTCAGGCTTTGAGCAGGTTTGCCCAAAAGCACGAAGGAGCGTTGCCCGCCGGTCTCGTGTTCGTGGACACTCACACAGAGTTCGTTGCCGAGCCTCGCGCGGTGACGGCGATAAACGCGATCGCCGCCGGCCCTCGACAAAGCAGACAATAGAGGACAGTGCCTGCAAATCTGCGCCCGATAACGGATGGCGTTTGACCCATCCCCAGTGTGGGATTAAACTTATGTGCGCTCACAAAGACCGCGAGGGGGCGGCTGTGACATCACGGAACCCGTTGACCGGATTCGCGCACGATCATGAAAGGCTGCCGCCCTGCCGGAAGCGTCGGTGGGAGGCCGCGCCGTGACGCGAAAGACGGCTCTGTCCGTCGGTGTCCATTGGGGCTGAAAGGTGCCACGATGATTCGCAATACTTTGGTGCCGGTGTTGAGTGTTCTGATGCTGGTTCTCGTCGGCTGCGCCAAGTCGAGTGAGCCGCCACAGCGAGCTGAAACCGCCAAGGGGGGCTTGATGCCCGCCGAAGAGCCGGGCTTCGAGGCCGCGTACGTGGCGGATCAGAAGGAGGTCAAGCTCGCAACGGCCCGCGAGGTGTCTTACGACGCCCTGAGTACCTTCCGCGAAAAGAATGCCGAGGCGGCCAAGGCGAAAGAAGCGGCTGAAGCGGGCAGGAAGATCCGGAAGTTCGAGCCCGCCGAGAAGGCGGAAAAAGGAGATAAAGCCCAGCAGGAGCCAAAGGCGGCCAAGAGGACCGACAAGCCCGCTGCAAAGGCGAAAGTCGCCAAGAAAGCCCCTGGCAGCGGAAAGCCCGGCCTGCTCGGCCGCATGAAAGATGCGGCGCTCGGCAAACTGGCGCCGGGGCTGATGCAAGGCGGCGGCGACAAACCCGCCAAGGTGGCGCCCGCCAAGAAGGAGACGGAGAAGAAGAAGGAGAAGGCCAAGGCCGAGGACGAAGAAGAGGGGGAAGACAAAGAAGAGGCTGAGGAATGAGCCGCATGCAGATGATCGGACACGCTCATTAGAGGCGTAGAGCGGCTGCCGGCGACGGGCCCTTCCAGCTTCCCGGTGGTCCAGTTCACAATCCGTCCTTGCTCCTGTGCCTCTCTCCGCTTAGCTTCTGTTCTCACGCTCATGAGCCCCGAGGAAGACATTATCTATGTCCACAGCGTTGCCGAGGCGTATCTGTATCTGAAAGCGTCGCTGTGCCGGTCCTGTCGCAAGGGATCGCTGAATCCGAAGGCAGACTTGACCAAGACCGCGGCGGCGCCCGGCGGCTGGATGCTGTCGACGGTTTGCTCGGAATGTGGCGCCGCCGCCACCATCCACTTCTGCATCAACCCGCCGCCGACACGGGAGCAGGCTCACTCACAGGAGATCAACCCGACGCCCCATCGCTCCTCAGCCATCGATCTGCTGGGCTGGCTGACGCTGTTCCAGGCGATCATCGAGGCCTCGCAACGCGAAACGGACAAGCAGGCGGCGCGGGAACTGGCTTATGAAGCCGCCCTGTGCCTGGACGAGGCGATGAAGTTCTACGACGGCGACAACGAGCTGCCCGCGGAGGATGCGTTCTTCAACGAGACCTCGCGGAGGCGGTTCCGGGACAATCCGCAGCAGTTCGCCCGGTCGAAGTGGCGCGAGCGACGGTTGAAGCTGCCGGACGCGACGACCAGGACGATACCCGCGGGCCCGCGCAGGCCGCGGCGGCGGTGGTGGCAGTTCTGGCGCGGGAGCGCCAAGCCGTAGTGGGCGGCGCGCGGGTTGTGCATACGGGCGGAGGGGATGGGCTTGCCGCGGTTGCCGCTCGACGCTGATGGCTGATCGCTTCCTATGTTCGATCATCACATTGACCTGCCTGCCGACGGTTCATTCGACGCCCGCTGTCTGCCCACGCATGGCGGGGTCTATCTGATCACCGACGAACAGGACCGCCCGATCCTGCTGACGTCGTGCGAGAATCTGCGCCGCGTCGTCGTCAACCGGCTGGCCGCGCCGCCGCCCGACCAGAAGAGCAAGCGGGCGAACCTCGGCGAGATCGCCCGGCACATCCACTGGCGGCCGACCTTCAGCCGATTCGAGACCGCCTGGGCGCATTGGCAGGCAGCCCGCGAGCTGAATCCCGCCGGCTATCGCGAGACCATCGCCTTCGGTCCGGCGTGGTTTCTGTGCGTGAACCTGGCCGACCGGACGCCGCGGCTGGTGCCCGTCAAGGAGACCGCTTCCGGCGGCGTAGAGGCCATCGGCCCGTTCCCCACGCGGCGCGACGTGGAAGAGTGGCAGCACATGCTGGAGGATGCCTTCGACCTGTGCCGCTACTACCACATCCTCGAGCAGGCCCCGCACGGACAGGCCTGTGCGTACTTCGACATGGGCAAGTGCCCCGCCCCCTGCAACGGCTCGATCCCGCTGGAGGCCTACCGGCGGATGATGGCGGACGCGCTGGCCTTCTCCGCGGGCCACCGCCAGCCGCGACTGGCGGTGCTGCAGGAGTCGATGCAGGCGGCGGCCAGGTCGCTGGCGTTTGAGAAGGCGGCCTCCATCCGGCAGACTCTGGACCGGGCGGCGGCGCTGGCCGAGAAGCCGCAGTATCGGCACGTCTGCGATCTGGCGTCGTGCTGTTGGCTGGCGATCCAGCGCGGCGGGCCGGCGCGGCGCAGCGAGAAGACCGCCCTGGTCAAGCCGTTTTTCATTCGCTCCGGGGCCGTGGAGGTCGGCGGGCCCTTCAGCCTGGCTGATATCGACGGCGCGGTGCCGCAGTGGCTGGCGCAGTGCGGCCGGTGCTGCGTGCTTCCGCCTCGCTCGGTCGACGAGCAGACTGCGCGGTGGGAGGTGCTGTGGCTGGTGAGCAAGTTTCTTTTCCAGGCCGAGCGGGCTCCCGGTTTGCTTTACCGGTTCGATCAACTGCCGGACGCTGCGGCGCTGTCCGGCGCGATCCGCGAGCGCTTCATGGCGACGGACGAGGACTCGACCGGGCAATCGTGACAGGCCGGGCTCGCCCAGCCGGCCTTGAGCCATTATTCAGAAAATCGCCGCCCAGTGGGGCCGGTGCCCTCACCGGCGGCCCAATCACGGAGCAGCCCTCCTTGCCTCGATTTTCATCCGAATTGGCGAGTGCTGCACTCATATCCAACTGGTGCGAGAATCCTGGTGCGAGTCCGCCTTCGGCGTCCACCTCCGGCGGATCGCTCGTGCGAGAATCCCTTCTCGCACGCCCCTCCCAGGGAATCCCTTCCCTTCTCGGCGAAGCTGTCCCCACACGCAACCCTTTTGCATCACGCACCCGCGCGTCGGCCCACCTCGCTATCCCATTCCATTGCTGCGCCGTATCATAAGGACCGTGCTCACTGGACCGACCCATGGATGAGACCCGCAAGCAGCGCTTCGCCGACTTCGTTGCCTGGACCAGTGCCCAAATCACCGGCGACGAAAAAGGCCAGGCTCAGATCTTCCTCGACCGGCTTTTCCAGGCCTTCGGCCAGCGCGGACTTCTCGAAGTCGGGGGCAAGCCGGAGTTCCGCATCCGCAAGGGGCGCGAGGCGGGCGGCGGCACCGCCTTCGCCGATTACGTCTGGAAGCCCGTCGTCCTCATCGAAATGAAAAAACGCGGCGTAGACCTCGCACGTCACTACCGCCAGGCGTTTGACTATTGGGTCCGTCTCGCCCCCGGCCGTCCCCATTACGTCGTCCTCTGCAACTTCGACGAGTTCTGGATCTATGACTTCGACGAGCAGATGGACGAGCCGCTGGACAAGCTTGCTCTCACCGAGCTACCTGAACACTGGGGTCCCCTCGCCTTCCTTTTCCCCACCGAGGAATCGCCTCGCTTCCGCGTGGACCGCTTCGCCGTCACCCGCAAGGCCGCCGACCTCCTCGCCGAGTGCTTCCGCAAGCTTGCCGACCGCCGCAACGTCGGCCGCGAAACCGCTCAACGTTTCATCCTCCAGATGCTGATCGCCCTTTTCTCCGAGGACATCGGCCTCCTCCCCAAGTACTTCGTCCTCGACCTCCTCAAGGAATGCACCGACCCGCCGAAATCCTTCGATCTCCTCGGCGACCTCTTCCGCGCCATGGCCACGCCCGGCGGCACTCGCGGTGGTCGCTACAAGCAGGTTCCCTATTTCAACGGCGGCATCTTCGCCAAACCTGCCCCGGTCGAGCTCGACGAAGGTGAGCTGGCCCAACTGAGACACGCCGCCGAGGAAAACTGGGCCCACGTCTCCCCCGACATCTTCGGTACTATCTTTCAGCATTCCATGGACGAGAAGGAGCGCCACGCCTATGGCGGGCATTACACCACCCAGCTCGACATCATGAAGATCGTCGGCCCCACCATCGTGGAACCGTGGCGCAACCTGATCGAAAACGCTTCCACCCTCGCGGAATTGCACCGTCTTCGTGAACGAATCGGACGCTACACCGTGCTCGACCCCGCGTGTGGCTCCGGGAACTTCCTCTACATCGCTTACCGCGAGCTCAAACGCCTTGAAGTGCGGCTTATCGAGCGGATCCGCGACAAATCGCCGAGGGATGCGGCGCAGACATTCATCGGCCACCTGACCTCCAAGCAGTTCTTCGGCATCGACATCATCCCCTTCGCCGTCGAGCTTGCGAAAGTCACGATGACCCTCGCCCACAAGCTGGCCATCGACGAGTTGCACGTCGCCGAAAAGGCCCTCCCGCTCGACAATCTCGACGCCAACATCCGCTGCCTCGATGCCCTGATCGACGACCAAGGCAAACCGACCGTGTGGCCCCAGACCGACGTCATCATCGGCAACCCGCCGTTCCTCGGCGCCAAACGCCTCAAGCCCGACCGCGGCGTCGATTACGTCAACGCCGTTCGCAAGCTCTACCCCGAAGTGCCCGGCATGGCCGACTATTGCGTCCACTGGCTCCGCCGCGCCCACGAGTGCCTGCCGGTATGCACTCCTCAAGACCCCGTTGCCGGCCGTGCCGGCCTCGTCGGCACACAGAACGTCCGCAACAACCAGTCCCGCGTCGGCGGTCTGGATTACATCGTCAAGTCCGGCGTGATCGTCGAAGCCGTGGACAACCAACCCTGGTCCGGCGAAGCCAACGTCCACGTCTCCATCGTCAACTGGGTCAAACACCGATCGCCGGCTCTATCCGAGCCCGAATCGCCAGCGACGGATTCTGCTCCAGCCGCTGTAGCGCCGCCGACGCCCGCTCTGGATTCCGCCGCTCTCCTCATCCCCGAAAAAAAGAAACTCTGGTCCAAGGTCGCCTTCACCGAGCCTCTCTTCCAGCACCGTGCCGCCGACCACCGCCACACCACTATCACGGGCCAGCGCGGCCAGACCCGCAAAGACAAATCCTTCGAACTCGCCTACCGCGAATGCACACACATCAACTCGGCACTATCCGACGAAGTTGACGTCAGCGGCGCCACCGTGCTGCCGTGCAATGGTGGATTCTGCTATACAGGCCAGTACCCTCGCTACGAGGGTTTCATGCTTGACACCGTAGAAGCTCGCGAAATGCTCAAGAAAGACAGCCGAAACCGGCAAGTCGTCTGGCCGTTCCTCGTCGGACGCGAAATCCTCACGCTTGACAAACCCGAACGCTGGGTCATCGATTTTCAAACGCGCTCAATTGTCGATTCACAAGCGTACGCCGCCCCCTTTGCACATCTGAAAGGAATCGTCCTTCCGTATGTGAAGGCGAAAGCTGAAACCGAGCGAAAAAAGACGGGCAAAGACACAGGCCAGGACCAAAACTGGCTTCAGACTTGGTGGCTGCACTTCCGCGCGCGACCCGAACTGATCGACAAGATCTCCAAGATCTCCCGCTTCATTGTCTGCTCGCGGGTTACGAAACGACCTATCTTCATCTTCGTTTCCCCAACGATCCGCCCCGGTGACGCGCTATCGTGCTTTGCCTTTGCCGACGACTACTCCTTCGGCATCCTCCAATCCGACGCCCACTGGCATTGGTTCATCGCCAAGTGCTCGAAGTTGAAGAGCGACTTCCGGTACACCCCGGAGTCCGTCTTCGACACCTTCCCCTGGCCCCAGTCGCCGACGAAAAAGCAAATCGATACTGTCGCCGACGCCGCTCGCGAAATCCGCCGCGTCCGCGCCGACGCGCTCAAGAACGTCTCCGGCGGTCTCCGCGCCCTCTACCGCACGCTCGAACTTCCCGGCAAGAACCTCCTCCGCGACGCCCACCAAGCCCTCGACGCCACCGTCCTCGCAGCCTACGGCTTCAAGGCCGACTCCAACATTCTCGCCGAGCTCCTCGCCCTCAATCAGACCGTCGCCGCCCGCCTCGACCGCAACGACCCCGTCACCGCCCCCGGCATCCCCCCCGACTACCCCGCCCCCGCCACCCTCGTCACCGCGGATT
>DATKKX010000315.1:0-5866 GCA_035542775.1 Phycisphaerae bacterium | reverse complement strand
CACGCCCGACCACCGCCACTGGGGCGCCGTTACGGTTCCTAGGTATACTTGCGCGGAGACGAACGGTCCTTCATCGCGATTAGGAGGACAACGTATGGGCAGCACCGTACTGGCTTTGATTCTGGGGTCGCTCTTTCTTTCACCTTCCGATCCAAGCACTCCCGCCGCCCCTCCCGAGCTCCCACCACCAACGACCCGGCCCGCATGCGTGAAAGGGGGGGAGAGACATGATTTACCCGCTGACGTGAAGGCCGCCCTCGACACATTCCGCCAAGCCCTCCGCGACAGCGACTGGGACAAGGCCCTGAGCTGTTGTACAGACCGCACGCAGGCCCGCGTCAAGGACTACCAGTCCAAAGAGCAGTACCTCCGGGAGTTCGTGCCCCTCGACAAGCTGCTCGCCGAAACCGAGTACAGAATTTGCGGGGGTAGCGTTCGCGCGGACCAAGCGATGGCACGGTACGACCTCTTCCTCAGACTACACGAGCGGCTCGAAGGCGAAATCATAAACTGGAACTGGTGGCTGGAGAGAACCGACCACGGATGGCGGGTCGACCTGCCGGACGTGTCCGTCGAGCGGTGGACCATGCAGGAACTTGCCCGACTGCACCGTCAGAGGGAGGAATTCGAGGCGAGGCTGAAATCGCTGGAGCCGAAGCTCGAAGGACTGCGAACACAGCTCACCGCTCTGCAAGACGAGTACCGCGTGGGCCAGCCGATGCTGTTTCGGCTGGAGTTGATCAACGAAAGCCGGTACGAGTTGTTCTATGACCGACAGCAGGTCGAGGTCAACGGGAGCATGACGATCATTTGCGAGGACGGCCGAGTGGTGCCGTACACCGCCGGGCCCGTTCAGACCCTGGGCGGTCCCAGGGCCATTCAGCCCGGTGGGGACGCCGTCCTATTCGAGCATTTCGATGTCGCGAAGCAGTACGACATGACCAAACCCGGCAAATACCGGGTCCGGTTCAATGGTCACGGCTTGGAGGTCACGGATGCACCGGATGACAAAGGCAGCCGTGTCAGTGCAAGGCGGCAATTCCCGTCGAATACCGTCGAGATTGATGTCAAACCAGGCCCTCTGCCGGTGATTGAGGGCCCCAAGGATCGCCCGTAGTAGCCCTTTCACGCCGATTATCGGTTCAGAAGGTTCCACCGTGCCGATGACGAGCGCGGGGGACAGGGCAATCGCATGTCCGCGGTCAGAGCCCGACCGGGAGGGAGGGGCGTAGCTGAGATGCCCCCCTTGCGATCCGCGCCCGATGTGCTATACTTCTGGATTCGCGAAATGCGTTCGAGAAAGGCTGAGGATTATCCAATGAAGAAGGGCATCCATCCCAAATACTTCAAGTGCACGGTCACGTGCGGCTGCGGCAATACCTTCGTGACCGGCGGTACCAAAGAAAAGATCGCCGTCGAAATCTGCTCCGGTTGCCATCCGTTCTTCACCGGCACGCAGAAGTTCGTCGACACCGCCGGCCGCGTCGAGAAGTTCCAGAAGAAATTCGGCGCCGACTACTTCAAGGGCGCCAAGAAGAAGGCCGAAGCCCCGAAATCTTAGCTACGTTGATTACATAACACGCCGTGGCCCCACGGTTCAGCGCTGGCGGGGCTGCGGCGTGTTTTCTATTTGGTTTAACGCGAGATCGCATTCTTAGAAGCCACGATGCCGGCCTGTTTTTCTCACCACGGACAGCACGAAGACCACGAAGAGAATGGCCGATCGCCCGGTTTGAATGAGTAGAAGCAAAGAAGGTGGAGACACGCTGCGAAGAAAATCGCTCTCGATCCGGGTAGGACAAAGCTCTGCTTTGTCTGCCAGAGGCAGCCGCAGCGCACACCCCGCTGTTTTTGTGCGAAGTGGCGAGCGCCGCGATCATGATGCACTGCTCAGCAATGGCTCTGCGATGAATGCGTCCTTTCACAATCTTCGTGTCCTTCGTGGTGAAATCCTGGTCAGAACCGGCCGTCCTGATCGCCCGACATGAGGTCCGCCCATGCCTGAAACGACGACATCCCCATCCTTCCTCGCCAAGCTCGACGAGATCGCCGCGCGCTACGACGCCCTCAACGTCGAGATGGGCGACCCCAAGACCGTCGCCAACCCCACCCGCCTCGTCCTGCTCTCCAAGGAGCACGCCAACCTCAAGCGCCTGGCCGAGCCTTATCGCGAATACCGCAAGCTCCGCGAGCACATCGCCGAGGCCGAGTCCATCCTCGCCGATCCGGCCGCCGACGCCGAATTCCGCGCCCTCGCCGAGGCCGAGTTGTCCGATCTTCGCGTCAAAGCAGACAAGATCATGGAGCACCTCATCGACGACCTCATCGCCGGTGACGACGCCAACGTCGATTCCATCATCATGGAAATCCGGGCCGGCACCGGTGGCGACGAAGCCGCCCTGTTCGCCCGCGATCTCTTCGACATGTATTCGCGATATGCCGGCGCCCACGGCTTCAAGGTCGAGGTGCTCGACATGTCGCCTAGTGAATACGGCGGCTACCGCGAAATCATCCTCAGCATCAAGGGCCCCGAGGTCTACACCTACTTCGGCTACGAAGGCGGCGGCCACCGCGTCCAGCGCGTCCCCATCACCGAGGCCCAGGGCCGTATCCACACCTCCGCCGCCACCGTAGCCGTCCTGCCCGAGGTCGCCGAGACCGATGTCGAGATCGACTGGGAAAAAGACGTCATCGAGCACGTCAGCCGTGCCGGGGGCCCGGGCGGCCAGAACGTGAACAAGGTCTCCAGCGCCATCCGCCTCGAGCACGTCCCCACCGGCATCACCGTGTCGATGCGCGACGAGAAAAGCCAGCACAAGAACCGCGCCAAGGCCCGCCGGATCCTCGCCAGCCGCGTCAACGGCCTCTTCGCCGAGCAGGAACGTGCCAAGCGTGATTCCGCCCGGAAGACCATGATCGGCTCCGGCGACCGCAGCGAGCGCATCCGCACCTACAACTACCCCCAGAACCGCTGCACCGATCACCGCGTCAACCAGAATTACTCCCTGGAAAAAGTCACCGCCGGCCAACTCGACGAAATCATCACCGACCTCCACCGCCTCGACCGCCAACAACGCCTCCAACAAATGTAATGTCGGCCCCCCCCGACGCGAGTCGGGGCCTCCGCGCATTGCTCAGCACGCAGCACTCAGGACTTGGCTTGCGCCCCCCAGCACTTCCCCCGCCCGCATGTGGCCCTTTCATCCTTCCTACTTCATCCTTCCAATGAGCCCCCTCCGCGTTCCCCGTTCCGTGTTCTCCCTGCTCTCCGCGTAGCCCCCCGCGCGCACTCAGCACTCAGGACAGCACTCAGCACTCTTCCGCCAGGCGCGTTCAGCTCCGCCGCAGCTCCTCCGCCTCCAGCCGTCGCTGCTCAGCCTCGCGGTATCGCCGGCGGATGACAGGCGTGAGCCCCCCGACAACCGCGGTGCAGATGATTCCGACCAAGGCCAGCGGATACCAGACCACGTAGGGCTGACCCAACAGCAGCGCGACGATGCCGGCAATCAAGGCGGCCACTCCCGCGGCAATCATGAATACGGAAATCCCGTAGACCAAAGCCTTGCACTTTCCGCGGGGGGCACAGATTCCGCACACGGTTCCGAAGACGCCTCCGAGGATACCGAAAAAGCTGCCGAGGGAGCCGCCGATCCAGCCTGCCTGCCCCTCAGTCCACCAGGGAGTCATGAGTCGCCACCTTTCTGAGACAAGCCCTGTTCGGGCTCTCGGCGTTGAAGACTCTGAACCAAATCGCGAATCGAACGCGCGCCGGAAATCGATATCTCGCCACGTTCCACGAGCAGAGCCAGAAGCTCTTTGAGAGGATCCGGCTGCCTCCCGTCGACCGCGGCTCGCAGGCGTTCAACCACCTTATCTAGCCGCAGCCTGATCGTCGGATAGGTCACGCCATAGGCGGCCGCCAGGTCTTTAATGGACCCGGACTGAAGCACGAATTCGACGATGAGATCCAGATCCTCTCGCGGGAGCGCCCCGAGAGCATGGTCCGACGACTCCTTGTGTTTTTCGTAACCCATCTTTAGTAATTATGAAGTACGATTCAATTTTATGCAAGTATATTTTCGAAAATTTAAATACACAGACAGTTTTAGTCAAAATTTGCTCAGCGTGCCCGCCCACCGCGTCAGCGGGCGGCGAGTGGCGCGTGTGAGGTCCCCCTCTCAAATCTCAACTCTGCGATCTGAAATCATTCGTGCGATCCGCCTTCCGCAGACGCCTGGCACGCCCCCCCGCATTCCGCGTTCCCCGTTCCGCGTTCCTCCCTCAGCCTCTAACTCCTGAGTGTCCAACACATTTGTTCCATCCCTCACTTGCCCTCGGGCCAATGTTCGGTTACGGTTAGTATACGAGCTGGTGTGCGCGCCTGGGCCGTAAGACCGCGCCCGCGGCGCGCCGCCATCCTGGAGGCTGATGGCTGACTGCCGACTGCTGATAGCCTTCTTCGTGGCCGTTTGCGGCGGATTTCACCCCGCGTGGAGCCGGTGCCCTCACCGGCGGCCGAGTGATGGAGAGAGTCGGCTGCCTCCCGCCGTCCTCATGAAAAGCTGACGGCTGGTCGCCTGCAACAATTGCGACGGATTGCCACGAAGTGCACGCGTTTTTCCCCCGCGCGCCCATGACTGACAACCAGAACCCGATAGCTAACATAATCCTAACAGCCATGAACTTCCGGCAGATTCAGGCAATTTCAGCTTCGCCCGGCCAACGGACAAACCGCCCGAAAGCGGTCGATGAAACCCTCTTCGACCTCCTCCCCCCATTCCGGCCACGAGCGCGCCAGCCTTGGCGGGCACCTTCGTGGCGAGGCCCCCCTTGCTCTGCTTTGCTCCGCGAACTCTCGCCTCGGCCCACCCCACTCGCCGCGCTCACCCCACGCCAGTGTCTCCCTCAGGCACGGCTATTAGCTATCAGCCAACAGCTAATAAGCCGCCCCCTCCTCACAGCGCCGTTTCCAGCCCTTGTGAAACGTTTTTGCAGCCCCTCTTCAGAATTCCCGTCCCCGAAGGGTCAGCCTGCCTCAGCTTTCACTCTGGCCTGGAACTTGCTAACATGCCAACGTGATTTGCGGCGTATTGGCGGGGCCAGGACAACCCGTCCCACAAGTCTGGCATCTGGTTGGAGAGGAGTGGAACCGTGGCTGACACAGCCAAAGCACCCAAGCGCTGGATTACCATTCAGGAGCACATCAGCACACAGCAACGCAGTCATCCCACCGCCACCGGCGGCTTCAGTTGGCTTCTCTCCGGCATCACCCTGGCCGGCAAGATCATCTCCGCGAACGTCCGGCGAGCGGGCATTCTCGACGTGCTCGGAGATGCCGGCGGCTCCAACGTCTTCGGTGAACAGCAGCAGAAGCTCGACATTCTGGCCAACAAGACCATCGAGCTCTGCCTCGGCTATCGCGGCAACGTCGGCGTCATCGCCTCCGAGGAATTGGACGAGCCCAAGGTCTTCGCCCGCCACGGCACCTCCGGCCGCTACGTCGTCGTCTTCGATCCGCTCGATGGCTCCAGCAACATCGACGTGAACGTCTCCGTCGGCACCATCTTCGCCATCTACGACCGCGACCCCACCGGCTTCAACGACAACTCGCCCGTCACCGACTGCCTCCAGCCGGGTCACAAGCAGATTGCCGCCGGCTACATCGTGTACGGCTCCAGCACTGTCCTGGCCTATACCACCGGCGACGGCGTCCACTTGTTCACGCTCGACCCGTCGGTCGGCGCGTTCATCCTGGCCTCCGAAAACCTCAAGATGCCCGAGAAAGGCAAGATGTTCAGCGTGAACGAAGGCAACTACAACTCCTTCCCCAAGGGCTACCAGGAATACCTCAAGTGGTGTAAGTCCG
>DATKKX010000314.1:0-13359 GCA_035542775.1 Phycisphaerae bacterium | reverse complement strand
TTGCCCTTCTAGTGTGGGGAATCTGTCGGCCCTGCGGCGCCACCGACGTCCCCCCGACAGAGCGCACCGCCGACATGCCTGATAGCTGGCTCGTCCTCTACGACACCAACATGCCCGACAGCGTTACATGGGCCAATTGGTATGCGGCGCAGTGGGGCATCCCGCCGGCAAATCTGCTCGGCTTGGATGCCTCGCCGAACGAGCACCTCACGACCCAGGCGAGCGCTGAAGGGCAAATCATCGGGCCAGTGAGGAGCCTCTTCGACAACAATCCATCCTTCGAGGCCCACATCATGGGCATCCTCGTCGGGTACGGCTTGCCCGGTCATTATGCGACGCCGTTGTCAGGCCCGCCCGGCGGCTACTTCATCCCCGATGCGCTCGAAGACATGTATGACGACGATCTCCCACCGGGCCCACTCTCTTATGGCGGTCAGCAGGGCTATAACTCCCATGACAATCCTCAGTTTCAGGGCCTCATGCTGCCACCGGAAGGGCGACCAACCAAGGCGTGGATGGAGCCGCATCGGTACATGGTGGCGCGGATCGACGCTCCAACCCTTGCGGCGGCGATGGCGATGACCACCCGGGCTAAGTGGATTTCCAGTCCCAATCACTACATCGCCGGTGAGCTCCTCTACTACGACTACTTGGACCCTGCTCTGCCGTCGGGCAGGTGGCAGTGGCTCCAGTGGGCGGTCGAAGAACCGGCACTTGCCGATCTTCCCTGGACGCCGTTTGACGAGCGCACGCAACAAGCCCCCAGCGACGCCATGCGATTCGGTACTTACGGTATTACCGGCCGGACCGACCAGCGCCTCCGCAGCCCCGATGCCGGTTCACGCATACTGGCTTTCGATTACGACAGCTGGGGCGCGACAACTGTGCGAAGCACGACCGCCGAGGGCGGTCGATTCGTGCCCAATGCCATCGATGCGGGTTACGCCGCCGCGATCGGCTCGACGGGTGAGCCGGGCTGTTGCCTGGGCCCCTGTCCGGAGACCATTTTCGCGGCTCTTCGAGAGGGCTGGACGCTAGGTGAGTCGTTTCACATCGCGGATGTGTATGACGACTGGATGTGGACACTGGTCGGCGATCCGCTGCTGAGGGTGCCCCATTGGTTCACCCAGCCTCGGCCCGCCGGCACCGGAGACATGAACGGTGACGGGGTCGTGAACGGCCTGGACGTTCCTCTGTTCATGCGCGTGTATATCGGCGACATATCCGACCCCGATGTGATCGCCCTTGCCGATCTCAACGGTGACGGCGTCATCAACGATGACGATCTGTTTCTTCTCGATGCGCCGATTCTGTATCAAACCAATGACCCGAACGTCCTGCGCGGCAACGGCGACGCCAATGGCGACAGGCTGATCGACGGCCGCGACATCGGCGCGTTCATCGAGAAACTGATCGACGGACTCCAGGGCGACGAATCCTTACGAGAGCAGTTCGGCCCCGATATGAATAAGGACGGTCAGATCACGATTGACGACCTTCCGTTGTTTGTTCAGGTCCTCCTCAGGCAATCATCGACCGTAACCTGGCCCCAGTCGACGACGTCGGCCCGAACTTCCGGATCCGGCCGGGCCCATGGAAGGGCGCCCCGCCCTTTCGTGAAGGGCGAAGCGTCCTCCGAACAGATCCGCCGTTGATCAACCATCAGTAGCGGTAGTATTCCGGCTTGAAAGGGCCGTCCACCGGGACGCCGATGTAGTCAGCCTGCTTCTTGGTCAGGGTGGTCAGCTTGACGCCCAGTTTGTCCAGGTGGAGTCGCGCCACCTTCTCGTCCAGATCCTTGGGAAGAGTGTACACCTTCTTCTCGTACTTGCCGCGCTTCTGCCACAAGTCGATCTGAGCCAGCACCTGATTGCTGAAGCTGTTGCTCATCACGAAGCTGGGATGCCCGGTGGCGCACCCCAGATTCAGCAGCCGGCCCTCCGCCAAGACGATGATCGAGTGGCCGTCAGGGAAGACCCACTCGTCCACCTGCGGCTTGATGTTGATCTTGCGAACGCCGGGCAGGCCCTCGAGGCCTGCCATGTCGACCTCGTGGTCGAAGTGCCCGATGTTGCCGACGATGGCGTTGTGCTTCATCCGCTTCATGTGCTCGATGGTGATGATGTCGCGGTTGCCGGTCGCGGTGACGAACAGATCCGCCGTGCCGACCACGTCCTCCACCCTCAGAACCTGATAGCCTTCCATCGCGGCCTGCAACGCGCAGATCGGATCGATCTCCGTAATGATGACGCGGCATCCCTGACCGCGAAGGCTCTGGGCGCATCCCTTGCCCACGTCGCCGTAGCCGCATACCACCGCGACCTTCCCGGCGAGCATGACGTCGGTCGCCCGCATGATGCCGTCCACCAGCGAGTGTCTGCACCCGTACAGGTTGTCGAACTTGCTCTTGGTCACTGAATCGTTGACGTTGATGGCGGGGAACAGCAGCGTCCGCTGGTCCTGCATCTGGTAGAGCCGGTGCACGCCCGTGGTGGTTTCTTCGCTGACGCCCACAATGTCCTTCGCCACTTTGATCCACCGCTGCGGATCGCGCGACTGTTCGGCCGCCAGCAGCTTCAGGATGATCTGCATCTCGCGGACGTCCGTGCTCTCCGGCTTGGGGACCTTGCCCACCTTGTTGAACTCGTAGCCCTTGTGAACCAGCAGCGTGGCATCGCCGCCGTCATCGACGATCAGCGTCGGCCCTCGCCCGTCGGGCCAGGTCAGCGCCTGGTTCGTGCACCACCAGTATTCTTCCAAGGTCTCGCCTTTCCAGGCGAAGACGGGCACGCCGGCCTTGGCGATCGCGGCCGCCGCATGGTCCTGTGTGCTGAAAATATTGCAGCTGCACCATCGTACCTCCGCACCCAGCTCGACCAGCGTCTCGATCAGCACCGCTGTTTGTATGGTCATATGCAGCGAGCCGGCGATGCGGGCACCTGCCAGCGGCTTCTTCTGGGCATATTCCCGCCGTACGGCCATCAGGCCCGGCATCTCGTGCTCAGCCAGTCTGATCTCCTTGCGGCCGAACTCCGCCAGGCCGAGATCGGCGACCTTGTAGTCCTGAATCGATAAAGCTGTAGCCATATGTGATCTCCAGTTCTCTCGGTTCTCCTTTAAAGGCTGCGTCAGGTTCACTCAGACCGCAGTTTGAGTCAACCGCCGGGCCGGCGGCCGACCAGCACAAACAGATCGGGGACCTCCAGGGTCCCCGCGCCCGGCTTGGCGGCGGCAAGTCTCTGCCGCCGGATGATCTCGAACCCCGCGCCGGCGACCTTCTCCGCCAGGCTCGTCGGATCGAAGCCCCACCAGCGGTCTTGCATGACCTCGTAAAACTCACGATGCTCGTGCTTGTCCTGCTCGACAATAAGCAGCCGCCCGCCGGGTTTCAGAATTCGGTGCATCTCTTTGAGGGCCGCTTCCGGTGCGGCGACGTGGTGCATCACCAGACAGGCGATCGCCAGATCACACGCCTTGTCGGGCAAAGGTAGCTCCTCCACTGCGCTCAGGTGGAAAGCGACGTTTTTAAGGCCGCGCTCGGCGATCCGTTGCCGGGCGCATTCCAGCATCGCCGCGGCCGGCTCGATGGCGATGACCTGGGCAAAGTGCTCCGCCAAAACCGGCAGAAGGAACCCAGTGCCCGCGCCGACGTCCGCCACAGTCCATTCCTGCGGCAGCAGCGACAAGAAAGCTTCCGTGGCAAAAGCATCCCCGAAGGCCGCCCGTCGCAACTCGTCCCAGCGATTGCCCAGGCGCTCGAAGAAATCAACGGTCTTGTCGCGCCGCTTCCGCAGCACGCGTTGCAGGCGGTCCTGCAGGACCTTGGACAAAGGACGATCTCGAAGCCACGCCAGGACGACGCCTTTGAGCCCGTCCGCACCCGCCGGCTGTTCGGCGGCGCGATAGAGTGCCGTCGTGCCGTTACGGCGGTCAATGGCCAGCTCCGCTTCCCGTAGCATCTTCAGGTGGCGGGAGACGGTCGATTGGGGCAGCCGCATGACCTCGACCAATTCAGACACGCTCACCTCTTCGCTCAAGAGCACCTGCAGAATCCTCTGCCGTGTCGGGTCCGCCAAGGCGCGAAGGGCCTCCGTACCGGTGGGGGAGCGGCTGATTTGCGTGCTACGTACCATACCACATTAATCCATCCATCCGCATAATAGAATCATTCATCGTCATGTCAAGCCGGAAAATTAAATAAATCCGTCGGTCTAAGGCGAGTCTCGAGGACCGGTACGGCAGACGGCAGTCGCAACGGCGGGGGGGCGGCGGGTGTCTCCTTAATCCGGGGGGGCCTTTGGCGATGTGGGGGGGTGGCCTGATGATGTTCCCCGGCTGTGCGCGCGAAGTGAGCGACTGTCACGCCCGGGCAGGGGGGCGCGAGCTTCGTTAACTGCGCCAGGCTGTTCGACCCGCAGACCGGGACGAGCGGTTTCCGGCCGTTCGCGAGATGGGACGAATAGCGGCGTCCCATCCTGCTCATGGACCGACGATCAGCTTTGGAGTTGTTGGCGAGGCTGGATCAGATCAATGGTGGTCGACCGGTCGACTCCCGCGGCGTCAGGGCATGAACGCCACCTGACGCTCGCGGTCCTACCGCGCCGTCTGCTGCAAATACTGCAACGTGTCGATCGCCGTGGAAATCAGCGGACTCTGCTCCCGCCCCTGGGCCACTTTGGTCAGGAGTTCGTAGGCCTTGTCCTGAGCCTCCCGGTCCGGCGTGCCGTCCACGATGGCGGCCAGGCTGGCTCGCAAGAGTTGCACGGCCGCCTCGCCGACCTGTACCTGCCAGACGTAATTCGTGCCGCTCACGCTGCCCGTACCGCTCTTGGCGCTGGATCCGGAGATGGGCTTCTCAGCGGCTTCATATGCCTTGGTGGCGTCGGCGAGCTTGGCCACGGCCTTGGTCCGGAGGTCCGCAATCTTCTCGGTCACCTCGGCGGGGGCCTCGCCGCCGCTCAGCTTCTGGACCAGGGATTGAGTGGCGAATTGGTCTTTCAATTCTTCTATTTCCCCCGTGGTCGTGACCGCGATGTTGAAGGCGATCTCAGCGTTCAGGCACTGCAGAGAGGCTTCCGTGTCGACGTCCTTGCTGATCAACTCGGCGCACTCGTCCGGTTTTCCGCCCGACGCCTTGGCCTTCTCGGCGGCGCGCCTTGTTCGTTTGTTGGCATCCGCGACCGCTTTCTGGGCGAAACTCTCCGCCTGCTTCAGCGACTCCAACGCCTTGCCCCGGGCCTGGCCGGCCGCTTTGGCAAACTCGTCCGCCTTGGCCAACAGGTCCCGCACTTCCGCTGCATAAGTCCCGGCGGACGCCGCAGCCTCGCGCTGCTGCTGTTCTACCTGCTTGCTCTGAGTCTTGAGCGAGTCTTCCTGCTTCTTCAAGGCGGATCGACTGGCCTGCCATGTGGCCAGGTCTTCCTCAATCTGCTGGAGACGGAACTGCAGATCCCGCAAGCCCGGCTGGCTCCGGCCTCCCCGGTACTTGAATGTGTGGGTGTCGTCGGCCTCCGCCGGCATGACCTCGGCATCGACCAGCGTGCCGTTCCGCAAGGCCTCCGCGCTGGCCTCCGCTTGGCGGGCCTTGGTTGCCCACTCCATATAGCGAGCCGCCTGATCGGCCCGTCGCAGTTGCCCTTCGCCCACGGTCAGCTCGGCCATCTGGCGATGAGCCTCGGCCGCTTCACCGTCGAGCTCGGCCACCTTGGCGCTAAGCGATTCGACGACCGGGCGAAGCTGGGCTACCTGGTCCTTGGCCACGTCTATCTGGCGGCTGACCTGCTTGACCAAATCGCGCACATTCTCCATCGCCGTGGTCGGCTCCTGCGCCTGCAATGCCTCGACCTCGCGCTGAAGCGAGGCCACCAACTGGAGCCGCTCCACCGCCGCTCGTCGCCATGCGGCAGCCTGTTCCTGCTCGAAGTCGGCGCGGTTGCAGAGCATTCTACCTGCGAGGTAGTAATACGTCGCCTCAATGCGATTGATGGCAACGACGCCGCCCGCCGTCGCTTCGCCCGTCGACAGGCGTTTCAGTTGGTCGATTGCCGCAGTCGCCTGTGTGCGCAGTTTGTCGTTGACCGTGAGGTACTTTTGCCGCATCTGCCGCACCGCTTCGCCGGCGCCCAGCGGGCTGCTTGGCGGAGGCACGGCGCCGGGGATCATGGTTTTCCTCGCCTCATCGGCCTTGTCGTATTCTTTCAACAGTCGGGCCGTCTCGTTCAAACGTCGGCCCAGCTCATCGCCGAATATGTCCTCGTGCGCCGACCTAATCTGTTCGGCGGCTTCGGGTGTCAGTTTCTCTCCCTCGGCCAGCGCCGCATCCATGTCGGCCAGCGCGCCCAGGTTCTGATCAAGATCGAGCACCACGCGTCGCAGGGTCTCAACGTCCTCCCCGGCAGCCGCGACAATGGCGCGATCCGGAGACTCGAACTTGGCAAGGTAGAAGGGCGTGGCCGCAATCGCGCCCACAAGCACGACTCCCAACACGATGCCCACGACGGTTCCCACCGGCTTTTTTGACGCATTTGCCACAGCAGCGACTCCTCAGAACGGACTCGTAATGTTCGCTTGGCGATTACAGGTATGCCGATCCATCTCCCCCAGGGGCATGCCGCCAACATCTTGGAACTACTATATTTACCACGATTTCCGGGGAAAGTCAACGCCGCCCTATCGCGGGCAATGAGCCCCGGCGCGAACTGGCGGTTCACGCCAGCAGGCCGCCGTCTTTTGGGAACTCGGCGTGGTTCAGGGACCTTCGCTCGGCTTGCTGAACCGCTCGATGGAAACCAATGCGTCTCGCAAGGCCTGCGGGGACCAGCTGATCACGATGTATCGGTCCGTCACCTTGATCGCCGGCCCCAGAATACCGGCCTGTAAGTACCAGACGCCGTCCGCGTCGTGACGCACCTTGACGCGAAGAAGTTTCTGACTGCCCTGGTCAGCGCCCTCGTCCAGATAACGCCGCCATGCGCCCAGCAGCGTGTCCGTCGCCATTTGAACGGCCTTGCGGTTGTCGATCTCGATGGCGATGGTCAACGCGAAGGGAACCTTCAGCGGGTGCTGCGGATAATCGAATATCACCACGTTCTCGCCGAGATGGTCGATCAACCCGCTACGAATGTCGATCCCGGTCTCTTCCTCCAGCCGGTTCCATATCAGCGACCATGCCCGAACATGGCTTTCGCTCTGCGCCGCCAGCCAGGCCCGAGGCAGGTTGTCCACCAACCACCTGGTGGGCACATGGATAATGGCAAAATGTGAAGCCTCTGTCGGAATGATCCGTCGGTGCTCCGGCGGATAATTTCCCGGATCGCTGTAGCGCCGGGTGATGTCCTCTCCGTTCCGCCGGTAGCACCGATACCACGTCAGGGCCGGTCCCTGCCGACCGACGGTCCACAGGTCGTGGGTGATGTCGTCCGCCTCCAATGCCCGTATGACCCGGGTGTGGCGCTGCTGTGCGACGTGCGTCAGCCGCTCTTCGAGCCGCGACAACGCGATGAACCACTGTGCTATGGCCGTATTGCCGCCTGTTTTGGCGGTCGCCGAAGTAAACCAGGCATCCTCGGCCAGGCCGCGGGTCCGGTCGTTGTATGTGCTGACAATCCGCTCGAAGGCGCCCGCCCCGAAAGTCACCACAAAAAAGTCATCCAGTCGGCCCCATTCCCAGATCGCCCAGCCCGGCAGCCGCTCGTCGGTCAGGCGTTGAAACGCATAGCCGCCAGAGGAGCTCTCCGCCAACGCGGCGACATCGGCGTTGGTGTAGCGTCCCACAATACGGTTGATCTGGGCCAGGACGATTTTCTGGTCGCCCTCGGTTCGGAAGATCACCGCCGCCTGGAGGTCCTTCAATCGCAGGCTCACCTCTCCATCGTCATTGGCGCCCGGCCTGGTGGTGGGCTGAACGATCCTGCTCGATATGTCCAGCAACACCACGGCGTGTTCGAACTTCCCGAGCAGAGGCAGGGCCGCCGCGATGTCAGCAAAAACCTGACCCTCGTCCGGAATCAAGCCGCTCACGCTGAGGAACGCCACGATCGAGGAGATGGACAGCCCCGGGGGAGCGGAGTCCGACGGAGCCGACGTGGCCGGCATGGACGTGCTCGTCGGAGCGTCGGGCGTCCCGTAGGGCCTCGCCATATAAGCCACGAGACAATCGCCCGGTACCAGGGCGGTGATGGGCCGCGGAGCCGCGGTCCCAGGGACCGGCAGCAGAAGGCACAGCACCACGGCGAGACACGGAAGAGTCTTTGCGCTCATAAGGATGGTCGTTCCCGTCAGTAACTTTCCTCTCCGTATGAGGTAACGCGTTCTGGGATGCGAACGCACGGCTCGTGGCGTCATTTTATCGAAGTGCCGCCATGTGGCAACCGCTGCCCCTGGAATCGCGGAGTTGTCCCGGCCGTCGCCAGACAGGCCTGCCTGGCCTCAGCGGCGATGGCCCGCCAGGGGGACAGGAAGCCGAAAGCTTTCCCGGCGGCATCGGCAAAACTGCCTTGCTATATCCAGATCATCGACGCCAGTGCGGACCTGACACCTGGTCTTTGTGGGCCGCATGGAACCGGCCGCCTCGGGCGGGGGCGTCCAGCTCGCCCAGCATGGTACATCTATACAAAAGAATGTAATAATGTTTCATAATAATATTACGGCATGCCGATTTGAGATTGTGTCTGATCAGGAGGGTGGGTTGGCCGGAGCTGACAAAGCTCCGCACGACAAGGATCTCATAAATGGCTCAATATCTCACCAAGCGAAAGAAAAATCGTGGTAGGGGGGGCGCGCACCTCAGTCCAAAATCGACAGCCAAACGCGGCCGGAGGGTCGCTTACACAGCGCCGTCCGGCGGGGAGGTGGCACGCCGGCGTCGAGCCCGTGCCGATGAGCTTTCCAGTCTGTTTCCCAGCCTGTGCGACTCCACCAAACGCTTCGGCATCAGCGTGTTGCTGGCCGTGGCCGAACGGTGGGGCAAGGACGGCGAAGTCCGTTGTGCCCGCCAGGAAGCGTTATTCGCCAAACCCGGCCTGCGACCCAAAACGTCCCTGCTTGATCGGGCAAATCCCGACATCCTCGCCCGCACGTTGTCGGGCGTGGCTCATCCGGACCGCATCCGACTGGCCAGGGCCATTCTGACGGGAGCAAACACGCACCAACTCCTGGCCAAAGCGGTCAGCCTGAAAACCGGTCCGCTGTACCATCATCTTCGCGAGCTCGAGCGGGCCGGATTGCTCTCGATGAAATCGCGGAACGCCTATGTGCTCACGAACTTCGGCCGGATAGTGCTGTATGTCGCGACGGTGCTGGGCGTCCAGGCTGCCAGTCCGGACAAGGAGCTTTGGAACCTGCGGCACATCCCTCGCAAGCCGTCCAGAGTGAGCGGGTGAGTTGGGTCGAAGCCGCGGCAGCCGCTGGCGACCCCGCGTGCAGCCGACCAGCCGACGAAATGCCCGCGGAACCAAACGTCCCATAAGATTGGTTATGTTGCACTCAGTGGGGGGCGAAACCGCCTACTTGCACTACCTGATCAGCCGGCGGCGTGAGCCGGCCCCGCAGCTCACAGGCCGTCATTGGTTGGCTTCGCCGAACTCCTTCTTCAAATCGTGCGTATCAAACAACCGCAGCTCCCGCTGGGTGCGGTCGTAGCCATAGATGTTCAAGCGGTTGGCGGCGGCATCGGTCAAGAACACCAAGTCGGTGCTCGACGAAAACTGCCCCGTGGCCATCACATAATCTCCCCCTCGGTCATTACCCCCGCTGAACGCCAGGGCCTGATTCTGACTGCCGGACAGGGCCAGGATGACACCGACCAGAAGAATCGTCGCGGTAATCGAGAGGACGCCGATCGCCAGGTTTTCACGGTTATCTTGCACGGCACAGTTCCCAAGAAGCTCCTCGGAGCGTTTCATCTGTCTTCATCGAACGTTACGAACGTCGCATCGCTAAAGCGTCCATGGACGCTGATTCCAATCACCTGCCGCCGCGAAAATCACGCTGCAGGTCACGAAAGCCGACATAAAACACCCGCCGGTTGTTGATGTCTCGATTGGGTATGAACACGTGCAACCTCCGCTGTGGGACATCCACCACATAGAGGGCGTCGCTCTGGTCGTTGATCTGCCCCGAGACCATCACATAGTTCTGGCCCAACGGGGCCGGCTGGGCGTAAGCCGCCGGCAGCGGCCAACTGGCCAGAACCAGCGTGGCCAATAACACCAGGTTGACCCCCACGAGCAGCACGATGAGGGCGCGTTTCGTCATGGCTTACTCCTTGCGCAAAGAACAGAAGCCACCGGACCCGCTCCGGAAACTGAGACTAGAGAGGACCACCGCGCGGCAGTACGAGCTCTTCGACCGATCGCTTGCTGGGCATGAAACCGACGGCCAGAGCCGCCAGCAGGAAAATGCCGGTCAGCACATACTCCAGAACCGGCTGTGAGGTCGGCAATGGCTCGACGTTGGAGGCTGAGACGGTGTCATCGTTCACCTGGGCCGACAATGGCACACCGCACAGCAATATCGCCGCTATGATCAGGATCGTCAGTCGTGCTGTCACTTCTGTGATCTCCGCAGGTGGGTCTGATCCTCGATTATTGTACTCCGACGCCCTTCCCGCCGCCAGACGCCCCCGATCAACTCAACAGGGAGCCGCCGGCCATATGCTCACCAGCGGCTTGCTGATCATCCGAAACGCATCCCTCGGCACGGACACCGTATCCCACCGCCTGGAGAGGCGCTTGTGGTGCCTGGCGTAGTCCGCCGCCGAGACGATCCAAAAGCTGTACTGCCGCCCCGCAAAGCTCATCACTGGCTCACATATCGAGCCGTTTAACGGCGGCTGAGCCGGTCCGCCTCCCCCCGCCAGCCAATACGCGAACACGAAGGCCGCCGCGTATCCAGGGCCGAACAACTCCTGCCAGGCCTCCAGCCCGGCGATATCCGCGCGGGTGACCCAGTTCTTTTGGCGGCACTCCCCGTCGTCCCCCAGCCCCCGGCACTTGCGACCCTTCACGTCGACCAGGCATGCCGGGCCCGCCGCCGGATAAACGATGTAGTCGAAGCCCTTCAGACCGGTCCGCTCCTTCACGAAATGCCGCACATCCTCGACCGCGACGTACGGCGTTCCCCGCCGGTTCAAGTGAGCCTCAAAAGCCAGCTCATAATGGGTCCGCTTGGCGCTCACGCCGTTACCTGAAGAACTTCCCTGGGGTCGGCCAGCAGCGCCTCCAGCGCCACTTCGCGGCTCTGCCCCCCCACCATGTCCTTCACCTGCACGACGCCCCGCTCGAGGGTCTCGCTGCCCAGCACTACCACCCGCGCCACACCGCGCTTGCCCGCGGCCCGCAGTTGCTTGCCCAAGGCCTGCTGCGCATAGCTGAATTCGGTTTCCACGCCCCCCCGCCGCAGCGCCGCGACCACCTGCCGCACGCGATCCTCCAGCCCCCCCGCGGCATCGGCCACCAGCACGCTGCCCCCTCGCCGCTGGGCCGTCAGCAGCCCCCGCTCGTGCAGCATCAGGGCCAGCACCACGTCGCCCATGCCGAAGCCCACCGCCGGCTCCTGGCTCTTGCCCAGCTTGCCCAGCAAATCGTCGTACCGCCCCCCGCCGCAGATGGCCCGCTCGCTGTGGGCCCGGTCGTAGAACTCGAAGACCGGTCCGGTGTAGTAGGCCAGGCCGCGAACGATTGAAAGATCAATCTTACAGAAATCTATAATACCAAAATCATGTATTATGGTCATCAGCCGCTGCGTTTGCTCCAGCGCCGCCTCCAGTTGGGCCCCCTCCGCTCCCCCGCCCATCACCCCACTCAGCGACGACAGATCCGTCACCCCCAGCAGCTCACGCAGCTTGTCGTATTTCAGATGGCCCCCGAAGTCCGCGTTCCACCTCGCCCTCAGCTCCTCCGCCGACGTCTTGCCGCTTTTGTCAATCACCGCAAAGGCCGCCTCGTGCGCCGCCTCCCCGATCCCCGCCATGGAAAGAATCGCGCTCAGCAGATGCCGGTTGCTGATGTGAACCACGAAATCGTTCGCCGTCAGCCCCAGCTCCCGGAGAGCTTCAACGCCCACCAGGATGCACTCCGCGTCCGCCGCCACGTCAGCCGTCCCGATCACGTCCACGTTCCACTGGAAGAACTCCCGCAACCGGCCCCGCTGGACGTTCTCGCCCCGGAACAGCCGCGGGATGCAGAACCACTTGATCGGCTTGGCCAGCGTGCTCAGCCGCGCCGCCACCATGCGGGCCAGCGTCGGCGTCATCTCCGGCCGCAGGGCCAGCTCCCGGCCACCGCTGTCGGTCAGCCGGTAAAGCTGTCCGACCAGCTCGTCACCACTCTTCTCGCGGTACAGATCCAGCATCTCCAGCGTGGGACCTTCGTATTCGGCAAAACCGTGCCGCTCCGAAACCGCCCGCCAGGTATCGAAGATTCGCCTCAGCGGCGCATAGGCCTCCGGGTAAAAGTCCCGAGTGCCCTTGACTGCTTGGATCGCCATACTGCCTGCCCCAACTCCCTCTTCCCTTGGCCCATTGCCCGCTTTACCGCCCCTCGTCACGGCGTCGCAAACGCCTGCTGGAAAGCCGTAATCTGCCCGTCTTCGTCCGCCACCCGCAGCACCGCCAGCGTCTCGCCGGCCCGGCTTACCTCCGCCGCCTTGGGCTCATAACGCACCAGCCACATCCCCTCCTCGTCGGGTCCCGTCACCTCAAAGCCCCGCTCATCCGCCGCGGCCTTGCTTATCCTGGTCTGCTGACCATCCCCCCGCACCACGATCAGCTTCGTCAGGTTCCAATCCGGCCGGCCGCTGGGCAGACGCACCGGAATCTCCACCACGCTTTGATATACCCGCAGCAACACGCTCGCCTCGGCCAGCTTGTAGTCCGGTTCGTCGTTCGGGCGGTCGCTGCCCACCAACTGGCCCTTGAACGGCATTCGATCCCGCAAGCCCTGCTGGACGTAACCGGTCACCGTCAGTCGGAGCGGCTGCTCCGTCGCACCCGCCCTGCCGACCGCGTACTTCCACTCGAACTGACCGTTCACACAAGGACCGCAATCCTCATACTGCCCCTTCGACTCGTCGTACATTATCGCGTAATCGCAGGTGCCCACTCTTGACCGAAACCTCATGGTCACGTCCTCACCGGCGTGCACTGCATAAACCATGGTCCCGCCGCGAGCGCCGGCAGCCTGACCGACCGGCGCGCCGGAATCGATCTCCAGCACGCCGTTGCGCTCGGCGCATCCGCTCGCGAAGGACACGGCGATCGCGGCAAGGGTCGCCAGCCGAAGCGCCGCCCCGCGGACGGCCCGTCGAGCCCGTCCGCCCGATGCCGTTCGCATCCGTGACATCGATCCATCATCCAGCATT
>DATKKX010000313.1:0-3719 GCA_035542775.1 Phycisphaerae bacterium | reverse complement strand
TCTGCTACAATCTGTTCGGCCGGGCGGGGCTAGGGGACCGTCGCTACGCCCTCCGCGAGCTGATTTATATGGAAATGATCGACGACACGGGGGACTATCAGTACGTAACCGGCGCCACGATGGTCGGGGTGCTCGCCAAGGCGGATGCCTTGATGCAGAAGAAAGGCCTGTACCAAGCCGAAGAAGTGGATCTGAGCGACGAAACGGACCGCGACGAATTCGGAGACCTGAAAGTGCCTCCGCCACAGGAGTAACGTCCCGGGCTCGCGGCCTGGCACGGAAAGTGGCTCAATGGGGGGTGTGGTATCCACGGCTCTCAAGGCCGGACTGCGGGTTTGAGCCGCAACTATCGCTTAAGCACATGGTTAAGGCTGACCCGCGTAGGAAGTGTCGGTTCTGAGCCGTTTTCAGTGGTCGATATTCCCCAGAGCTGGGCACAGCCCGCTGGGGACTTAGAACAAGGGTCCGTCCCATGAGAAAGAACGTTGGACTCGCGACGACGGCTTTTCTTATCTGCGCCCTCAGTCTGGTTTCCTTGGTTTTTGCTCAGGACCAAGCTCAGCCTCAGCAGCAAACGACTGCCGTGGCGGCCGAAAAAGACGGCACGCTGCGGTACCAGGTTACTGAGTTGACCGGCAAAGTGCGGTACGCCCCGATCGGCACTGATCCAAAACTGGATGTCGGCTGGACGCAGGCTGCGGTGGGAGATCTCCTCGGGGCGGGTCTCCAGATCTACGTGCCGGCCATGCGCGCGAGGGTCAAACTGACGGCGCGGCCGGCGGATCCGCCCACGGTGATTCTGATCGAGCAAGGCACCCTCGTCGGTATCAGCGAGCTGCACCTCGACAAAACGCAGAACGTCGCCAAGAGCCGGGTCAAGCTCGCTTATGGCGCGGTTCGAGCGGGCGTGGCCGAGGGAACGACGCGGAGCGACATGGAGATCGAATCACCGGTAGCCACGTTGAGCAAGCGCGGCACGGACATCTTTCGCTTCGAGTATCGCAACGGGCGCTTCATGATGTCGCTGTCCGAGCAGGGCCGCGGCATCATCCAGGCGATCCAGACCCATTCGTTGGAGTTCGGGGGCCTGAATCAGATGAGGTCCCGCTTCGTCACGCCCGGCCAGTTCGTGACCCAGGCCATGATGCGGGCGATTGACAACATCCAATTCGACCGGCACGTGAACGTCACCGACAGCTTCGGCGTGCAGGGCCTCGATCAGATGTTGACGTTGATCAACAATCACGGCGGATTCGCGTTTCTGCTCCCCCCAAGCAACAGTCCGCTCAACGTGGTCGGCGCCCCCCCACCGAGCGTGGTCGGCTATCCGCAGACCACTGATACGCAGAATCAGCAACTCCAGAACCAGCTCTTCCCGTCGCTGATTTCAGCGACGCCCCATCAGACCGGCGGCGACTTCGGCGTGGGTCAAGGCACCGTGCCGGGCATCTTCGACATACAAGCCAAGGCCATCCAGGCTCGCAAGGCGCTGTCGAAGACGGCCCAACTCAGCGGGCAGGTCCGGAACATGGTCCGCAACGGCAGCGCCCCGAAGTAGTCATCACCAGGCCTGAACCGCATGACCGCTCGCTCTGAAGCGGACGGGCGGCGGAAGGTCCCCATTCCCGGCGGGCGGTCAATCGGTCTGCTTCCTCGCGACCTCGACGAGTTGCTCGACAGTCTGCCGCAGCAGGGCCTCTCCCCCGAAGGTCATGCCCAATGCGCGAAGCTTGGCTGTGTCGATCTGGTTTTTGGGCCCCCGGCTGTTGCCTGATATTTCCGCCTTGCTGCCGCTGATCTCTTTGGCGAGCGTCGCCACGGTCTGCTCCGCGACGTACATGTCGTAACAGTTGAATACGTGGCCGGTAATGCTTCCAGCCGGGGCAGCCAGCAGAAGTCCCACGGCGCGGGCGACGTCGCCAGCATGCACCTCCTTGCCGCCGACATCTGACCGGAAGGCATCACCGCGGCAGACACTTCGCACAATGGAAAACCAGCGGCTCCCGGTGGGCGGATGGGCCAGACCATAGATGCCGGTCGGCCGCAGAGCGCAGATGGGCCAGCCTTCGCCGAGTCCGAAGCTGTGGACGAACTTCTCGATTGCCGCCTTGTGGGCGCCATAGTGGGTGGTCGGCCAGAGCGGATGGGCTTCGTCCAGCTTGCGGTCGGGCAGGATTACCTCGTGTACGGCGCAGGTGGAGATGAAGACGAAGCGGCCGACCTTCTGGTTTCGGGCGGCAGCCATCAGATTGAGCGAGCCTTGCAGGTTGACCCGGACGAATTCCTCGAAGGACGTGCCCGCCGCCGCCCGAAAGCCCGCCCCGCCCGGGCGGTACAGGGCGGAGTGTACGACCGCGTCCGCACCGCGGCAGAAGGCAGGGAATCCCGCCTGGGCCTCCAGGGTGCCAGGCACCCATTCGATCGCGTTCTCGACGTCCTCGAAGCCGGCTCGATCGGATTGGGGCCTGAACCAGCATC
The DNA here is from genome assembly GCA_035542775.1 of Phycisphaerae bacterium. GTDB lineage: Bacteria > Planctomycetota > Phycisphaerae > UBA1845 > UTPLA1 > DATKKX01. Next base: position 1,241 of record DATKKX010000313.1, on the reverse strand, counting down.
GGCAGCGATGCCCTTGGGCGGCGAAATGCCGCACGACGTAGCGACCGAGGAAGCCGGTCGCGCCGGTAACCGCGACGATCATGGCCTGGCTCCAGCGGCCTGGGGGGGCTCGACGCTGATGATCTCCATCTGCAGACGTCCCAACAGCGGGAGCATGGAGATGATCGAACCGCCCAGCCCTTCATCGTTGAGCGGCATCAAGGCGAGGGCGACGTGCGTGGCGTCGCAGTCGGTCTGCCGGAGTGCGGCGTCGATATCCACCCACTGTCCGTCAATGTTGACCTGTGTCCACATATGGTAGCCGAAGGAACCGCCTTCGCCGGGGGCGAGCGATCCGGGCGGGATCTGCACAATGCCGCTGACTCCTCGCGCCGGCAGACCCGCGGCCCGAGCCATCGCGGCCAGCAGCACGGCGTGCTCGCTGCAATCTCCCTTTCGCGTGCGGACGACCTCCGAGGCCGAGGCGAAGCCCACGTCCAGCGCCTTGTATTCCACGAATTCCGTGACGTACCGGCGGAGGGCATCCGCCTTCTCGGCCGGCGTCCTGGCGTCTTTGACGGCCCGTTTGGCATGTCGCTTGATCCGCTTGTCGTTGATGTCCACGGTGGGCGAGGCCCGAAGATACTCTTTCATCGCCGGGTCCGTCGCGGCCGTATCGCCGGCCTTGCGAATGGCCGCCCAGTCCAGCCGCCGGATGGTGACGATCGCTTCATGGTCGTTCACCTTCTCGACGGACTGCGCCGGGGTGTTCGGCAGGTCGGGCATCTTCATATTGCTCTTGTCATCCGGCGGGAGCTTCAGGCGGAGCTTTACGACCTTGGCGTCGGGGCCGATCCTGCGGTCGACCTTGACGAAGGTGTTGATAAACATCTCCGGAGCCGCCTCGTTTCCGCCCGCGAGGGCCTGTTCTTTGGTGGCCGCCAGGACGCGGACGGAAAAGCCGCCCATGTTGAAGTCCATCACCAGCGGATTGGCGTCATCGTCCACCCAGGAGGCGGTCGTGATAGCCACGCCCTGAAGCTGCATCGTGGAGTTGACTTTGGTAAGCGTCCGGCTCTTTCCGTCGGGCAAGGTGATCGGCTCCTTGCCGACGACATTCACGGCCAACTCGAAAGGGCCATCGACCTTGATGCTGGGATCATACGATTTGAGGGTAAACGTCGTGCCGGGGGCCAGGCCGTGCTTGCGTTGTTCCAACTGAAGGCCCCAGGCGAACTTGATCTCGGGGTCGAAGTCGTAAG
>DATKKX010000312.1:0-2741 GCA_035542775.1 Phycisphaerae bacterium | reverse complement strand
GAATGGCTCCGGCTTGGCCTGCTCGATGCGGTCGTTGCGGACTTCGACCGCGGCGCCGGTCCGGCGGGCCGCCTCCTCCAGGAAGCGACACTTCTTGGTGATGGCCTCGTAGAGGACGACCTTTGGTTTCCGGTCGGCCAGGAGGATTGCGAGGACCAGTCCGGGAAAGCCGGCTCCGCTGCCGAGATCCACAACGCTCTCCGCATCGCCGACCAGTGGCAGCAACTGGGCGGAATCCCAGACATGACGCTTCCAGACCTCTTTGAGCGACTTCGCCGAGACCAGATTGACCCGGCTGTTCCAGTCTTCAAGCAGACCGACGAACAGCTTTAGCCGCGCCAGTGTTTCACGTGAAACACCGCTGACCGCCTGAAACTCCGCGGGCCCGAACGGTTCAGGAAGCGCGACGAACAAGGGTAGCTCGGGCACGTACAGCAGCCAGGACTAACGTCAAGGCCGCGGGGGTGACGCCGTCAATGCGGGCGGCCTGTCCCAAGGTTGCGGGGCGGATGGCCTCCAGCTTGCTGGCGGCTTCGGTCGAGAGACCGGCGACCTCGCGATAGTTGAGATCCTTAGGCAGGGCGAGGCCCTCATCGCGCCTGAAAGCGAGGATATCGGCATCCTGCCGGTCGAGATAGCCGGCATATTGGGCATCGATCTCGAGCTGGTCGGAAATTCCAGGCGCACAGTCCCTGAGGTCGGGCCAGATAGTGCCAAGGGTCTCGAACGTAATGCCCGGCAGGCTGAGAAGCTCATGCCCATTCCGGCGCACGCCATCGAGGCGGATAGCGATGCCATGCTTCCGGGCTTGGTTGGGCGTGAGGGTCAGCTCCCGCAGTCTCTTCCGCGCCTCCTCTAGCCGGGCCGACTTCGCCGCGAACGCTTCCGCGCGTGTCTGGCTAACGAAGCCTTCCCGAACGCCCAAGGGCGTAAGCCTTTGGTCGGCATTGTCCGCCCGGAGGCTCAGGCGATATTCGGCGCGGGACGTGAACATGCGATAGGGTTCCGTAACACCCTTGGTGACGAGATCATCGATCAGCACGCCGATATACGCGTGCGCCCGATCGAGCACGAGCGCGGAACCACCGCCCGCCGCCCGCGCGGCATTCAAACCAGCCATAAGCCCTTGCGCCGCCGCCTCTTCATAGCCGGTCGTGCCGTTGATCTGCCCCGCCAGGTAGAGGCCGGGAAGCCGCTTGGTCTCCAGCGATGAATGGAGCTCGCGGGGATCGACATAGTCATATTCGATCGCGTAGCCCGGCCGGTACATCGTTGCCTTTTCGAGGCCAGGAATAGTTTTGAGCAGCGCGAGCTGCACATCCTCCGGCAACGAGGTCGAGATCCCGTTGGGATAAACGGTGTCATCGTCCAGCCCTTCCGGCTCGAGAAAGATCTGGTGGGTGTCGCGGCCCGCGAAGCGCACGACCTTGTCCTCGATCGACGGGCAATAGCGCGGACCCGATCCTTCGATCTGTCCGGAATAGATTGGCGCACGATCAAGGTTCGCCCGGATGATGTCGTGGGTCACGGCCGTGGTTCGCGTGATATGGCAGACGACCTGCGGGGTCGTGATCCTTGCCGTAAGGAAGGAGAACGGCGTGGGCGGATCGTCCCCGGGCTGAATCGCCAGCGACTGCCAATCGATGGTCTTTCCATCCAGCCGCGGCGGCGTCCCGGTTTTCAGCCGACCGAGCCGAAACCCCAGTCGTTTCAAAGTGTTAGACAGACCGATTGCGGGGGCTTCGCCGGCCCGGCCAGCTGGAATCTTGCGTTCGCCGATATGGATCAGCCCTCGCAGGAAGGTCCCTGTGGTGAGTACGACCGCCGCACATCGGAGGGCCTGGCCCGCAGCCGTGATGACACCCGCGACGTGCCCCTCTGCCAGGATCAGGTCTTCAGCCGCCGCCTCCAGGACTTCGAGGTTGGCGGTTTCCGCGAGTGCCGCCTGCATCGCCTGGCGATATAGCTTGCGATCTGCCTGGGCACGTGGTCCACGGACGGCCGGCCCCTTGCGCCTGTTCAGCAGTCGAAACTGGATTCCCGCCGCGTCGGCCACGCGGCCCATCAAACCGTCCAGCGCATCGATCTCGCGGACCAGGTGGCCCTTGCCCAATCCGCCGATAGCGGGATTGCACGACATCTCGCCCAACGTCGCCTTCTTGTGGGTCAGAAGCAGTGTGCGCGCGCCAGTACGTGCGGATGCCGCGGCTGCTTCGCAGCCCGCATGCCCACCGCCAATCACAATGACGTCGTAACCAATCATGCGCGCTCCATAAGACTGCAGCAGGTCTGGAGCAAGTTTCACGTGAAACGGTCGCGACTCTTGTCGGACACGCGCGGTTCAGCGAGTCTGCCGCGCTGGCGACCGGGGGGGGGACGCGTGCTGCGTTGGGTAAAACGGATTTTGGGGCTGATCGTGGCGCTGGGCTTGGCCGTGATCGGCTATCTGCTCATCGCGGATCTGCCGAACCGGCCGGCGGCAGCCAATCTTGCCCCGTTGATCATGCGCGCCAAAACCTACGACGTGCGAATCCGGCGCGATAGCTTCGGCGTCCCGCACATTCGCGGCAGAACCGACGCCGATGTCGCCTTCGGACTCGGCTTCGCGCATTCGGAAGACGATTTCGCCACTATCCAGCAGTCGCTCCTTGCCGCGCGCGGGATTTTGGCGAGCGAGCTCGGTTACAACGCGATCGTGCCCGACTATCTCGTGCATCTGTTCCGTGTGCGGGAAAATGTCG
>DATKKX010000311.1:0-4126 GCA_035542775.1 Phycisphaerae bacterium | reverse complement strand
CCGCACGCCGTATTGTTCGTCCGGTCTTTGGATGCCGTCGACGTGCGAAAGCTCGGGCCGTTGGTGGAGCGACACCCGCTGTTTCCCAATCGCGTCAATCTCCAGGTCGCCTGCGTGCAATCGCGAAGCGAAGTCACCATGAGGACCTGGGAGCGCGGCACCGGCGTGACGCTGGCCTGCGGGACAGGAGCCTGCGCCGTTCACGTGGCAGGCGTGCTCGAAGGCCGTCTGCAAAGCAAGACAACGATTCACCTGGCCGGCGGCGACCTGGAGGTGGAGTGGGCAGACAGTCCCGGCGGCCCCGGCGAATCCAGCAGCTCAGTCTTCATGACCGGCCCGGCAATGGAGGTCTTCAGCGGCGAATGGCCGACATGACGCGCCACGGCAAGACGGTCATTCCCTCTTGGTCTTGCCGGCTTCACTTTCGGGGTCTGGTTCCACCTCCGGCAGCGGCGGCATGCCCAGCGCCGCCTCCACGCTTTCGGCCAGCAATCCTAACCGTCCCATCGCCCGAGAATAGAACACGTTCAGATTTTCCTGCAGTTGTCCAGCGGCTTCCAGAAGGCTGGCCGGTTTGGTGACTTGGGCGGCGACCTTCAGCGCGTAACTTGCCATGGCGATATTGCCCAGGGCGTGCTCGAACGGATAGGCCGTACGGGTAAGACTACTCTTGACTTCCAGGATGTGGCCATGCGCTTCCTCGCACAGGCCGCGAAGCACGGCATTGCTTACGGGGTCTTCTGAGCCCAGGCCCGCCTTTGCCTGCGTCACCTTGAACATCGCGGCCAGAGCAAGAAAAAGCCGCGAGACCATCAGGAGGGAGGGCAGACCGGCCTCGACTGCGGCCAGCGCAGGCAGAATCCGAGCCGCTTGCGATCGGGCCTGTTCGCCGCTTTCGATCCTCGCGGCCACCGCCTTCAACTGGGCGAGCTGCAACGCGGCCACCAGCCGAAATCTCGACAGCTTCTCAAAGGCCTCCAGCGAATGAACCAGCGAATCACGCCGCTCGCTCGCTTCTTTTAGCGCCTGTGCAACAGTCTCCCGGTTCGCGACGGGCAGATTCAGGTCCTTCGCGGAAACCTTCTGACCGGCGCGAACCAGCGCCGAGGCCATGGTAAGCACAACGATGCTGGCCTCCGCCTCCTTGACCTGGTGGTAGATCTTGGCAGCTTCGCCGGCGGTGACCTCGAACTTCTTCCTTGCAGTCTGCAGTTTAGCTGCAGTCTCCTTGGGGTGGGCCGGTGGTCCGGCGGATGCGATTTTCGGGAAAAGGGGCGCTGCAAATGTCACGCAACCTTGGAAATACCGTTTGAGAACATCCTGCTCATCCCACACGGCCTTATGTTCCGCAATCAGTTGTTCAACCGGGACGAGGTTGCGGTTCTCGACCTTCAGGCCGATCACACGGCGGTAGTACGCGAGCGTGACCGCGTTCGCGATCATCTTGAAGTTACTGAACAGGCTGGTGGCGGGCCGCCGGCTGTGAAAGATGCCCGGTTCGTTCCTCTCGCGGGCCGCCCGAATGCGAGCGGTGTCGGACGGATGCGTGCTCAAGAGACCGGCCCGCTCACCGGATTGCGCCTTTTGCAGGATGCCGGTCTCTGCCGCGGTGAACTGCCGAGCTTTGGCCGCAACAAGGACGGGAAGGTTGTCGACCAGCCGCCTATCCAGCCAGGACGCCTGCAAATCATCGTGCGCTTTGATCCATGCCGCCAAGAGCATGGTCATCCTTCGCGAGGTGGATTCGAAGCAATCAGCTCCGGCTACCTGAGCCTCAAAGCGATCAGCGTGGTACTCCGCTTGGCGCATCAGGAGGCAGCTTGCCGCGCGGCCCACCAGCATAAAGACCCACAGAATGACCCTGGTCAGCAAGACCAGGAACCGGGTCACGCTGGCGATAATGGAGGCTCGCCAATCGGTGTCTCTCCCCCAGTTCGCGAGTCTTTCATCCCACTCGTCGCGATCGAACACGACTCTGGCAAACCAGAAGTTGATGCGATTGATCACGTAGTTCAGAAGCCTGCCCGTACCCTGCGTAAAATGGCCGAGTTCGTGAGCCAGAACACCGGCGAATTGCTGAAGATCCAGACCCGCCGCGAGTGGCAAGCCGATCTGGAGGACGAGATCTTTCCGTAGCAGCCCGATCAGGCCGCCCTGGAAGCCGGCGGTAGCGTTAACCGCGCAGATGACCTCGATGTGCCGTGGAAATGGCGAGCCAAGCAAGGCGCAGAGTTTCTCGATGAAGGAGAACAAGACCGGTTCCTGCGAGCGGTCCAGCATGAGCGGATCTTCTTCGTGGGCAGGTCGTGCCAGCAGCGGCTTGAGCATAAAGAAGATCACCACTACGCCCACGACCAGAGGCCCGGCATAGGCTGCGAACCGGGCCACCATCTCTCGCGGGGTGGCAAGGCCCTCCGGCTTGAGGATGCAGGCGTCGTTGATCAGGTGATAATACACCCCGTAGCCCACCACGCCGATCGTTCCCAGGTAGACCAGCGGTAGCAGCAGCATGAAGATCGCGACGACAAACAGGCCTAGCAGATAGAAAATGGACGGCCGCACGCGCTTGAGCGGTCCGGCGGGCAGATCGGGAATTACCGTTGGATGCGCAACCGTTTTCGCATGCGCGGACCGAGTGGTCGAATCTGCCACGGCTCAGCCTCTCTCCCCGTGTGCGCCGGGCTGTCTTCCGGGCCGCACACGGTGGTCGATTGATTAGCGCGCATTCTAACCGCCTTTCCCGAAATCACAATGCGTCAATGTGTAAGGCTCCCCCCCCGCCGTAATCGGGACGCGGACATCCTGCCAAGCCGCCGCCGAGAACGCTACCCCGCCTTCCGCGCCTTCAGCTTCTTCCGCGTGTACTCCAGCAGTCCGCCGGCTTCGCAAATCGCCATGATCTCCGCCGGCAGCTTCGGAAATGAATAGGCCTTGCCGTCCACTTTGATCTTGCCGCCGGTCGCGTCGATCTCGATCCTGCTGCCGTCCTTGTACGCGTCGACCGCCTCGGGGCATTCGATCAACAGCAACCCCTGGTTGATCGCCGCCCTGTAAAAGATCCGGGCAAAACCTTTGGCAACGATCGCCGCCACACCGACCGCCTTCAGCCCGAGCACCGGCTGTTCGCGCGAGCTGCCGCAGCCGAAATTCCGCCCGGCCACAAGCACGTCGCCCACCTGCACGGCCTTCGCGAACGTCGCGTCCAGATCCTCCAGCAGGTGCGGCCTGATCTCATCCGGAGTCGCGCACGTATACGTGTATTTGCCCGGGAACAGCATGTCCGTGTTGATGTCGTCGCCGTATTTCCAGACTTTCATGTAAAAGCCCTCAACTCGTGGCGGCCGAGCTCCTGCTCGGCCGAGCCTCCGACTCGCTTCACGGCCCACCGGGAGGTCGGCCGCTATGGCCGGAGTGCGAGGTTCGTTACATCTCTTTCCGCGGATCGCTAATCACGCCATGCAGCGCCGTTGCCGCAACCGTCGCCGGGCTGGCCAGGTAAATCTCCGCCTCCTTGCAGCCCATGCGACCCTTGAAGTTGCGGTTCGATGTCGACAGGCACGCCTCGCCCGGCGCCAGGATGCCCTGGTGAGCACCAAGGCACGGCCCGCAGCCCGGCGGCAGGACCGTCGCCCCTGCCTTGGACAGCGTCAACAGCGTCCCATCCTGCGTCGCCGCTTCAAACACGCTCCGCGACGCCGGCAGCACCAGCATCCGCACCTTCGACGAAATCCGCCGGCCCTTCAGCACCGCGGCCGCTTCGTGCAGGTCATTCAGCCGCCCGTTCGTGCAGGTGCCGAGCAGGCACTGATCGATCTTCTTGCCGGCCACCTCGCCGACGCCCTTCACATTGTCCACCTTGTGCGGGCACGCCACGACCGGTTCGAGCTTGCCCAGATCATATGTCAGCTCGCGGGCATACTGCGCGTCCTTGTCCGCCCAGACCGGCTCGTAGGCATTCTGCGGAACGCCGGCGGCCTTCAGATAATTGATCGTTTTCTCATCGACCGGGAACACTGCGATCTTCGCCCCCATCTCGACGCCCATATTGGCGATGGTGAATCGCTCCTCGACCGACAGATTGCCGACGTCGCCGTGGAACTCGACCGAGGCGTAGTCCGCCCCGTCG
>DATKKX010000310.1:0-18429 GCA_035542775.1 Phycisphaerae bacterium | reverse complement strand
GCCGCCGACGCGCAGATCGTCGGCCAGCTCGGCGAGGCGGTCGGCGCGGCGGGCCACGAGGATGACCTTGGCCTCAGCCCTGGCGAAGCGTCGGGCGAGCGAGGCGCCGATGCCGCTGGAGGCACCGGTGATCAGGACTGTTTTGTCTTTGAACATCCTCAAGTTCATCGGCAGAGGCCGTGTCGGCCGGCCAGCCCGGCGCGGTGGCGCGTGACGGCACTGGCGAGACTCCCGCGGGCGGGCTCCGGTCAAAGCCGGTCCCAGTTCCGCTGAGGCCGATTCCTCTGCCGCTTGAACCGGCCCTTCTTCTGCTCAAACCGGCACATGGTTGCCACGTGAACCGACGGAGTATAGACTAACACTAGGCATGGCCTCCAACCAGACAACCAAGGCCGAGAAAACGGTGCGGGCCCCGGTCCTGCCAGGCACGATCGTGGCGCTGATCGCGCTGATCGGGGCGGACTGCGCCATGGCCGGGCGGACCGCGGCCGAGCGCGGCCACAAGAGTGCCGTGATCGCCGCGCGAGCCGTTACCCCTACAGCCATGGCAGCGAGGGCGACGACGGCCAAGATCGTCCTGGTCGGGGCGAGCCTGCTGGTCATGCTGCTGCTCAGCCGGCAGATTTCGTGCTTTGCCCAACGGCCGACGGCGGTGCTCTCCACCGTGAGGCTGAACGCGACACGACCGCCACGGCTGCGGCGCAAGTCCACGATTTCATATCACACCGGCGGCCTGTACGGGCCGTGAGAAGCCGTCAGCGTTCAGCCGTCAGCCATCACCTTTAGACAGTTCGGGTTTTCGGTTTTTCGAGGCGTCGGTTTTCGGTTCTCGATTTTCGACTTTCGGTCCTGGGCATTTCTGACACGGTGCGACTATGGGCGTGCTCGATGTTGTCGGCGTTGGCGTGAGGAAGATCTTCGGCTCGCGCAATGAGCGTTTGCTGAAGCGGTTTCAAAAGGCCGTCGTGTTCATCAACGCGATGGAGGATGAGCTGCGCGGAGACTACGACCAGCGGTTCGCGGAGGCGGTGGCGAAGCTGCCGATGGAGGGGTCCGACGAAAATGTCCCGCCCGGCCAGGGAAGCAGTGTGCCCGGCGAAGGAACCGCTGTCGAGGGCGAGGTGAAGTGGGACCGGGCGGCGGCGATTCAGGAGATCCGCGTCAAGCTGAGCGAGGACCTGCGCGAGCGAGCTGAGAAGATGCGGAGGCGGCTGGCGGACGGCGAGCCGGTGGAGAACGTGCTGCCGGAGGCGTTCGCGGTCATGCGCGAGGCCTCGCGGCGGGCACAGAATCACCGTCATTTCGATTGCCAGCTTATCGGCGGGCAGGTGCTGTTCGAGGGCAAGATCGCCGAGATGAAGACCGGCGAGGGCAAGACCATCGTCTGCCACCTGGCGGCGTTTTTGAAGGGCTTGCAGGGGCAGAAGGTCCACATCGTTACGGTCAACGATTACCTGGTGCAGCGCGATGCGGAGTTCGCCCGGCCGATTTTCGAGCTGGTGGGGATGACGGTGGGGTACATTCAGTCGCAGGTCGATCCGGGCGGGCGCGAGGGCATTCGCCAGGCGGCGTACGCCTGCAACATCACCTACGGCACGAACAGCGAGTTCGGCTTCGACTATCTCCGCGACAACATGAAGACGTCGGTTCAGGACCAGGTGCAGGGCCCGCTGGACTACGCCGTGGTGGACGAGGTGGACTCGATTCTCATCGACGAGGCGAGGACGCCGCTGATCATCAGCGGGCCGGCGGAGGACGACGTGACGCGGTATCGCACCGCCGACGCCGTGGCGCGGGTGCTGATCGGCAAACAGACCGCCGCGAACAGCGAGACCACCCAGCGGCTGCGGGCCTGGGGCGAGCATCCGCCGGAGGCCTACGCGATGCTGCCCAAGTTCCAGGACGCGGTGCGGAAGTTCAAGTCGGACCCGAACTGGATCAACGAGGAAGAAGCAGAGGCCATCGGGCACAAGCAGTTCTACGTGGTGACGCGAGAGCGCAAGCAGGTGGCGTTGACGCACGCCGGCGTGACGGTGGCGCAGGAGCAACTCGGCGTCGGGTCGTTGTACGTGGGGGCCAACATGGAGTGGCCGCACGTCATCGAGAACGCCTTGCGGGCCCACGTGGTCTATGAGAAGGACGTCGACTACGCGGTGATGGAGGGCGAGATCATCATCGTCGACCAGTTCACCGGGCGACTGATGCACGGGCGGCAGTGGTCAGACGGGCTGCACCAGGCGGTAGAGGCCAAGGAAACCGTCAAGGTGAAGGAGGAGACGCAGACGCTGGCCACGATCACGCTGCAGAACTTCTTCAAGCTGTACAAGCACGCGGCGGGCATGACCGGCACGGCGATGACCGAGGCCGACGAGTTCATGAAGATCTACACCCTGGAAGTGGTGGCCATTCCGACGAACCGCCCGGTCAACCGGATGGACTTCCACGACCGGATCTACAAGAACGTGGAGGACAAGTACAACGCGATCGTGGAAGAGATCCACGACATGCACACCAAGGGCCGGCCGAACGACCCGTTCGTGCTGGAGCCGGTGCTGGTGAACCTGCGGCCGATTCTGGTGAAGCAGGGGCGATCCACAGAGCTGATCGACAAGGCGCTGGCCGAGTTCGACAGCGGGCGGGGGACGGGCGAGATGATGGCTGCGGCGTACGACGACGCCATGGGGGATCTGGCCCAGGGGCGGCCGGTGCTGGTCGGTACGATCTCGATCGAGAATTCGGAGAAGCTGTCCAACCTGCTGACGAAGAAGTACGGCATTCAGCACGAGGTGCTCAACGCCAAGCAGCACGCCCGGGAGGCAGAGATCGTGGCCAAGGCGGGCGAGCGGCACACGCCGACGCGCGGGACGGACAAGACTCCGCGGGGCAACGTGACCATCGCCACGAACATGGCCGGCCGCGGCACGGACATCAAGTTACAGAAAGGCGTGGTCTATGCGAAGTGCGTGGGCGATCTCGGGCCGCCGGAGAATGGGGACGGCCGCAAGTATGCATGGCGCGAGAAGGGTGTCATCGGGACCAAGTGCTGCATCTACTGCCCGGACTACGATCCGGCGACGAATTGCGCGCATTGCTGGAAGCCGAAGGTCGATCCGCGGTTTCCGGCGATGGGGCGGAAGGTGTGCCCGCTGAACGCGCCGTGCGGTTTGCACATCGTCGGAACCGAGCGGCACGAGTCGCGGCGGATCGACAACCAGCTTCGCGGGCGGAGCGGGCGGCAGGGCGATCCGGGATCGAGCCGGTTCTTTTTGTCGCTGGGGGATGATCTGCTGAAGATGTTCATGGGCGAGTGGACGCTGAAGATGCTGGAGCGGATGGGGTTCCAGGACGGCATGGCCATCGAGGCCAAGAGCATCAACAAGGGCATCGAGCGGGCCCAGAAGAAGGTGGAGGAGAAGAACTTCGGCATCCGCAAGCACCTGCTCGAGTACGACGAGGTGATGGACCATCAGCGGAAGGTGTTTTACGCGCGGCGGCAGGAGATTCTGGAAGCGGCGCTGCCGGGCAAGGCGGCGAGGCTGGTGCGGACGATCTGGACGATGATCGATGAAACACTGGAGACGGCGGCGGCGAAGTTTCTCGATCCATATTACGGGCGGCAGTGCGTGTGCGACTGGGCGGGATCGGAATTCGGTTGCAGCATCGATCCCAAGAATGTCATTCCCAGTGACGCGGTGGCCACCGAGAGGCTGATCCGCAACGACGCCAAGGAAGAGGCGGCCAGTGAGATCACCAAGACGGTCGGCGAGTACATGGACCCGGACACCGATCCCAAGGAATGGGACATCCGCGGGCTGGCTCGATGGGCGGAGACACGGTTCGGAGCAAGCGTCACCCAGAACCAGCTTCGGGACATGCAACTCGAGGAGGTGCAGCAGCTCCTGATGAAGGCAGCGGAGGAGAAGATCGACGCAACCGATCTGACGCCGATCGAGAAGTTCCTCGATCCGCTCTACGGCAGGATGTCGTTCATCAACTGGGCGCGGCAGAAGTTCGGCATCGAGCTGCGGCCGGATGATTTCGTCGATCTGCCCAACGCCGACATCACCAGGAGGCTGCACGCGGCCGTCGAGGCGGCGTATCGCGAGCGGGAGGCGAGGTACCCGGTGGAGGTGGCCCTGGAACGGACGCTGGTTCGCGAGGGGCCGGAGAGCGCGTATGCCGCCGATGCGCTGGCCCAGTGGGTGAACCTGAAGTTCAACCGGGGCTGGACGGTGGACAACATCCGCAACCACACCATCAAGGAGTTGGCCGACGAGATCGTGCGGATCAACCGCGAGTACATCTCCGGCGGAAAGCTGGAGGCGGAGATCGACGCGGCGATCGAGCGCGAGGGCAGCGGCGACGGGGCGGAGGTGAAGGCCAAGCTGGGCGAGTGGGCGAAGAAACGCTTCGGGCCGGCATTCGACCAGAAGACCTTTGACGAAGCCGGGGATCTTCGCGAGGCGCTGCTGACGTTCGGGCACGACCTGTTGCGGCGGGAGCTGACGGTGCTGGAGCGGTATGTCGTGCTGGAGATCTACGATCAGGCGTGGAAGGACCACATGCACGCGATCGACCTGTTGAAGGAGGCGATCGGGCTGCGCGGATACGCCGAGCAGGACCCGAAGATCGCGTACAAGCGGGAAGGCTTCCAGATGTTCCGGGAGATGATGGACAGCATCCAGGACAAGGTGACCGGCATCATCTTCAAGGCGCGGCTGCTGGATGAGAGCATACTGTCGAGCCGGTATCGCATCTCCGCCGCACACCACGCCGACGCCACGAACACAGGCTTCACGGCCGGCGGTGGGCAGGTGCAGAAAGACCGTGACGCGGCGATGCAGGCGCAGGGGCAGCAGGCCATCCAGACGATCCGCCGCGAGCAGCCCAAGGTGGGGCGGAATGCGCCGTGCCCGTGCGGGAGCGGGAAGAAATATAAGCAGTGCCATGGGAAGACGAAGTGAGGGCGAGGAGAGGGCGGGTGGCCCGGGTTCTCTGAATCTGGGGGACTGATTTCTTCGCGTGCGCGAGAACTTGTCAGCTCCCTCGCGCCATTCCACAGGAGAAATCAATCCCCCAAGTCCATAGGACTTGGGCCACCCCGCCCATGCGACTTGGGCCGGCCACTCACCACACGATTGGCCATCGGCCGTTCCAATCCATGGGCAGTACGGAGCAATCATTCAACTCATAGAACCGGTAGCTGCTCCAGGGCCACTGCTCGGCGCCAGCGACCAAGCCGCGGGTCACCTGGTTCTTGTGGCAGTAGTCGATCTTCTGAAGCAACGTATCCTGGTGGTCAATGTTGAAGTCGTAGCCCCGCGTCTCCATGATCTGCTGTTTGCCCGTCGCTCCGTGCGCGCGCTTATTCAAAGGCTCCGACCATAGCCGCCCGTGCAGCCGCCAGAACCCGCGCAGACATTCTTCACCGTGAAACCCAATATGCTGCTTAAAAGCATGCCACAGTCGTGAAACCAGCACAGGTCGATCATCACCCCGTGTGTGCGGATACAGCACCACATGTACGTGCTCAGGCATAATCACATAAGCAATCAGACAAATCCCGAAGCGAGCTTGCAACTGCCGCAACGCGTCCACGACTACGCCCCTCATATTGTCGTGCCAGAAGAATGTCAGTCGATCTTGGCATGACACCGTCCAGAAGTGCGAATGGCCAGCCTCGTCGTTACGACGGAGTCGTGATGGCATGGAGGTGGTTGTGTGCACTGCAATGCCGAGTGTCAAAAGGCGTGGTGGGTGGGTGGCCCAGGTTCTTTGAACTTGGGGGATTGATTCTCTCGGCCGCGTACACGTCTGTCGCACTCCCAGAGCTTCACCGGTCCCGAAATCAATGCCCCAAGTCCAGAGGACTTGGGCCACCCTCGACGCTACGCGCATGCGCAAAGCACGTCTGCGGCTTAAGTTAGGATAATGTACGGTTATTTCTGCCGCAGTAATGCGGGTAAACCGCTAAATGCATCACCGCCGTTTTCGGGGGTGAAAACTGCTTTCCGCAAAAAAATGGGGAACGGTGAGCAAGCTTTATGGATGTCGCGTGAGAGAGGGGGGAAGGAAACGCGGAACGAGGAGCTTTGGACGTGGAGCGGGAAACGACCTTGAGGCGGGATGAAGGATGAAGCATGACAGCAAGATCGATGGGCGGGATGAAGGAGGCCGGGCCGGTGTCGGAAGAGGCGCTACGGGAGGCGATGGCGCGGGCGGGGATCGTGCTGCTGCCTTATCAGGACGCGGCGCTGACGTGCCAGGAGCGATTCACATGGAACTGCTGGGCGCGGCAGACGGGCAAGAGCTTCACGTTCGGACTCAAGCGGCTGATCCGGGCGATCAGCCGGCAGCGGAACCAGATCATCCTCTCGGCGGGCCAGCGGCAGAGCCGGGAAGTGATGGAGAAGATCCGCTCGCACTGCCAGGCGCTGAAGATCTGGCACGAGTTCCACGGACTGCCCTTCCATCGAGATTCGTCCATCCGCCAGTTGGAGATCCGCCTGTCGCGCAAGGCGAGGATCATCGGCCTGCCGGCCAACCCGATGACGGCGCGGGGCTACAGCGGCGATGTGTTCCTGGACGAGTTTGCCATGCACCGCGACGACGATGCCATCTGGGCGGCGCTCTTCCCCACACTGCTGCGGGGCGGGGGCCAGCTCGACGTGGCCTCGACGCCGCGCGGGCGGAAGAACATGTTCTACCGGCTGGGCGACAATTCGCGATTCCACCATACGACGCTGACGCTGGAGCAGGCCATCGCCGAGGGGCTGGCGGCGGATCTCGAGGTGATGCGGGCGGGGATCGGCAGCGAGCTGGACTGGCGGCAGGAATTCTGCTGCGAGTTTGTCGACGAGAGCACCAGCTTCATGACCTACGGCCTGATCCGCGGCTGCCACGACCCGCGACTGGGGACACGCGTCGACTGGTCGGCCCTGATGCGGTCGGGAGTCGAGGCCTATGCGGGCGTGGACGTGGGGCGGCACCGGGACATCACCGCGGTGTGGCTGTGGGAGCGGCAGGGCGAGGCGTTCATCACCCGCGGGCTGCTGACGATGGAGAACGCCCCGTTCAACGAGCAGGAGAGCCAGATCGGGCGGCTGCTGGGGCTGCGCGGGCTGCGGCGGTGCTGCATCGATGCGACGGGGCTGGGGCTGCACCTGGCGGAGCGGCTGGTGGAGCGGTTCGGCGATCATCGCGTGGAGGCGGTGACGTTCACGTCGGCGCTGAAGAACGAGCTGGCGGGGTTGCTTCGCGTAATGGCGGAGCGCGGGCTGCTGCGGATTCCGGCGGACGAGCAGGTCGCCGACGACTGGCACTCGATCACGCGAGTGGTGAGCAGCGGCGGGCACGTGCGATTCGATGCCGACCGGTCGAGCGGCGGGCACGCGGACCGGTTCTGGGCGGCGGCGCTGGGTCTTTACGCGGCGGACGGCTGCGGCGGCGGAGGGCCGGGACTGATCACCTCGGGTGCGCTGCGGTTCGGGAGGAAGGGGGCGTGGTGAAGAGGAAGTGCTGAGTGCTGAGTGCGGAAATCGGAAGGTGGCGCGGAGATGACGCGCTGAGCGTGAGCAACGGGAGGTGACTTATGAGTCTGGTGCGGCGGGTGGTGAATGCGGTGAGGCTTGGCGTGCGGCGAGAGGTGGCGGCGGATCGGGGGCAAGCTCCACGGGCGGGAGTGTTGCTGGGGCGACGGAAGGAGGACACGGCGCGGGACTATCCGGCGGACGGGCTGACGGCGCAGCGGCTGATCTCGATCCTCCGCGAGGCCGACAGCGGGTCGCTCGCTGCACAGATGGCGCTGTTCGAGCAGATGGAGGAGAAGGATGCCCACCTCTTCAGCGTGGCCAACACGCGGCGGCTGGCGGTGACGGGGCTGCCTTGGGAAATCGTTTCGGCGGCGCAGATGCTCGGCTGGTCAGCAAGCCGAGGGGGAGCGGCTGATCGGGCGTTGGCCGACGACGCGGCGGCATATTGCAGCGAGGTGCTGCGGGGTGTCCGCGGCTTCGAGGAGGCGCTGGTTCATCTATCGCTGGCGGTCGGGCGGAACGTCGCCTTGGTCGAGCTGGTGTGGGAGGCGACGGCGTCCGGGGTAAGCCTGGCCGAGCTGCAGCCGGTGGACTTCGGGCGGCTGACGACGGGCGAGCTCGACGAGATCCGCCTGCTGACGGAGGAGAGCCCGAACGAAGGGATCGAGCTGCCGCCGGACAAGTTCATCGTTCACGTGCCGCACGCGGTCAGCGGTCATCCCATGCGGGGCGGGCTGCTGCGGGTCACGGCGATGTCATATCTGGGCAAGCATTTCGCGGTCAAGGACTGGCTGATCTTCGCGGAGATATTCGGCATGCCGGTTCGCATGGCCCGATACGCGCCGAATGCGACGGAGGAGGAGAAGCGGGAGCTGCTGAGGATGCTGAGCCAACTGGGCGCCGATGCGACGGGCGTGTTCTCGAAGGCGGTGGAGGTGGAGATTCAGCAGACGCGGATGCCGGGCGAGGTGAACCTGTACGAGAACCTGTGCATGTACTTCGACCGCGAGATCAGCAAGGCGTGGCTGGGGCAGACGCTGACGACGGACACGATCCGGCGGAAGGCCAGCGAGCCGGCGGCACAGGTGCATGACCGGGTGCGGCGGGACGTTCGCGACGACGATCTTCGGAAGGAGGCGGCGACGTTGCGGCGGGATCTGCTCGCGCCGCTGACGAGACTGCAGTTCGGGCCGGGAGCGCCGGTGCCGTATTTCCGCAGGATGGCGGATCAGAACGTGGACCCGGAGCGGCTGGCGCGAGTGCTGGCGGTGGCGGTGAACGAGCTAGGGGCGCGGGTGCCGGCGCAGTGGGCGCATGCGGCACTGGGCATTCCCCAGGCGAGGGAGGACGAGACGGTGCTGACCGGAGGGACGGGAGCGGCGCGCAGCAAGTCGAGTGGTGCGAAGAGCATGGGAGAGAGGGTGTAGCGGTGGCGCTCACCACGAAGGGCACGAAGATCGCGAAGAAGGATCGAGAGCAGGTGTAGGGCCTGTTCCCGGATGGAAAGGCGGTCCCGGCTCATAGCCAGTACCGCAGACGGATCAACCAGTGCAAGTCTGGAGAATGGAGGATGCTATGCAGGACAAGATGGATGAGACGAGAAGCGATGATCGCTTGCAGGTGGAGCGCGTGGCGTTGGAGGCTTCGACGCTCGGGCAGGAGGAGGCGCCGAGGCGGATCATGATTTCGCCGTGGGGCGAGGTGAAGAGCTCGGCGGGCTCGTTCGTAGTGGACGAGGAGGCGGCCGGGCTCACGATCGCGGCATTCACCGAGCATGGGACCGACCTGCCGGTGGATTATGAGCACCAGACACTGGGAGGCGCGTACAGCTCGCCGAGCGGCCAAGCGCCGGCGGCGGGATGGATCAAGGCGCTGTCGGCGGTACCTCCTGGCGCGGCGGGAAGAGAGGGAGCGCCGGCCGAGGCGGGGTTGTGGGCCGATGTCGAGTGGACGGCGGAAGCCAGGGAGAAGCTGCGGAGCAAGGAGTACCGGTACCTGTCGCCGGTGGCGCTGGTGCGGCGGAGCGACCGGCGATTGGTGGGGCTGCACTCGGTGGCGCTGACCAACAAGCCGGCGATCGTGGGGATGCGACCGGTGGTCGGCAGTGACGCGGCTGCGGCACCCGGGAAGGAGGCCCAGGCGTCCGCGGCCGCCGAGCTGCGCGAGGTTTTGTCGCTGGACCAGGCGGCCGACGACGGCGTCGTGCTGGTGGCGGCGGCGGAACGGATTCGCACGTTGGAGCGGGCGGAGTCCATCCGACAGGCGACTGACCGGGTCTCGCAGGCAATGTCGGCGGGCAGGCTGACGGCGGCGCAAAAGGAATGGGCGATGTCGCTGGCCTTGCGCGATCCGGCGGAGTTCGACCGGTGGCTGGAAGCGGCGCCGGTGGTGGTTCCGCTGGGGCGGTTGTCGCCGCCGCGAGTGGACGCGGTCGAGGGGAAGGAGGCGAGTCGGCGAGCGGCTGAGTCGGCGGCGCGAGCGGAGTGGCGCGCCAACCGGCAGGTGCTGGAGAAGATCTGCACGGAAGAGGCGTACGTGGCCGCGGCAGTCCGGGAGGTGTCGGCTCGATAGTGAGGGGCAGTGGAGGAGTGTGGCAGTGTACGAGTGGGAGGAGCGGTATGTGGTTGAGGAGGTGTTCGGTGTTCGTGGGGCTTCTCCCATTCGCACTGCTCACAGAGCAGTGGCACACATGTGCAATCGCACTACTCACGAGCAGTGACACACTGACTATACGTACTGAGCAGTGGCATATGGCAGCGGACTCAACGGTGAGTCAGTCGAGATGACCAGAGACTGAAAAAGGAGAACACAATGGCACTGACGGCAAATCGGGAATTGAATCGGTATGTGGATCAGGAGCTGAGGACGTTTCCGGTCGCGGCTTCGCAGCACATCTACAAGGGGGCCATCGTCGGCGTAAACCGGTCGACCGGGCACGTGCGGCACCTCGTGGCGGGCGATCTCTTCGCGGGCATTGCTTACGAAGAGATGGACAACAACGGCGGCGCGGGCGGGGACAAGATGGTACGCCTGTACACGCAGGGGGATTTTGTCCTGACGGTGAACAACGCCACGCAGGCGTCGGTGGGCGGCTCGGTCTATGCCACCTCGGATGAAGTGACCAGCGTGGTTGCTTCGCAGGGGGCGAGCTACTGCGGCATGCTCATGGCCGTCGTGGCGACGAACACGGGCATCGTGCGAATCCAGCCGCTGGCGGCGGGGCAGGTCGAGCACGTGGTCAGCGTGCGGCTGGACAGCCTTACGTCGGCGGCGACCAAGAACGCGGTGATGATCACGCAGCGGGCCGTCAAGGTGATCAGCATCGATGTGTCGTTCCTGACGGTGCCGAACGCGGGCAACCTGGACGTGGGCACGGGCCCGACCACGCCCAATCAACTGGTGGCGGCGTTCAATTTGGCCACGCTGACGCCGAACACGCCGACGTCGCTGACGCTGGCGAGCCGGGACGTGGCCAAGGGCCTGCACGTGTGGGCCAAGGTCGGGCAGGCGTCGAGCACGGCGGGCGAGTGCGGCATGCTGACGGTTCGATACGTCGAGCTGCCGTAAAGGTGACAGTGAGGTGGCATGGGCGGGCTCGGCGTGCTTGTGCGGCATGGGAAGGAAGCGTCGGCCGGAGTGGTCGAGGTGACGCCGCGGGAAGGCCGCACGGACAAGCTCAGACGCTTGTCCGTGCCACCCAGAGGTGAACGTAATTTAAAACCAGGGGCACAAACCAGAGGTTTGTGCTACCCGGAAATGGTGGGTACGGACAACAAATGAAGGAGTGAATGAACATGGCAGTGATCAATACGGGATTGTTGACCAAGGGTCTGCGGAGCGAGTTCTTCAATCGGTTCGAAGGAACGCCCACGCACTTTCAGGACTTGTCCACGCGGGTGGTGTCCAGCTCGGACCGGGAGACGTACCGGTGGCTGGGAACGGTTCCGCGGATTCGCGAGTGGGGCTCGGGCAGGCTGGCCCAGGGTCTGCGGACGGAAAGCTACTCGATCGAGAACCTGAAGTACGAGGCGACCATCGAGGTGGACCGCGACGAGATCAGCGACGATCAGACCGGGCAGATCCGCCTGCGGGTGGCCGAGCTGGCCCAGCGGGCGGCGACGCACAAGGACTACCTGATCTCACAGTTGCTGATCAACGGCGAGACCGCCGGCAACAACAGCTACGACGGGGTGAGCTTCTTCAATGGCGCCCACGTCTCCGGCGCGTCCGGCGGTCAGAGCAATCTGCTGTCGTGCGACGCGCAGAACCCGGACATGCCGACGGTGAACGAGTTCAAGGAGGCCTTGAAGGTAGCCATCGCGGCGATGCTGGCCTATCGCGACGACCAGGGCGAGCCGCTGCTGGTGTCGGCGAGCAGCCTGGTGTGCGTGGTCCCGCCCCCGATGCTGTTCACGGCGACGGAGGCGATCTTCGCGACGGTGGTGGGCAACACACAGAACGTCCTGCAGGGGATCGCGCGGGTGGTGGCGCTGCCGTGGCTGGCCGACGCCTCCAAGTGGTACCTGCTGAAGACCGACGGCGTGGTGCGGCCGTTCATCTTCCAGGACCGCGAGCCGGTGGAGTTCAACGCCCTGGCGGAGGAGTCGGACGAGAGTTTCCGGCGCGAGAAGTTCCTGTTCGGCCTGCGGGCGAGGTACCGCATGGCGTACGGCTACTGGCAGTACGCGGTGCGGGCGGACTTCGCGTGATGTTCTGAAAGTGGAGGAGAGAGTGCACCACGAAGGGCACGAAAGACACGAAGGAAGAAGAAGTTGTGTGCTTACTGTGCAAATGAAGGGCCTTGGCGGAACATGGCCGCGCCACCAAGGGCCGTGCGGGTTTGGAGCAGCCGAGCCGGCACTTCTTCAGTGCCTTCGTGCTCTTCGTGTCCTTCGTGGTGACTCATTCGGATGAAGGAGACGGAAATGGCTTACATAACCAATGCGGATATTGAGCGGCGGGTGGGGACGGCGGCGTATATCGCGCTGACGGACGATGCGGGGACGGGGTCGGCGGATACGGCCAAGGTGGATGAGGCGCGGATGGGGGCGGAGGGGGAGGCGAACAGCTATCTGGCAGCACGGTATCAGGTGCCGGTGAACGTGGCGACGGAGAGCGAGGTGGCGGCGGTGCTAAAGACGTTCGTGCTGGACCTGGCGGCGTACCGGCTGCACTGCCGGAAACCGCCCGTACCGGCGGACGTGGTGCGGCGGCGGGAGGAGGCGGTGGAGTGGCTGGCGCGGGTGGCGAGCGGGGTGGTGCAGTTGCCTTCGGCTGCGGCGCCGGCAAGCAACG
This sequence comes from Phycisphaerae bacterium, assembly GCA_035542775.1. Taxonomy (GTDB): domain Bacteria; phylum Planctomycetota; class Phycisphaerae; order UBA1845; family UTPLA1; genus DATKKX01. Next base: position 5,602 of record DATKKX010000310.1, on the reverse strand, counting down.
CCGCGATGGGGATCGTCGGACAAGCGGCGGGGCCGGCGCGGGTGATGACGCGGGAAGGGTTGAGCAATCTGTAGCGGTCTTCAGAGTCTGTCTTGACCGCGAAGGGCACAAAGAACACGAAGAAGAGTGTTGATCAAGCAGTTCGGATGGGGAAATCACGACTCCTGCGGCAGGCGGCGCGGCGGGCCAGTCGCGATCGCTTCATTCTTTCTCTCTTCGTGTTCTCCGTGCCCTTCATGGTTTGAATCTTTCATGAACAAAGGCAAGGGCGGCGATCATGTCACGACTGGGCAATCTCGAAGATGCGTTGGTGGCGCGGTTGAGGGCGGCGCAAGCGGGCGGCTCGCCGGCGTTCGCGACGGTGCGGGGGATTTCGGGCGGGTATCGGCCGGCGATCCGCGAGGGCCTGCAGCGCGAGCGAATGCCGGCGGCGTTCGTCGCCTTCACGGACGAGCCGACGGCGCCGGAGACGAAGCTGAGCCTCCGCGGGGCGCGATTCGTTGTGCTGGTGGCGGCCAGAGTTCTGCGCGTCGAGGGTGATCCGCGGCACGGTGATCCGCCTCCGGCGGATTCTGCGGGAGCCTTCGCCCTGCTGGATGCGGCCCGGGCGCAGCTTGATGATTACGAGCCGGGCGACGGGACGCGGGCCGTCAACCTGCAAGTGAAATTCGTCGACGCGGATGACCGGACGGCGATCTATGAATTGCTCTATCGCCTCTGGCCGATCGAGAAGGCGGCCTTGACTTTCGGCGGGACGAAGATCGCCGACGGTGCCGTCATGCTGTCACTGGAGGTCGGGCCGCTGGCGGTTAAACATGCGATCGTGCCGGCGGCGGATGCGGGGGGCGGCGTGCGGCAGGTCTCGTGGGTGCGGGGGCGGACGATCGTCTGGCGCGGGCAGCTTCGGGCGGCAGACGCCGCAGAGCTGGATGCGATCGAGGCGGAGATACGGAAGCTGGTGCTGTCGCGCGCGGAGGGGGATTTCGCGGATGATGCCGGGCGGGTATTCGAGGGGTGCGTGCTGGACAAGTTGGCGCTGGACGGGACGAGGCAGACTGCCGTCGGCGGATTCGCCGTACAGGATGTGGAGCTGCACTTCCTCCAGCGTGTGCCGACCGATGAGTCGGGCGCTGCGGGACCCTGATGGCAGCCGCGGACTGCTTTCGATCGTGGCGCGGCCGAGGATTGAAGCAGGCAAAGGGCTGGCGATTGAAAGGAACAGGGCGGCCGTTGGGCCGCCCTTTCGTGGAATCGATATTCTGTTCGGGTCGGTTAGTACCGGCGTCCGCCGCCGCCACCACCGTAGCCGCCGCGTCCTCCGCGTCCGCCGCCGCCTTCCTTGGGGCGGGCCTCATTGACCTTGAGGGCCCGGCCGCCGTGCTCCTTGCCGTCAAGAGCGGCGATGGCCGCTTGCGCGGCCGCATCCGACTCCATCTCGACGAAGCCGAAGCCCTTGCTCTGGCCGGTGGCGCGGTCGGTGATGACCTGCGCGCTGATGATCGTTCCGTGTTCTGAGAACAACTGCTGAAGATCGGCATCGCTCGTGTTGAAGCTCAGATTCCCGACATACAACTTTTTGCCCATGTTTCAATTTCCTGTTCCGATGGGCCAATCAACCCAAATCTTTTGCTTTCAGGGTTGAAATGAAAGGGCCCAACAATATGGACCTGTCGGCAGGGCGAGCGCGAGATATATCAGGAACGAAAAGTCGCTGGACTTGAGACGTAGCCTGAAAGCCCGGTCGTCGAACCAATAACTCAGCACTATATGCGGCAGGGCGAAGGAAGTCCAAGGGAAAAAACCGGCGGGGCGATTTGCCCCTCGTCGAAGCAGGAAAGCCGCCTTTTTCGTTCAATAATCAGGTTAAGACATGCGGGCGATGCCACACCGGCAGCTCGCGGAGACGGGTCATCATCAGCCCGTAGGTCGTGTGGTCGTCGTCATTGAAGTCCAGCAAGGCCGACATAGCGGTGATTCTCTGGTTCTCCAGCGGGGCGGCGGCAAGGTGTTTGCCGGTCAGATGCCGGCTGATTGAACTGAACAGCTCACTCGCCCGCCGCCATCCGAACAGGTGGCATAAACCGCCCACAATATCCCAGGAAACGGCGTTTTCGTCGTTGTAATGCACGGCGCGGCCCTGCTGGTCGGCGGCATCGACGCCGCGGCACCATCTGGTTTCGTCCGCGAAGAGCGCGATCAGCTTGTCTTTTTCATCTTGTATCATTTCGTGGCGCCATTTATTACCGTCCGGAGAGACTTTCCCGGAGTTTCAAGCGCAATACCGCGGGCATGATCCCATCACACGAAATCGACGGATTCATCACGTAATTATTATAGCAGTTATTTCCAAATTCGGCCGATGCGATTAGAGTATAAGGATACGGGCCATCCTCCCCATCGAGATTTTCGATATGAGAATTGCTTTGGTCAACCCGATTGCGCGCCGGACACAGGGATATCACACCATCGGCAGCAAGATCCCCCAGCTCGCCCTGCAAGTGCTGGCTCAGCTTACGCCCGCGGAGCACTCTGTCGACCTGATCGACGAGCTTTTCGGCACTGAATGCACCGATGAACGGCTTCGCCGGGGCAACTATGACCTGGTCGGCCTGACCTCGTATACCAGCGGCGCGACCCGGGCCTATGAGATCGCGGCGCAGTGTCGGAGCGAAGGCATTCCCTGCATCATCGGCGGGCCGCACGCGTCGGCGATGCCGGAAGAGGCGATCCGGCATTTTGACTCGGTGGCCATCGGCGAGTGCGACGAGATCTACCCCAGGATCCTTGCCGACGCGTCTGCCGGCCGGCTGCAACGATTTTATGCCGGCAGCCCGGTCGATCTGGAGACGACCGGCTACGGCCGGGCGCGACAGGATCTGCAGCCCATCAACGGCGCGTACGACGTGTCGGCGATCCAGACGTCGCGCGGCTGCCCGGTGGGGTGCGAGTACTGCAGCGTAACCAAGTTCAACGGGGCACACATCCGCCGGCGGCCGATGGCCGACGTGATCGACGAGTGGTTCGCGACGACCAAGCCGTTCGTGTTCGTGGTGGACGACAACTTCTTCGGCGTGGGCGAGAAGCATGCCGTCTGGACCCGGGAACTCCTCCGGCGGCTGATCAGGGAAGGCCACAAACGCAGCCGTCTGGCGGACATGCTCAAACGGCTCCCGGCCCTGCGGCGGCTGCTGGGCTATGCCCCGCGGCTGTGGTTCAGCCAGACGACGATCAACATGGGAGATGACCCGGAAGGCTTGTCGCTGGCCCAGGAAGCCGGCTGCGTCGGGATGCTGGTGGGGCTCGAAACATTCAACCGGGACAATCTGAAGGACTTCCACAAGGGCATCAACCGCAAGAACCTGCAGCGCTACCAGACGCTGGTGCGCGGCTTTCAGCGCCAGGGGGTCTCGGTGTTCGGCGGGTTCATCATCGGGGCCGACGGCGACGATGAGAACACCGTGGCGTCGACCGCGCTTCAAGCGGTGCAGATCGGCATTGACACGATCCAGATCACCAATCTCACGCCGCTGCCCGGCACGAGGATGTACGATCGGTACATGGATGACCGGCGGATTTTCGCGACGAGTTATCCCCAGGACTGGGAGCGGTACACCTTTGTGGAGACGGTCTATCAGCCGCGCAACATGACCGCCCGGCGGCTGGACGAAATGATCTATGAGCTGCGACACCTGGCGGCGCGTGAGCACTGGGTATGGAAGCGAACGCTGCGGACGCTCTGGCGGACGAAGAGTCTGCTGGCCGCGGCATTCATCCACGGCATGAACATCGGCTGGAAGCGCATGGCCAGGATACAGGCGCCTCGCGACGCGGAGCGGTTCGGGCTGCATCTCGTCGAGAGCCTGCGAAGTTCGCGAATCCGCAAAGCGTTCGGCATGTTCCAGGGCAAGTGGATTCCGACACAATGGAGCGCGCCGGAACCGGCTGCGGGGGCGTAATCCGGGCGTGCCGGTCTGGGCGAATTCCGGCTTTGCGGGTTGCGGAAAAGGCCGGCCGGTGCTATCGTCCTGGTAGGCCTAACGATCGATCCTTTCGGATCACCCTTTTTCTTGAGGTCCTGCCGTAGCGAGGCACCTCCTCGGGGACCAGTTTGATCACTAAGGCTTGGTTGTGAAGGTGTCCGTGTTTTCGGCGGCGCGAGCCCGCTATTGCGGGCCGGTATACCAGGCAGGAGATCCGGACGTGTTGTTGAACAGAGAGCACAAAGCCTTTGACGAGGCCCTCGAGTTGCTGTGCATGCTGGTCGAGTGGCCATATATCAGTTTCCTGGCGGACTTGCGGCTGGATCTGGGCTACGACACGCAGGGGCAGGTTGAGGACATGCTTAGGATCCTGAAGGCCCGGGGGTTCAAGGTGGAATCGAGCCTGTGCCAGATGGTGGAGCCCGCGGGCCGATGCGGGCGGGCCGCGTGGATCGATCCGGCCGGAAGCAGCGAGGCATCGGCGGCAGCTCAGGACTATTTCGAGAAGGTTTACGCCGACAGTGCTGTCGGCGCGAATGTCCTGGCGTGACGCCACTGCCGGGCGTCGTCTACAATCGGGCCGATGAACGCCGGGCAAGTCATCTCGTTTAAGCAAGCGACGCCAGAGAGCGCAGCGGGGGGCCCGTGCCTTCGCCTCATGCGCGAGATCCGCTTTTCCATCGACCGCGACTGGGTCCGCGCGGCGCATGGAGAGGAGGGATTCCAGGGCGCGCTGCCGGTGACGAACTCGTGGGGCGGGTGGCCTTCGGCGGTGGGGATTGCGCCTTATCTGGTGCTGCGGATCGTCGTGTCGGGCGAGCCGCATCCGGTGACCGGATACCTGGTGAACATTCAGGAGCTGGACGTACTGCTGAGGCAGTATGCCATACCGTTGGCGGCGCAGCGGCTCAGCGCGGTCGGCGTGCGGCTGACCGGCGAGAGCCTTCTCCTCGGCATTTTCGAAGGAATCGCCCACCGGGTGCCGGGGCATTGTCAGTTGGAATCGCTGGCCCTGTGGACCACGCCGCACCTGCATTACGCCGTCTATCCCGGAGATCCTGCCATGGTCGAGTTAACGCAAACCTTCGAGTTCTCCGCGTCGCACCGGCTGCACGTGCCGAAGCTGTCGGACGATGAAAACCGGCAGATCTTCGGCAAGTGCAACAACCCCAACGGGCACGGGCACAATTACCGCGTGGAGGTGACCATCGCCGGCGAGGTCTCGGAGAAGACCGGCCGGGTGGCGCCGCTGCCGGTGTTCGAGGCGGTGGTGAAGCGGGAAATCATCGACCGGTTCGATCACAAGCACCTGAACTCGGACACCACCGAGTTCGCGGAGGTCAACCCGTCGGTGGAAAACATCGCCCGGACGATCTGGGGGCTGCTGGCCGACAAGCTCTCGCCGGCGCGACTGCGACGAGTGCGGGTGTGGGAGACGGCGAAGACGTACGCGGAATACGAAGGGGAAACGCCGAAAAGTCGAAACGCCGAAAAGTCGAAATGAAGAGCGGCGGGTGTGGGGCACGAGGGCCGGGCGCGCAGTTGCACCGGACGCCACTCCAGGGTCGGGGGCGGATTTCCTCATTTGCGTGTTTGTCCGGCGACTACTCGCGCACGGCATA
>DATKKX010000309.1:0-3576 GCA_035542775.1 Phycisphaerae bacterium | reverse complement strand
GCGGAGTTCCTGGCGGACCTTCTCCGCCGTCTCATGACCGATCGTTTCCGCCCTGGCGGGATTTCGTGAGGACGGGAACGGCAGGATGGCGATGCGGGCGTTGAGCCGGCGATCGATCTCGGTGGCAACCTGCTGAGAGGCCTGGGCCGCGAGGTGCGCCGGATCCGCGGAGTTCGCGAACACCTCCGGCAGGGACTGCGATTGCCCGCGACGAACGTCGATCAGTCTGACGTGCAGGGCTGCAGTGCCGGCAGCCAGACGCGCCGGCCCATGGTCCTCTCCGCCCCCGGATACCAGTCTGCGGGCCTGATCCTGCACCTCCGCGGCGGCAACGCTGCTCAGGGCCTGCCCTACCACCCGCCCCTGCGAATCAAGAATGAAGCGAGCCGGCAGGTCGAAGCTCCAGCCCGGCGCTAACCAGGTCCGCAACTCGTTTTTCGCCTGAGGGCGGACGACGACGCACGGGAAGTTCGCATGCAACGCCCGCAGGAGGGGAACCGTTTCGGTGGACCATTGTTGTGCGGCGTCGAGGTTGCAGGAGATCACCTGAAATTCGTCGGTTCCCAGCTCCTCCTGCAGCCTGATGATATCGGGCATTTCGTCGCGGCTTTGTCGAGACCAGGAGGCCCAGAAATCGAGGAGCACCACGCGGGGCCTGAAGCCGGCGACGAAAGTCTGCAAGTCTTTGGCGCTGAGCACAGGCGGCTCGCCGGGATAGCGGAAGGAGTAAACAGGTTTCTGCGAACCCTCCGCCCCGGGAGGTTCGGCGGCTTGTTGGGCGCGGCCTGCCGAGCCGCCCCAGCCTGCGCAGCCGGTGAGCAGCAGAACGGCAGGGACCAAAAAGACGAGACGCTGAAAGACAGGACTGGAATGGGCGGCCACCGGTGACATCATCCATGACCTCCTGGTAACCAGAAAGAACTGCCTGCCGGCAACGACATCCGGGATTGTAGGCCGGGCCTTCGAACGGTCAACTCTGTGGAGCAGCGGCGGTGGAGGGAGACGACGGCTGGGCCTGCTCCGCGTCCTCGGCCTCGGCGGCCCGTTTGTGAAGCACCTCCATGTGGTCGTGGACTTCCTGGGCCATCCGTGAATTCGGGAACTCTTCGACGATTTGGCACCCGACCTCGAGGGCCTGCTTCCAGTTGTGGTCCGCCACGGCCAGCGAGAATTGTACACCGAGATTGTGCAGCTTGGCCCGAAAGACGCCGCGCGCGGATTCCTCCAACGCCGCCGCCTCATTGCGCGTCAGGTACTGGTCCAGCTCTTTCAGGAGGGCGATGCCGCGGTCGATTTCGTTGCGCTGAACCGAATCGTCCCATTCCTTGAGCAACTGTCGTTTATGGTCGTTGCGGCACTTGGCGAAGAGTTTGGGCAATTCACGGACCTGCTCATGCTGCGGGTGTTCGGTGAGCAACGCCTCCATTTCGTGGCGGGCACGATCCCAGTCCCGGGAGGTCATCAGCGAGCGGGTCCGCTCGATGCGATCGTAGAGCTCCTGGTTTTGGTCGCGATCCCGGGATTGGTCCAGCTCCTGCCGCAAGCGCATGGCCTCATTCTTGTAGCCGTGTCTGGCCTCGAGGAGCTCCACCAGGGCGTAGGCGGCCTCCCAGTCGCCCCGGATAATCTCCTCGTTGATGGCCAGGCGCAGGGCGGTGCGTTCCCTTTCACGATGCGTGATTGACCGGGCGGCGTCGGACAATTGGGCATTCTCGGCAATCACCCGCAAATGCTCCAGGTTTCCCTGGCTGCCGTTTTGGAGGTCGCGCAGGACGTCATACATGCGAAAGGTGTTCGCTTCGAGCTTGAGCAGAACATCGAGCAGCCCCCAGAGGAGGACGAAGAAAGCGCCTGCAACCAAAGCCGTGGCGAAGGCGACGATGCCGAGCAGGAACCGCTGCGACCCGTACTCGCTCTGCCCGGCAAAGAGAATGACGCCCACAACGGCTACTGCGACCATTCCGGCCAGACCGAGTATGCACCCAACCCTCACGGCCCGGCGCACGTTTCCGAGTCTCTGCAATAGCGTTGACATAGCACGACTCAAGCCAGAATCGGATTCACCCGTCCCCTATTCCGCAGATCGGTCTATCAGACTTTAGGTCACTCGCGGAAACGTGTCAATCGCGATGCTCGGCGCCATCGCCCCTGGCCACGGCATCTGAAGCCGCGGCGGCCTAGTCGATTCCGACAGCTTCGATGATCCCGCTCGCGGCCTCTTCTTCGGCCTTTTTCCGCGCCTCTTCCTCGGCCTCTTTTCGCAACCGCTCTTCCTCGGCCTGCTGAATGACGGCCCGGCGGGCGCCGGCGACCAGCATGAGGAACGTAAATCCGCCCAGCATCAGAAAGCCCGCCGCAGCCAGCCATTCGAATTCGCGCATTCCACATTTTCCCGTCAATGTGGTCGGTGCCTGGTTGAGGAGTCGGGGCGAACTTCCCATGCATTCACGGGCCCGTCGTCCTGATCTCCTCCACCGCCGGGAATCAACACGATGTTGTTTTCCTGAAGGAACTCGCCCTCTCGCATCGTTCGTGTGAAGTAGCCCGGCTTGCTGATGCGGATTCGGCCGCCGCCCTGGATCTTGTCCTTCAAGATCCACCATCGACCGCCGCCGTCGGTCTCGCCGAGCATTTGCCACGTCCCGTCGGACTGCTGCTGCTCGATGGTCGCGCCGGGGACGGCCCAACTGGATTCACGGTCGCTGATCTGCCCCATATGGACCAGTTCCTGGCAGCCGCCCACGCATGCCAGGAGCCCGATGCAGATGCCGGTCATGCTCAGACCCGGTGACCATCCTCGCGATCGAGGCAGCCCGGCTGTCGTGCCTAGGAGCCCGGATCGGTCGGCGTCTCGTTGTTTCGGCATGCCGGCGTTTGTCACGTTCCCACGTACCTCGCATAAACCGAGCGGGCCTCACCGGGCTCAGTCGTGCCGGCGATGATAGCCCGCCCATCGCGGAAGAGCGTAATCTGATAGGCGTCTACCTCGAAGCGTAATAGGTATCGGTTGATTTGAGGGGCAGACTTCGCCACGGGGGCCACCTTGGCGGCGATGGCCTCAAAATCGACACTGGTATCGGGTGGTGGGCTGATTTGAACCGCCCCACGGCCGCATATCACGGTCGTCCGTCCGGCATGGCTACCGGCGAGGTAGTCATATCGTCCCGCCTTGCAGCACGGGCAATCACCGGCGTCGAAGGCGCTCTGGAGGTCGAATCGGCTGAACTGGCCGGTCCAGGCATTGACCTGCACGAGCGTGCGATTGAGGGTCTCGATCTGACCTGTGAGGATCTTCAGGGTTTCGACGATCTGCAAGCTGGCGACGATGTGGACAATCGGCGCCAGGATGCCGGCGGTGTCGCAGGTCAGGGCCACGCCGGGCGGAGGGGGTTGATCCCAGATGCATCTCAGGCAGGGCGTCGAGCCCGGCAGTATTGGGAGGACCAGCCCGTCCGCGCCGACGCAGGCGCCATAGACCCAGGGGATGCGATGCTTGACGGCCACGTCGTTGATCAGGAAGCGGGTTTCGAGGTTGTCAGTGCCGTCCAGGAGGACGTGGGCGGAATCGGCGAATGA
>DATKKX010000308.1:0-4199 GCA_035542775.1 Phycisphaerae bacterium | reverse complement strand
AGATCATCGCCCGGACCTCGCCCATTGGGATAGCGGTCTCGGTGGCTGTCTACGCGACGGCCTGGCTCCTGCGGACGTGCCGGCTCAGGCTTCTCACCACCGGTAGCGGAACGAAGATCAAGATCATCGAGTTGTTCAAGGTCTACGTCGCGGGCTTTGCCTTGAACTCGATCCTGCCGGCCCGGCTGGGTGATGTCGCCACGGCGGTCCTGCTCGGAACCAAAGGCCTCGACCTGGGAAGGTCCGCTGCCATCGTGGTTCAGTCTCGGGTTCTGGACGCCTTCGCCCTGGTGGCGGTCACGGTGCCCGCGCTGACCGTACTCCTCAAGGAACGCACGCCGCTCTGGGTCGTAACGGGCGTCTTGGTGGGAATGGCCCTCGCCCTGGTCCCCGTCGTCCTCGTGATCCTGGACACCCGCAATGTCGGCGCCACGGTGCTGGAGAGATGGGGCGGCCGCGTGCAACGCAAGTCCTGCGCGCGGATCTTGGCTACCGCGCGCACGGCGTATGACTGCTACCGCGAGATTCTCTCCGACCGACCGTTGCTCCTGGCTTCCGCGGTACTGTCCCTGCTGATGATGATCTGTGAGGGGCTGACGTGCCTTCCGATCGCCCTAGGAGCCTGTCCGAGTAATCTTTGCAGGGGCGAGAGACAGTGCTATAATCCAGTCCGGCGCACATGATGGGCGATGCATTTTCGGAGGCTCACGGATGAGCAAGACCTATCGACTCTGGAATCCCAATCAGCAATGGCTGCTTCCGCCGTGTCCGCAGGACTGGCTGCCCCAGGGCGATCTGGTGTACTTTCTTCTGGACACGGTCAACGAGTTGGACATCTCGGCCATCGTCCAGAAGTATGAACAGGAGGAGCGTGGGTATCCACCGTATCATCCTCGGATGATGGTGGCGTTGTTGTTCTATGCGTATTGCCGGGGGCTTTTCAGCAGCCGTAAGATCATGCAGGCCTGTGAAGAGCGGCTGACATTTCGAGTGATCGTCGGGGACGATATCCCGGACTTCCGGACGATCGGCGACTTTCGCAAGCTGCACTTGAAGGAGTTGTCGGATTTGTTCTTGCAGGTTCTGCGGCTCTGCCAAGAGGCCGGTCTGGTGAAGCTCGGCCATATCGCGTTGGATGGGACGAAGATCAAGGCCAATGCCTCGCGTCACAAGGCGATGAGCTACGGTCGCATGAAAGAGGAAGAGGCACGTCTGAAAGGGGAGATTCAGGAGCTTTTGGCCCAGGCCGAAGCGGCGGATGGACAGGAGGATCAGGATCAGGGTCGAGACCGTCGCGGGGATGAATTGCCCCAGGAATTGGCGCGTCGCGAGAGTCGGCTGCAACGGATTCGCAAAGCCAAACAAGCGTTGGAGGCCCAGGCGAAGGCTATGGCCGAGCAGACCCGCCGGGAACAAGAAGCACTCGGCGAGGAGCGTAAGGACGCCCCTGCCAAGAGCGGTGGTCGGGCCAAGGAGGTTTCGGAAGTTCCCCCCGAGAAGAAGCAATACAACTTCACGGATCCGGAATCGAAGATCATGAGGGCTTCCAATAAGGGCTGGGATCAATGCGGCAATGCGCAGGCGGCCGTGGACGGTCACCAGCAGATCATCGTGGCCTGCGATGTCACGGACCAACCCAATGACAAGCAACAATTTGCCCCGATGCTGAGGCAGGCTCAGGAGAATGTGGGCCCGGAGCCCAAGATCCAGCGGGCCTCGGCGGATAGCGGGTACTACAGTGAGGCCAATGTCCAATACGCCGAGAGTCAAGGAATCGATGCCTACCTTGCGACGGAGCGGCTCAAGCATGCGGATCGCGTGGCGAAATGCCCTCGGGGTCGGATGGCAAAGGACTTGACGGTCAAGGAGAAGATGGCCCGCAAGCTTCGGACGAAGAAGGGACGCCAGCGGTATTCCCGACGCAAGTGCATCGTGGAGCCGGTGTTCGGTCAGATCAAGCGGGCCCGGGGGTTCGTTCAATTCTCCTTGCGGGGTCTGGCGAAAATGCGTGGCGAGTGGTCGTTGGTCTGCCTGACCCACAATCTGCTGAAACTGTTTTTTGCTCGGCGTGCGAGGGCGGCGTAAGGCCGCGGCAGGGATAATCGTCGCGGATTCTCGGGTGGCCTTTGCGACCCGCCAGCGGGTCGAGACCCCATAGTGAATGGGGGACCAAAGGTTCCGACAGGGAGCCGGAAACCTGCGGTCAGAAGTGAGGGTCGGGAACAAGAAGAACTCCGCTCAAGTCCGTCAATTAGTCCTTAATCAAGCGAAGTTCTCGCGATAATTGCAGGAAAAGCTCGAACTCATCCGTGTTTTCCGGGGTCTTATTGGTATAGAACCGATCCCTGAAACCCGAAGCAAGGAGGATTTCGAGTGAACCGAAAGACAAGGAAACGTTTGCAGAAGATCAAGCGGCGGATCGAGCGACGGCTGGAAGGAGCGAGGGAGGATCTCGGTCGGCCCATGTTCCGCACCGAAGGCATCCGCGTGGAACTGGCCGACAAGGTGCGGGCCATCGGCATCGGCGGCATCGGACTGGTGCATCAGTTGGCCCGCCACGTGGGGCTGGTCGAGGCCATCGACCGCCGCGTGCACGTGTTGAAGAACCATCGCCCCTATCATGAATCGGATCACGTGTTGAATCTGGCCTACAACGCGCTGTGTGACGGCGTCCGCCTGGAGGACATCGAATTGCGACGCAACGATGAAGTCTTCCTCGATGCCCTGGGCACCGAGCGGATTCCGGATCCGACGACGGCCGGGGACTTCTGCCGCCGCTTTGCCGAGCCCCACATCCGTTCTCTGATGGAGGCTGTCGACGAGGCCCGGTTGAACGTCTGGGCCCGGCAGTCGCAGGCGTTCTTCGACCGGGCAACCATCGACCTGGATGGCATTCTGGTCGTGACCACCGGCGCCTGCAAGCAGGGGATGGACATCTCCTACAAGGGCACCTGGGGCTATCACGTGCTGATCGTCTCGCTGGCCGAGACCGGCGAGGTGTTGCGGCTGGTCAACCGCCCGGGAAACCGTCCCAGTCAGGAGGGAGCAGCCGTCGAAGCCGATGCCGCGATTGCCCTGTGCCGGCGGGCCGGCTTTCGCACGATCGTGCTTCGCGGGGATACGGCCTTCAGCCAATCGGAGAAACTCGATGCGTGGGACGCCGACGGCGTGACGTTCTACTTTGGCTACAAGGCCATGGCGAATCTCGAAGCCCTCGCCGATCAACTGCCGAAAACCGCCTGGGACAAGGTCCTGCGGGCACCGCGGTACGAGGTGGAGACCGAGCCCCGAGAACGCCCCACGAATGTCAAAGAGCAGATCGTATGCCGCCGCGAGTTCGAAGTCCTTCGGCTGCAGCGGGAGGATTACGCCGAGTTCGAATACCAGCCGGTCGGATGTGAGCGGTCCTATCGAATGGTGGTTCTGCGGAAGAAGATCGCACATGAGAAGGGCCAGGCACGTCTGTTCGACGAGGTCCGTTACTTCTTCTACATTACCAACGACTGGGCCCTGTCGGCCGAGGAGGTGATCTTCGAGGCCAACGACCGCTGCAATCAAGAGAACCTCCTGGCCCAGTTGGCCGGTGGGGTGCGGGCGTTGTCGGCCCCGGTCGACAATCTCCTGAGCAACTGGGCGTACATGGTCATGACCGCCCTGGCGTGGAACCTCAAAGCCTGGTGGGCCCTGTTCCTTCCCGAGCAGCCCCGTTGGCGCCAGCGGCATCAGGCCCAGAAGCAGCACGTCCTGCGGATGGAGTTCCGCACGTTCCTCAACGCGTTCATCAAGATCCCGTGCCAGATCCTTCGCACGGGGCGACAACTGGTCTATCGCGTACTCCACTACAACATCCATTTGCCCGTGTTCTTCCGGCTCTGTACGGCACTACGCTGTTGACCGAGCCGATCCCGAAGCCGGAGTCCGGATGCTCCGGTCCGCCGCAACCCTCAACCGCACGGACGTGCAGACGAGAACCCAATGAATCAACGAACAACCGGGAGCCAGGCAACGACGCCAGCCACGTCGCCAGGCCCACTCCGCGCCGGTCGCCGCTCCAAAAACTACCCCACAATTACCCGAAGGTATTCGCTTGTTTAAGGCCTAGCGCAATCACCGAATGACAAGTCTGAGAATCCTCACTGTCGTCGGAGCGCGGCCTCAATTCATCAAAGCCGCGATGGTATCCAGAGCCATCATCGCCC
>DATKKX010000307.1:0-5045 GCA_035542775.1 Phycisphaerae bacterium | reverse complement strand
CATCCGGCGACTGCCATAAAAGGGCGTGCGTACATACTGCTCATCCAGTAACCGCATCAGGTGTAGAGCCTCCGGCTTGGCTGGCGTGGGCTGATAGTAATAGCTACTCCGCGCTACACCCAACAGGTCACATTGCCGCTCAATACTCAACTCCGGATGAGTCGGTTCCACCAGGGTCCGGCGCTCATCCACCGACCCGGTCAACTTTTTTTTCTAGGATAGCAAACTCGGCTAGACGGTCTAATCCGGTGTAGTGGCTGGAAAGCCAAGCCGAGGGAAGACCCCATGGCCAGAATTACACCGCGTCCACCCCCGACGCAAACCCTGGTGTTAAGCTGCCTCAACCACCGGTGTCCGGTGTGTGAGGGACCGTTCTGGTTTGCTTATGAGAACGCTCGTAAGATCACGACGTTAGACGCCGTCATCGGGGTGACCTTGCAAGTCCGCCGGTGTGTGAATCCGGCGTGTGAGTGTTATCACCGGCCGTACCGCCCGGAAAGCGAGGGGCGGTTAGCACTACCCCATCATGAGTTTGGTCTGGACATCATTGCCTGGATTGGGGCACAGCGGTATCAAGACTGTTGCAGCCTGCCGGAGATTCATCGGGACTTACAAGCGCAGGGGGTGATGATAGCCGCTCGTACCGTCGATCATTTACTGGCCCGCTATGAGGAGTTAGTGAGCGTAGCGGTGGAGGCCCCCGCACGGCGGGCGGCCTTACGGCAGCAAGGGCGGTTGATCCTGGCAGTGGATGGGCTGCAACCGGACAAGGGTCATGAAGTGTTATGGGTGGTCCGGGAAGTGTTGTCAGGGGAGATTTTGGCGGCCCGCAGTCTGCTGGTGTCAAGCCAAGAGGAACTGAGTGGCGTGCTCCGTGAGGCCTTGGTTGGGCTGGAAGGGATTCCGCTCAAGGGCGTGATCAGTGATGGTCAGCTCGCCGTGCGCCAAGCGGTCGCCCAGGTTCTGCCGGGGGTCCCGCATCAATTATGCCAGTTTCATTACCGGCGCGAAGCCGGTCGGCCGATTTGGGAAGCTGACCGCCATGCTCAGAAAGAATTACGGAAGCGGGTGCGGGGGATACGCACGATTGAACGGCAGGTTGAGGAGCGTACCGATGCCGAAGCGGAGATCACGCGGGGGTATTGGGCGGCGGTTGGGGGGGCGCTCAGCGATCCGGGCCAGCCGCCGTTAGAGGCCGGGGGCCTCCAGTTACAGCAGCGGTTATCCCTGATCGAGGCCAGCCTGAACCGGGTAGCCCTAAAAAGGGGGGCCCCGCGCCCCTGAACCGCTTGGAACAGTGCTTACCTCGTGCGCTGGAAGCGACGGCGCCGCTGTGGCCGGAACTGGTGATTGCTCATGGCTGGTTGGACGAAGCCGCCCACCTTTTAGCCAACCCCGACGGCGCTGACAGCGCCACGGTGCAGGCCCGGTATGCCGTCCTGGTAGCCGATATCCAACAGGAAGCGGTCCCGCCCCCCGCGCGGCAGCGGATGGCGACGGAGTTTACCAAGGTCACCGCCAGCTATGGAACCCAGGTGTTCCCCTGCTACGACGTGGCGGAACTACCCCGTACCAATAACGACCTGGAACAGGTGTTTGGGGGTGTGCGCCATCAACTGCGCCGTGCAACCGGCCAGAAGAAGGCCCCAGCCAGTTTGGTGGTCTGCGGAGCCACGCGCCTCCCGGCCGCAGTGGCGAGTCGGACACACCGTTTCACTGCCACCGAGTTGGTACCCACCAACCTTGAACGGTGGCGTGCCAAGCGGACTTTGCTGAAGCAACGACGGTTACCGCGGATCCTGGGCCGCCGGTTTCGGCAGGATCCTGAAGCCTACCTGCAGGAGTTGGAAGAGCGCTTAGTCAAGCTGAGTTTGCCGCCCTAGAAAAAAAACGACCTCAAACCTTGGCAACGTCAAGAAGGGTGTATTCCCAGGGTAAGTCCTGACTATGTCTGGCATCTGGAGGATGTGTTGGACCTGTATGCTGAACCGGATGATCCTCGATATCCCCAAGTATGCGTTGATGAAAGCCCCGTGCAGTTGACCAGCGAAACCCGCCATCCGCTGCCGGCCCGCCCGGGCCAACCGGCACGCTATGACTCTGAATATAAACGCGAAGGCACCGCGAATTTGTTTCTGTTCGTGCAGCCCTTGCGTGGTTGGCGTCACGTCAACGTCACGCCACAGCGGACCAAACAAGACTTTGCCCAGCAAATGCGGCGGCTGGTCGATCAGTACTGTCCCACGGCGGAACGCATCCGGTTGGTCGTGGATAACCTCAATACCCATACCCCGGCGGCCTTATACGGCGTCTTTCCCCCGAACGAAGCCCGCCGGATGACTCGCAAGCTCGAGTTTCACTATACCCCCAAGCATGGGAGTTGGCTCAATAGGGCCGAGTGTGAGTTCGCCGTGCTGGCCGGCCAGTGTTTGGATCGCCGCATTCCAACCCTCGAGACGTTGCAGGAGGAAATCGCGGCTTGGCAAGACCAACGCAACCAGCACCAAGCCAAAATCCACTGGCAGTTCGATACCGACGCGGCCCGGGTCAAACTCAAGCGCCTCTATCCTCCTCTGGAATCCTCCAAAGACCCGGTGGGATCAGAGGTCTCCTAACCTGTCAAAACTTCTGCGGCAGCCCACTAGTTCAAGCCGCTCTGTCGGTCTCCGAAAAGCTGGCTACTCCGATTGACGCTATTCGGTATTTCATTGGCAACTACAACTTGGAACTTACCCGAGCCTTACGTGGATAATACTATCTACGATCGAGTTACCGAGATTCCGGCCCCCGCGGCAGCGACCAGTCGTCTCGACCGTCCGGTTGACGACGTCCAGGATCATATCCTCGGACCCGCGAAGGCGCCGATCACCCTGGTAGAGTACGGCAGTTATGCCTGTCCGCACTGCCGTGCGGCCAGCGAGCGCATCACGGACGTCCGCGGTCAGCTCGGCGATCGCCTGCGCTACGTGTTCCGACATCGGCCGCTGAGCGGAAGCGACCTCGCGCGGCGGGCGGCCGATCTTGCGGGATCCGCGGCAACTCACGAGCAATTCTGGGACGCGCACGTCGCGCTGATGACGCGCTCGCCAACGCTGACAGAGGATGATCTGCGCGCCGTCGCGGAGACGCTCAGCCTGACGCGGCTGAACGCTGAAGCGAGGTTGGAGACGGCCGAGCGCGCCAGGAAGCGGGTGGATTTTGATATCGACAGCGCGCATGCCAGCGGGGTGCGATTCACGCCGACCTTTTTCATCAATGGGCACCGTTACGACGGACCTTGGGATGAAAGCTCCTTTACCGAGGCGATGCTCGGCTCTCTCGGGTATCGCGTACACACGGCGGCCCTGACCTTCGCGAGTTGGGCGCCCTCGGCCGGCGTGCTGTTGCTGCTCGCCTCGATCCTAGCCGTCGCGCTCACCAATTCAGAGATCGGCCCCGGCTTCGAGGCCTTCTGGCAGACGGATCTCGGTTTCACGTTCGGCGGGTTTAGCTTCCAGATGCCGTTGCGGCATTGGGTCGATAATGCGCTCTTGACGATCTTCTTCCTCGTCGTAGGGCTCGAGATCAAACGCGAATTCACGGTCGGTCACCTGGCCAGCCGGCGCGCGGCGGCGTTGCCGATCACCGCGGCGATCGGCGGCATGGCGGCACCGGCGCTCCTTTATCGGTTCGTCATTCCCACGGGGCCGTGGTCGATCGGCTGGGGCGTGCCGATGGCGACCGACACCGCGTTCGCGGTCGCTTTGATTGCGATGCTGGGAGCGCGCGTTCCGGTCGAACTGCGCATCTTTCTGACGGCGGCCGCCATTGTCGACGACATCGGCGCCATCGTCGTCGTGGCGATCTTCTATTCCGGCAATCTACAGGTCGAGTATCTCGTCGCCGCGGCGGCGATCGCCGGAGTGCTCGCGCTGATGAACCAATCCGGCATCTATCGCCTGTCACCCTACCTCCTGACGGGGGTGGCGTTGTGGGCCTGCGCCTATGCCGGCGGCCTGCACGCCACCCTGGTGGGCGTCATTCTGGCCGCCCTCATCCCGACGCGGCCGCCGCCGGACTTCAAGACCCTCGCCATGCAGGCCGACATGATTCTGACGGCGGAGGCGGAGCACACCGGCGAGCCGTTCCGCGCCGGACCCTCGGCCTCGGCGCTGCAGGCGCTGGACGCCATCCATGATCGCCTGGAATCGCCGGCGGATCGCCTGCTACGGAACGTCGCCCCGCGATCCAGCTATCTGGTCCTGCCGATCTTCGCCTTGGCGAACGCCGGCGTTGCCGTCACCACGGCTGTATTCAGCCAGCACGGCAAGCTCGTGCTCGCCATCATGGCCGGCCTAGTGATCGGCAAACCGCTGGGATTCGTCCTAGCCTCCACTCTGGCCGTGCGCCTTGGTTTGGCGCGCAAGCCTGGCGCGTATTCGTGGCAGCAACTCGCCGGTGCCGGTGCCTTGGCTGGCATTGGCTTCACGATGTCGCTCTTTATCGCCGGACAGGCATTTCCGGTCGCCGGCGATTTCGTCGTCGCTAAGATCGCGGTATTCGCTGCGTCGGTGCTGTCGTCCGTGATCGGGGTGACCATGCTGTGGGGCGCGCCGGCGCGTAAGACGAGGTAGGCGGCAATCACCGCGAAGACCGCGATCACCAGGCTACCGATGTTGATGCTCGACCTTGTCCGGATACGGGGGATCATCAAGCTTAGAGAAAGGCTCGATCAGTTGAGTGATCAAGTGATCAAGAGGATAGCTTCTTCATACTACATTCACTTGTTCCGCCTGGCCACAAGCCGCGTGAGCCAGCCATCGGGTTGTTCAATTTTACGGTCCGACACTCGGATCACCGCTCGCACACCGTGGAGCAGCCGCGTTCGTAGATAACCATCGTCCCGGTTGCTGATGCGCGTTTCATATTGCAGGGTGTGATTCAAAGTGATGCATCGACGAAATGGGCGGTTCACGCCGCTTCTTTTTCGACCCCTCGCCAATAGGCCTGCCACTCTCGATTGGCCCGGTTCAGCCGGAGCGCCAGCATTGTCTCGAGATGAGCGG
>DATKKX010000306.1:0-10758 GCA_035542775.1 Phycisphaerae bacterium | reverse complement strand
CCACATGGGGCACAGTAAACGATTTCAAACACTTCCTGCCACGTATCTTTGAGCTGATGGTCTTCAAGGACATCTATGGCGGTGGTACGGATTCGGTCTTTGTGATCTCCAAACTCATCGAGGGCAAGTGGCGCTCGTGGCCAAAGATCGACCAAGATGCGGTCATGGGTTTTCTGTTCGCCTGGTGGCGCCTTGCGCTGGCCTCGCATCCTTATTGCGACGTACCTGAACCACAGGAGGTTCTCGGTGCGCTGATCCGCCTGCAATTCGGACTATCGGACTGGTTGACAGTGTGGGATCAAGCGGTTGGGCACTCGGTCCATGCGACTCTTCAGCTTGCCAGCTTTGCCTCATCAGTATGGGGCTGCATCGGCAGGAACGAGCCGGTAAGCAGGGACGCGACCCCGGAGCAGACTCATCTGCTACTGGAATGGCTACCACAGTCCGCTCACCGGCCCGCGATCTCGCACTTGCGGCAACAGCCTCCGACGACGCCGCCATCGGGAGTCTACGACGAGGCGACGTGTCTGCTGCTCGGAGACCGAGCGATGTCGGGACTGGCGGCAATTGACAGACCGGAATCGCAGGCAGGCAATTCTGGTGTGACGAAGTGATGAGGGAACGCGATCATGCCCGGCCTGTTTGACGGCACACCACTGGAGCGGCCGGTGACCTGCGACCGATGCGGAAGGTCGCTCGATCAGTGCAAGTGCCCGAGAAACGCGGCCGGCGAGATCACGCTGCCCGGAAGTCAGCCGGTCCGCGTGCGCCGCGAAAAACGTGGCGGGAAGGTCGTGACGGTGATTGCCGGGCTCGACCCGGTTGCGTCGGACCTGCCGGCACTGCTCAAGCAGTTTCGCACGGCCCTGGGCAGCGGCGGGACCGTGAAAGACGGGGCGATTGAGCTGCAGGGCGACCATTGCGAGAAGATCGTCGAACGCCTGCAAACGATGGGCTACCCGGCGAAAGCGGCGGGGGCTTGAAGCCTTCCTTGCAGCAACCTGCCGACGACAGAGGAGATATGAAGCTGACCATCCCCCAACTCTCCCTCGTCACGCTCATCGGGCCTTCTGGCTCGGGCAAATCGTCGTTTGCACGCAAGCACTACAAGCCCACCGAGGTGCTCAGCAGCGACTTCTGCCGCGGGCTGGTCTCGGATGACGAGAACGACCAAGCCGCCACTAGTGAGGCCTTCGAGGTGTTGCACTACATCGCGTCCAAGCGCCTTGCCGCCGGGCGGCTGACTGTTATCGATGCGACCAACATCAAGCCGGAGGACCGCAGGCCACTGGTCGAACTGGCCCGCAAGTACCACGTCATCCCGGTCGCCATCGTGTTCAACCTGCACGAGCGGATCTGCCTGGAGCGCAACCGCGCCCGGCCGGATCGCGATCTCAGCTCGCATGTCATCCGGCAGCAGCGACAGACATTGCGGCGTTCGCTGCGCGGGCTGAAGCGCGAAGGATTTCGTCACGTCTTCATCTTCGACACGCCGGAAGAGGTCGAGGCTGCCGAAGTTGCCCGCACGCCGCTGTGGAATGACCGGCGTGCGGATCATGGACCGTTCGATCTCATCGGCGACGTACACGGTTGCTTCGACGAGTTGTGCGAACTATTGGTCCAGCTCGGATATGACGTCCGCGAGGAAGCGGCCGAAGTGCAGGAAGGGATTTCTGCTCAGGAGGGTGCGAGAAGGGATTCTCGCACCAGCGAACGAGAGGGTTCTCGCACGAGCGAAGGGACGGATTCTCGTACCAGCGAAAGAATCAGCGAGGGAACGGATTCCAGCACCGGCGAAGGGATCGAGTCTCGCACCGGCGGGGAAACGGCTCGGCAGGAGCCTCGCCCTCCCGACGCCGAGGCTGCCGCGCCGCGATGGAACCCCGGCTGCCGATTCGGCTATCGCGTCACGCCGCCCGCCGGGCGGAAGGTCGTCTTCATCGGCGATCTCGTCGATCGCGGACCAAAGATCCCCCAGGTTCTGCGGCTGGTCATGAGCATGGTTGCCGACGGTGCTGCCCTGTGCGTGCCCGGCAACCATGATATGAAGCTCATGCGTAAGCTACGCGGCAAGGATGTGCAGATCACGCACGGCCTGGCGAACAGCCTCGCCCAGCTTGACGCCGACTCACCCGACTTCCGCGCATGGGTCATTGAATTCTTCGATAGTCTGGTCAGCCATTACGTCCTCGACGACGGCGAGCTCGTCGTCGCCCATGCGGGCATGAAGGCCGACCTGCAAGGGCGCGGCTCCGGCGCGGTGCGAGACTTCGCCCTCTTCGGTGAAACCACCGGCGAGACGGACGAGTTCGGCATGCCCGTCCGGCTGAACTGGGCGGCCGACTACCGCGGCAGGGCGATGGTCGTGTACGGCCACACGCCGGTGCCCGAGGCCGAGTGGCTCAACCGTACGATCAACATCGACACCGGTTGCGTCTTCGGCGGCAAGCTGACGGCGCTGCGATACCCGGAGCGAGAGTTGCTGTCCGTGCCCGCACATCGCGTGTACGCCGAACCGAAGCGGCCGTTCCTGCCGGGGGAAGATGGTGCCAATGATGCGGCGTTGTCGGCTCAGCAGTTGCACGACGACGTGCTGGACCTCGCCGACGTGCTCGGCAAGCGGATCATCACCACGCGGCTGCACCACAACGTGACCATCCGTGAGGAGAACGCCACCGCGGCCCTGGAGGTCATGAGCCGCTTCGCCGTGAATCCCAAGTGGCTGATCTACCTGCCACCGACGATGTCACCTTGCGAGACGTCGCAGCGACGGGACGCACTGGAGTACCCCACCGAGGCGTTCGCGTACTACCGACACGCCGGCGTACCGCGCGTGATCTGCGAACAGAAGCACATGGGCTCGCGGGCGGTCGTGGTCGTCGGGCAGGACGAGACAGCCATCCGCCACCGGTTCGGCATCGTCGATGAGGGCTGCGGAATCGTGTACACGCGGACGGGGCGTCGGTTCTTCGACGATCCGCCACGCGAGGTGGAGTTCATCGGCCGCATCCGAGCCGCGCTGGCCGCGACCGCTTTCTGGGACGAGTTTGCTACAGACTGGGCGTGCCTGGACTGTGAGCTGATGCCCTGGTCGGCAAAGGCCCAGGCTCTGCTGCAGCAGCAGTATGCCGCGGTGGGGGCCGCCTCGCGCGCCGCTCTGGATGAGGTGACTGCCTCGCTTGATGCCGCCAAGGCAGCAGGGCTTCCGGTTGACGACCTGCTCGCCCGGCATCTCGATCGAGCCGAGATGACGGCGAGATATGTCCAGGCGTACCAGCAGTATTGCTGGCCCGTCCAGTCGCTGGCCGATCTGAAGCTTGCGCCGTTTCATCTGCTGGCAACCGAAGGCCGGGTGCATGTCGATCGTGACCACGTCTGGCACATGGAGACGCTCGCCAAGGTCTGCGCAGCAGATCCGGATCTGCTGCTGGCTACGCCCCACAAGGTCATTGACTTGACCGACCCGGCCGAGGAACAGGCCGGCACGGTCTGGTGGGAAGAGCTGACCGCCGGTGGGGGCGAAGGGATGGTGGTCAAGCCGCTGAGCTTCGTGGCTCGCGGCCGGCGCGGGCTCGTGCAGCCCGCGGTGAAATGCCGCGGCCGCGAGTACCTGCGGATCATCTACGGCCCGGAATACACCATGCCGGAAAACCTCGAGCGGCTGCGCTCTCGCGGGCTGGGCGCAAAACGCTCGCTGGCTACACGTGAGTTCGCGTTGGGCATCGAATCACTTGAGCGTTTCGTCCGCGGCGAGCCGTTGCGGCGAGTTCATGAGTGCGTATTTGGCGTGCTGGCCCTGGAGAGCGAACCGGTCGATCCGAGGCTGTGACCGCCACGCGCAGACCGCCGGATGGGCGCCGCGTGCTAGTCGTGAGGTTTCTTGTATCTTCGTGTCCTTCGCGGAGAGGCCTTGGTGAGGGACGCGGACTAAAACTCCGATTCCTTCCGCTCCCGCTCGCCCTCGTTCTTGACCTCCTCCTTGCCCTCCAGGTCTTCGGCGACGAACGTCGCCGGGATCGTCTTCGTATCCGGATCGCAGAACACGGCCAGGATATCCACGATCTCGGAGTACGGCGCCCCCAGACCCAGCACGTTGCCGTTCTCGTCGCGGACCGGGGTCCCGCCGAGGAACGAGATCATCTCCGCCACGTTCAGTGATACCGTCAGCGGCGGCGAATTCTTCCGCGTCCGCTTGTTGTTGTAGATTACGGTCAGCGAATCCGCTCCCTCGGCGGCGCTGATTTGCGCCTGGATCCGGCGCGCATCGCGATGCTCGCCGGGATAAATCGCCGGCGGCTTGCAGCTCATCTGCGACCCGAATACCGCGATTCGCGGGACCATTGAACGCTGGACGTAGATCAGATAGGGGCCCGTGGATTCGACAATATCCAGGATCAGGTTGTCCTCGTACAAGACCTTGGACCGTATCGCCGGATGTGGTCGCTGCCGCAGCGCCTTGTACGCCCGTATGCGGACGTTGGCGTCGGGGTCGCTCAGCAGCCCGCGGAGGCATTCGCCCGCGCCGTACATGTCCATGGCCAGTCCCAGCTCGTCGATGGCCTGATTCCGCAGAGGGCTGTCCGCCTGCTTGGCATACTTGGCCACCACCTCCATCCCGCGCTGGTCGCCGAGACGCATCCCCGTGCGGCCGGCAAAGTAGCTCACTTCCGGCGTGGAGTGCGTGTACAGCTCTTTGACCGTCGGCAGGCACATCTGGCCGATCGCCTCCCACGCCAGCCCGATGGATTCGTATTCTGCGT
This sequence comes from Phycisphaerae bacterium, assembly GCA_035542775.1. Classification (GTDB taxonomy): domain Bacteria; phylum Planctomycetota; class Phycisphaerae; order UBA1845; family UTPLA1; genus DATKKX01. The sequence goes on along the minus strand of DATKKX010000306.1, from coordinate 5,998 downwards.
GCGGCTCGACGATCACCGTGGCGAGGTCCTTGGTCCGCTGGGCCAGGAAGGCCTCGTTGGGGTTGAGGCTGGTGAAGAGAACCCGTTCGAGAAACAAGCGCTTGTGTGCCAGGAACTTCTCGGGGATGTGCAGGTCCACATAGCTCGGGCTCTGCCCCACCGCCATCGGATCGCCGGTAGAGTACCGGCCGTTCAGTCGGGCCACGATCTGCTGGGCCAGGCTGTACCGGGGATCATTGAGCACCAAGCGGACGCGCCGGTCCTCCTTGGCGATTCCTCCGCCGAGCACCCAGCCGGTGCGCAGGTCCACTTTCTTGGCGAGCTTGCCGTCGAGATCCAGCGAACTGACGAAGACCGGCCCCGCGGCCGTCCCCAATGTCGTTCCTTCGATGACGCCGGCGGGGGTGTCGGCGTAGAGTTTCAAGCTGCCGAGAACCAGCCGGCCGCCGACCAGAGACTTGGTCTGCGTCCCCAGGGCACGGACCACAACGTCGAGACGATCGCCCTTCCTGGCCGCGGCGGGGATCAAGCCGGTGACCTCCACCATCGCCGCGTCCCGGCTGTCCAGCATCTCCTGCAACGATATGGGGGGTTGACTGGGGTCCTGCCAGGTGCGGATTTCCTTGGCCAGGTAGTTCTTGACCACTTCCGGACCATCGCTGCCCCCGGTATCCACCAGGTCGACGACCAGACCAAATCCGCGAACGTGCGTGAGGCGCAAACCGTCGATGGTGACGAGCTGGCCTATCGTTCCCTGAACCGCCACGCTGCTGACGGCGGGCGGAGCGATCGGTTCGGGCTGCGACTTCTTTTCCTCTTTGTCGAATAAGCGCCGTATCTCCTCCTTGGTACAGCCGGCCGGCGCAAGGCTCCAGGCGATCACGGCGATCACCGCAAGCCGTTGAATCCACACGCGAAGCGACATGCTCATACCTCTAACGCCCCCACGGCTTGTATCGGCAGGTTTGAAGACCAAGCCCTCACCGGATTGTTCACTGCACAAGCCGCGGAGAAAAGGACCAATGCTGGAGGATGGGAAAACCGTCAGCGTCGAAGCATGCCCGCGAATGGGCGCGGTTCCATCCGTCCGGCTTCATACTCATTCACTCCGTGCCTCAGTGACTCCGTGGTGAGTGCGGGCCTAAATGCTGAAATCCTGCACTGTGCCGGTCAAGCCGCCCCATTTCGGCGGGCGAACGGTCAGTTCCGGGGCGATCGTCGTGACGGTGCACCCTGCCGGCACGCTCGAAGTCAGGAAGGTCGAGCCGCCGATCGTGCAACCCTGGCCGAGAATCGTCTCCCCGCCCAGAATGATCGCGTTCGCGTAGATCGTGACGTTGTCGCGGACCGTCGGATGCCGCTTGTAGCCCCGGACCATCCGGCCGCGCTCGTCTTTGAGGAAGCTCAAAGCGCCCAGCGTCACGCCCTGGTACAGCTTGACATTGTCGCCGATGTCGGTGGTTTCGCCAACCACCACGCCGGTGCCGTGGTCGATGAAGAAACTCTTGCCGATCCGCGCCCCGGGGTGTATGTCGATTCCGGTGCGCTGATGGGCCCATTCGGTCATGGTCCGGGGGATCAGCGGCACGTCCATGGTGTACAGTACGTGCGCGTAGCGATACACGGTAATCGCCAGGACCCCGGGATAAGCCAGGATCACCTCATCGGTGTTGGCCGCGGCGGGATCGCCGTCGTACGCCGCCTGCACGTCCAGAGCCAGCAGGTCCCGAATCTCCGGAATCTTCTCCAGGAACCGTTCCGTCAGCAGCCTGGCCTGGGCGTCGAACGGGGAGGCCTGCTCGGGCGATCCGTTCGGGTCGTACGTGCCTTCCAACTCGCTCTGGTGGCAAAGCGAGCGGAACACCTGGGTGTATAGCGACTGACCGAGACGCGGCAACAGGTCGCCGATGTGATATCTCACGTTCTTGGTCGTCAGGTTCCCACGGCCGAAATAACCTGGATATGAGATCTCCAGCAGCAATTCGATGATGAGAACGATCTCCGGCTGGCTCGGCAGATAGCCCCGGTCGATATGCCGCGTCCGGCCCTCCTGCCCATAGCTGGTGACGATCCGCCCGACGAGGTCTTCCAGCCGTTCGTCGATATCGAACTCACCGTTCGTCATTCGGCCTTTTCTGTAATCCATCATCCCTATATCGCGTTTAACCGGCTCAATCTGCAACTCCCGCTAGTGGAGCGACCGGAAACTCCGCACCGCGCCGCATCATCGTTCACTCTGGTTGCGCCGTTCTCGAATGCCTGTCTCTCCGGGCCTGCTCGTCTGCATTATATCTACGGGGCCGAGCCAGGGCGCAGCCATGGTCTGAAAGGCCGGCACACCCTCCCCAAGGAGCGTATTCAGCGGTCCTCCAGGTCCGCTTTCGCCGCCGTCCACATCTCTGTATAACTACCATCAGACCAATGGACTTCAACGCTCTGGGCAACACCGGTGTCGTCGGCCTCCAATGGGGCGACGAAGGCAAGGGGAAGATCGTCGATCTGCTCACCGAGCATTTCGACGTCGTCGTCCGATATGCCGGTGGAGCCAACGCGGGGCATACCATCCAGATCGGGGGCGAGAAGTTCGCCCTGCATCTCGTTCCCAGCGGGATCCTCCGCCCGGGAGTTCTCTGCATCATCGGCCCTGGTGTGGTCCTGGACCCGGAGATACTTACCGAGGAGATCAACGGCCTTCGTGCCCGCGGCATCGAGGTCGGCGGCAATCTGCTGATCTCAAATCGCGCCCACCTGGTGATGCCTTATCACAAGAAACAAGACCGGCTGGCGGAAGCCCGTCTCGATAGCGCCCGGCGGATCGGCACCACCGCAAGGGGCATCGGGCCCTGCTACGCGGACAAGGCGCTGCGGAGCACGGCGTTTCGCGTCGGTGATCTGTACGACCCGCCGCGGTTTCGCGCCCGGCTGGAGGAGATCGTTGCCGATCGCAATACCCTGTTCGCGACTCTGTACGGTGACAAGGAGCCCCTCGACCCGGAAGCCATCGCCGCCGCGTACTTGACTTGTGCGGAGAAGCTGGCGCCCCACGTGACCGACACCACGTCGAGACTGCACCAGGCCGTCGCCGCCCGCCGGCGAGTCCTCTTTGAAGGCGCCCAGGGCACGCTGCTGGACATCGATCACGGCACCTTCCCCTTCGTCACCAGCAGCACGTGCATGGCCGGGGGCATCTCCGGCGGCGCGGGATTGCCCTTCTCCGCCGTCCGCTCCTTCATCGGGGTCGTCAAAGCCTACACTACCCGAGTCGGCGGCGGACCGTTCCCCACCGAGCTGAACGACGATACCGGCGAGACAATTCGCCGCCGCGGCCACGAATACGGCACGACCACGGGCCGCCCCCGACGCTGCGGCTGGTTCGATGCCTTCGCCGTCAAGTACAGTGTTGCGTTGAACGGCATCACGCAGGTCGCGGTGATGCACCTGGACACGCTGGCCTCGCTGCCGGAAGTGAAGATCTGCACCGGTTATCTCCACAAGGGCCGCAAGCTGGAGTTCTTCTCCCCGGATGTGGATGTCCTGGGCCAGGTCGAGCCTGTCTACGAGACTTTGCCGGGATGGCCTGACAAGGGCGGTCCGATCAGCCATCTGTCGCAATTGCCCGACAGTGCTCGCCGTTATATCGACCGGCTGGAGAAACTGCTTGGCGTGCCGATTACGCTGTTGAGCGTCGGCGCGGACCGCTCGGCGACCCTGCATCGCCAGGCCGCGCCGTGAGAAAGTCGAAGCCTTATGCCCACCGCCGAACCGCTCGATCCTCAAAGCGAGCTCGGCATACCGCGAGAGCGGTTGCCGCGTCACGTCGCCATCATCATGGACGGCAACGGCCGTTGGGCGAAGAAACGCGGCCTGCCCCGCGTGAAGGGCCATGAGGCCGGCGCCGAAAACGTCCGCGAGATCGTCACTCATTCCGCCCGGCTCGGCATCGGATGCCTGACGCTCTATAGCTTCAGCACGGAAAACTGGAATCGCCCGGTCGACGAGATCAGCCACCTGATGAACCTCTACGTGCGGTATCTCATCAAGGAGCGACAGGAAATCATGGATAACGACATCCGTCTTGTGCAGATCGGCCGCCGGGCCGGCCTGCCCGAAGAGGTCCTGCGCGAGCTGGATGAAACCGCCCTGCTGTCGAGGAACAATGCCGGCATGACGCTGTGTCTGGCGCTGAATTACAGCAGCCGCGTCGAATTGACCGACGCGGTCCAGTCCATCGCCCGGCGGATTCTTGCCGGCGAATTGCAGCCCGGCCGGATCGACGAAGCCACCATCAGCGACTCGCTCTATACCGCGGGACTGCCTGATCCGGACCTGCTCATCCGCACCGCCGGGGAGATGAGGGTGAGCAACTTTCTGCTATGGCAGATCAGCTACGCGGAGTTGTACGTGACCGACACGCTGTGGCCGGACTTTCGCCGATCGAACCTGAACGCCGCCTTCGCCGCGTATGCCCAACGTGACCGACGGTTCGGCCGCGTGGCAAGCACGCCGTCAGTGTAATCACCGGGAGCCGGAGCCGTGTGTTTCGCCGTGATCGCACTCGCATTGCTGCCGCCCCTGCCCGCCACGGCGGATCAGGATCTCAACGACCTCCTTCGCCGCCATTTCACGGCCAAGACCACGGCGGAACGCGTAACTGTTCTGAAAGAAATCCTCGCCGTCGAAGGCTTGACGCCCGCCAGGCTTGCCGAAGCGATTAAGCGCCTGAAACTGTGGAAGAAGCCGCAGACAGGCGAGTACGAAACCTCGCTCCGGCTGCGAAAAGCCAAAGGCTCGGAGATGGCTCTCTGGGTCCGGGTGCCTGAAACCTACGACCCGGACAAGGCCTGGCCGCTGGTCATCGCTCTCCACGGTCAAGGCGGCAAGGCCGAGCACATGCTCCGCCTGACCGCACAATTGCTTGGCAGCGCCGCAAACCAGTTCATCATCGCCGCTCCGCAGGATCTGGGCCCGCTCGGGCTCACCCAACCGCCCGACATCGTCTCCCGCCCGCGGAATCTCCTCGTCGCCCTGCGGCACACGTTTCATGTCGACAGCGACAGGGTCTACCTCATGGGGTATTCCCAGGGCAGCCATGACGCCTGGATGGCGGCCGTCATGTACCCGGATTGCTGGGCCGGCATCGTTCCCCTGGCCACGAATCTGCAACTCGTCGGCGGCGACCTGCTTTATGAGGAAGTCCTGCCCAACACTCAAAACCTGGCGATCCTGTTCTGCTGGGGCCGGGGCGACACGCTCACCGCCGAAGGCAAGCCGCATCCCACCGGGGGGAACGCCGCCGCCTGCCGGCAGATGTCCGCGGTGATCGGTGCGCTGGGCTTCAAGCACTTCGAGGCGGTCGAGCTTGAGGGAGTGGGCCATTTGGGCGTCGAACCGCCCGCCGATCGCCTGGCCGCCCTTTTGAGCCAGCAACGTTTGCACTATCCGAATCATGTCCGCCAGACATTCAGGCTGCCCGATCAAAGCGACGCGTACTGGATCGGTGCCGAGGAGCTGCAAGGCGAGCCCTTGCCGGACGGCGTGCTCAGCATTCCGGTCCCCTCGGATGAGGACCCGCAAACTGTCAAGCGAAAGTGGCTTACCGACAGGCTCGGCCTGGTGGAAGGCGATTGCAGGAGCCAGAGCATCAACATCGTTGCCCGCCGCACGCCGAGAGTGGTCCTGTCCCTCAGCGATGAGTTGCTGGACCTCGACAAGCCGGTGAAGATCATGCGGGGAAAGAAGAAGCTCTTCGAGGGCAAGATCGAGCGCGACATGGCGGTCATGCTCACCGAGGCGGCCCGCGGATGGGATTTCGCTCGCCTCCCGGTTGCTCGGGCGGTGGTCCCGCTCGGCGGCAAGGTGAAGTTCGGCTATCCTGCTGCCGATAAACTGCCGAAGAAGAGCAAACCCGATCGCAAAGACCAGGGCAAGGATCAGGATAAGGACAAATGAGCTTTCCGCCTGTAAACGAACAGATGGCCGTGCTGACGCGCGGCGCCGA
>DATKKX010000305.1:0-10210 GCA_035542775.1 Phycisphaerae bacterium | reverse complement strand
ACTAAGGGCCGTGATGGTCGCGCTGACTGAGTGACTTTCCCGAATGTCACGGAAGGCCGGCTGGCCGTTACCAGAATGTGAGTGCCGACAACGAAGAAGAGCGAGGGACCGCGCTTTTGTCCGCGCGATCAAGCATTCGCCGTAATGCTCAGCGGAGAGGGTTCTCGAAATCGATCCCGTTCGCCGGAACTATGTTTTCTTCCAGGTCACGGCGGCGGTAACCGCCTGAGATCCGCTTCGGCTGCTTCGCGCGTCTCCGAGTGCCTGCTGGCCTTCATGAGATACTCACGCGCCTCCGGAAAATGCCCCTGCAGGAACAGCGCGTGTCCCAGTGCATAGTTAGGCCAGGGTGAGAAGCCGCCCTCAGGGCGGGTGTCGACGTAGGAGACGGCCTCCCGGAACACAGCCTCGGCCTCGTCTATTCTGCCTTCCTCGAGGTAGATCTGCCCGAGGTTCACCAGCGGATCGTACCGCTCCACCATAAACCGCGCCGCTTCGCGATAGGCGGTCTTGGCTTCCTCGATGATTCGCTGCCGGTCGACCGGCTTTGCCGTAGGAAGAGCCTGCTCTCGGTACAGGGCATTGCCCAGTTCATGCCACGCGTGGCCGAAGTCCGGCCGGATCGCAGCGGCGGCTCGAAATTGTCCGATCGCCTCGCTGTTGCGTCTTTCCTGCGAAAGCACGCGGCCCATGCCCAGATGGGCGCGTGCGCTGGGCTGCCCGGCATCCAGAGCGTGCTGCCATAGAGACCTCGAATCATGCCACACGCCTGCCTGCCGATAGGTCAGGGTGAACAACGTGATGGGTAAGACGCAAGTCGCTGCCGCCGTGACCGCCACGACCGTGTAGTGCCCGTGCCGTCGCCACAGGTGCAGCAGGCCGCCGGCCAGCAGGAATCCCCAACCGATGCAGCAGACATAGCTGTATTTGTCGGCCACCAGTTGCGGCCCCGCCTGTACGATGCCCAACACCGGGGCCACCACCACGATATAAACGATCGTAACCACGGCCAGAGCTGGCCACTTTCGCCGCACGAGGAACACCAGCATTATTCCGACCGCCACGACGGCGTACGAGGTAATGAACCGCGCTTCGACCGGATTCATCTCATATGGTAGCTCATAGAGGGCGGCGAGACCCTGCGGCCAGATGGTCTTCGACACATAGAAGGCCAGGCCATAGCTCGCCTGGGCGACGCGATCCATCACTCCCCACTCGCCGAGGCTTCTCATGGTGTCCACGGTCCCCGAATGCTGTGCATACCCCGCAGTCACGGCGGCGGCCAGTCCAAGCAGCAAATATGGAATCTTTTGCAGCAGCACCGCGTGGGAGGGCGCAAGCCGCCAGGCCGTCAGCGACGCTGGCAGCCGCCTCAGGGGATAAACGTCCAGGATGATTAGAACGATGACAAAGGACATTCCCCAGGCCTTGGAGAGCAGCGAGCACAACAGGAGCAGGCACGAGAGACTGTAGATCGGCCACGACTTCGCCGCTGATTCGCCGGGCGTAGTGGCCCTCAAGTACGCCCACAGGGCGGCCATGAGAAAAAACAGGCTGAGCACGTCCCGCCGCTCTGAGACCCAGGCGACAGATTCGACGCGGAGCGGGTGAATGGCATACAGAAGAGCGGCTGCTGCCGCAGCCAACGGGAGGCCGCGATGGAGAGCGCGACCGTCGGGCAGTGTGTCCGTGGCGGCGAGCAACCGCAATGCCACAAAGTAGAGCATCACAGCGCTGAGTGTGTGCAGGATAAGGTTGGTGCGGTGGTAACTTGACGGCTCCTTGCCAGAAATCGCGTAGTCCATCGCGGCCGACAACCACGTCAGCGGCTGATAGTGCCCCATGTACATCGTCGTGAACATCCACCGGAGGTGCCCGGCATCGAAGCCGCGGTAATTGGGGTTGTCTACATACAGCTTGTCGTCGTCGTAGTTGACGAATTCAGCGCCGAGAACAGGCCAGAACGCCGCAAAGGTGACAATAGCCACCAGCACAGGGCAAGCCAGCCCCAGCCACCCGTGCGATCCAAGGGTGAATACGCGACGCTCCATTCGTGAACTCGCCCGACCGCGCGGTGATGAGGGAGCCGCCGGCGTCCTAGCGCCGCGCCCTTTCTTTGATTTCTCCTGCGACCATTCGCGAGTCATCTCTCGCCGTCCAATGGGCCGTAACGTGCCACAGGGCGTCTGTCGACCAACAACCAGGGCTGCCAGCGGATCGCAAGTTACTCAGGACCGGTCCACTCGGCAATCTCGTGGATGCCCTCATGATGGTACTGCGAGGTGGTGATCTCGGGTACCGGTTGCCACGTAGGGCCAGTTGTTGCGCTTGCACATGCCGGTCACCGGTTGTGGTAGCGGTGGGGGAGTCGGGCAGGTGCAGCAGACCGACGCCTGCCGGTTCGCCTCATTCCCGACAGGTCTCGTGCCTCGGCCTGCCCTATGTTTGCCGCACGGGCGTTACACCAATCCGATGAGGGATGGCGAGAGCACGGCCGCTCAAAGCTGCGGCCATTTCACCGGTCTGCGTGGGCGGGTTGAATTACCCATGCGACGAAGACTCTGATCCTGTGTAGGATGGATGCGACCAAGCGGTCCCTGCGTGCGTCCTCGCACCCTCACCTTGGCCCTCCCCCTTGGGAAGAAAGAGGGAACGCAGGATGCACGCTTCGTCGTAGGGTTGTCGAATGAATCACTTCCAGCTTGCCACCGATCTGGTCCCCGCGGGAGATCAGCCCGCGGCGATCAAGGCGCTGTTCGAGGGCTTCGCCCACGGCGGCAAGAGGTTTCAGATGTTGATGGGCGTGACCGGGTCGGGCAAGACCTTCACCATGGCCCACTTGATCGCTCGGTTGAACAAGCCAGCGCTGGTCATTTCCCACAATAAGACCCTGGCGGCTCAGCTCTATGAAGAGTTCAAGGAGCTGTTTCCATACAACGCCGTCGAGTACTTCGTCAGTTACTACGACTACTACCAGCCTGAGGCCTACATCCCGGCCCGGGACATTTACATCGAAAAGGATGCCTCGCGGAACGATGACCTCGACCGCCTGCGGCTGGCGGCGACCAGCGCGGTCGTCTCCCGGCCGGATACGATTGTGGTGGCCAGCGTCTCGTGCATCTTCGGCCTGGGCTCGCCGGATGAGTACAAGGCCAGCGTCGTCAACTTGCAGGTCGGACAAACCATCGAGCGCGACGATCTGCTCCGCCGGTTTGTGGATTTGCAGTACAACAGAAATGATCTGGTGCTGGATCGGGGGACATTCCGCGTTCGAGGCGACGTCGTCGAGCTCTACCCGGCGTATGAGGAGCTTGCCTATCGCATCGAGATGTTCGGCGATGAGATCGAGCGGCTGCAAACGATCAACCCGCTGACGGGGACGACTCTCGAATCGCACGAGCAGCTATACGTCTATCCGGCTGTCCACTATGTCACGCCGCAGGACCGGCTGGAAGCGGCGGTTGAAGGCATCAAGGCTGAGCTGGAGGAGCGATTGCAGACCTTCCGTCGCGAAGGCAAGCTGCTGGAGGCCCAGCGCCTGGCCGCGCGGACCAAATACGATATCGAGATGCTCCTCGAAGTCGGCTACTGCTCGGGTATCGAGAATTACTCCCGCCACCTCGCCGGCACGCCGCCGGGCTCCAAGCCGTACACGCTCGTGGACTATTTCCCCAAGGATTTTCTGCTCATTCTCGACGAGTCCCACGCCACCGTGCCGCAGATCGGGGCGATGTACAACGGCGATCGGGCCCGCAAGGAGGTGCTGGTCGAGCATGGTTTCCGACTGCCCAGCGCGCTCGACAACCGGCCGATGCGCTTCGAAGAATTCGAGGGCATGTGGAAGCAGGTCCTGTTCGTCTCCGCGACGCCCGGCCCTTACGAGCTTACCAAGACCGGCGGCGAGGTTGTTGAGCAGGTCATTCGCCCGACCGGTCTGCTCGATCCGCTGATCACGGTGAAGCCTGCCCGCGGGCAGGTGCCGGACCTGCTGCACCAGATTCAGGCCCGCGCTGCCGTGGGCCAGCGGACGCTGGTCACCACTCTGACCAAGCGTCTGGCCGAGGACCTGGCCGCCTACATCCAGCAGGCGGGCATCAAGGGGGCGTACCTGCACAGCGAGATCGACACGATCGAGCGCGTGCAGATCCTCCGCGAGTTGCGCGACGGCAAATATGACGTGGTCGTCGGCGTGAACCTGCTCCGCGAAGGGCTGGACCTGCCGGAGGTTTCGCTGGTGGCGATACTTGACGCGGACAAAGAAGGCTTTCTGCGAAGCGCGACAAGCCTTATCCAGACCATCGGCCGCTGCGCCCGGCACGTGAACGCGGAGGTGTACCTCTACGCCGACAAGGTGACGGCGGCCATGCAGCACGCGGTCGACGAGACGGCCCGGCGGCGGAAGCTGCAGGCCGAGTACAACGAGAAGCACGGTGTCACCCCGGCCTCGATCAAGAAAGCCATCCGCATGGGGCTGGAGCAGCAGATCTCCGCCCGCAAGGCCGTCCGCGGAGCGATCCGCGCCAGCGAGGACGCGTTCGACGTGACAGAGTCCATCGCCGATCTGGAGAAGGAGATGTTCGCTGCGGCGGAGGCCCTCGATTTCGAGAAAGCCGCCGTCATTCGCGACCGGATCAAAGCGCTGAAAGAATCGCCGACACTCTTTGCCGTCCCCGCAGGGCGCGAGAAGAGCGATGAGCCGGACAAGTAAGACGGCTGTATCCTGTGGCCATACCTGACTGTGCGTTTCACTCGCGCGGACATTATGGGAGCTTGCGCTTCGTTTTACCAAGTCTTTGGACATAAGGTGAGTGCGCGGAGGGCACAACCGATACGAAGATGGTGACGCAACAAGCCAGGAGCATCGCTCGGTCATGCGGCGGAGCTTGACGGGAGTTTTCGGACGTTTTTCCGGGACCGGCTGTCCGGGGGACAAGACTCTATGCGGCAAATCAACGCTTTGATCGTGGATGATTCAGCGACCACACGCAAACTTGTGATCAGCGCCTTGAAGCAAACCGGTCTTGCTGAGTTCCTCTTTACCGAGGCCGCGGACGGCGTGGATGCGATGGCCAAGTTCCTTCCTGGAAAGACGGAGCTCATTTTCGTGGACATGAACATGCCGCGCATGAGCGGGCTCGAATTCATCCGCAGTCTTCACAAGCGCCACAAGATATGTCCCGCAGCGGTGGTGATCACGGCCGAGTCCGACCGCAAGCGACTCAAGGAAATCGAGAACGAGCCCGGCGTGGCCGCCCTGATGCTAAAGCCTGTGGATCGCGACCGCCTGCGCAGCGGTCTGAAGACCCTCGTCGACGGCATTCCCGAGCGGACAGGGCCGTGTGCAGTGCCGCACGGGGAATGTGTGCCGCTGGCGCTCGAGGAAGTCCTGGCACGGGCATGCGAGTTGAAGCTAACGCCCGCCCCGGTCGACGAAAGTGTAACGCGGGGCGAAGTTGTGCTGGGCATGCTGTCGGTCTTCGGCGGCGTTCACTGGTCGGTCAGCCTGGGCTTCGCATCCGAGGCCGCTTGCGGCGTGGCGTCAAGATTCTCGAGCAGCGAAATGGAATCGGTCGACCAGGATGTAGGCGACGCCATCGGCGAGATCACCAACATTGTCGGCAGCCGCATCAGGCTGCTGCTCGCGGCACGGGATGTCACGGTCAAGTGCTCGCTCCCGATGGTGATCAATGCTTCCGGGCTGCAGATTCTGGCGCCGCACCCCCTCAAGACCGTCATAAACCACTCTTATTTCCAATCGCCGGTCGGACGGCTCTGGACCGCCGTATCGATCGGGGCAACCAGTGGGATTGTGCTGTGAGGGCGGCATGCTCCCCCGGCGCCGGTCCATGTGCTTCATCCTCGAGCCAAGGGTCAGGGCTTTGCCCGAAGCGTCGAGGTGACCGGGAAATGATCTGACGGATACCTTCCGTCAAAGTCCCTCCGATCCACTTTCGCATTCAGGCAGTCAAAGCGGCGATTGAAGAGGATCCAGTCGATCCGTCCGTCCTGCGGCCGGCCGGCAAACCCGTGGTAGGTTCCGCCTGAATCGGTTGTCTCTGTGAACGCATCGCACAGTACGGCCGCGGCGGCGGAGCTGCCGGTGAGAATCTGATAGGGCTGCGAGTCGGTGTCGCAGTTGAAGTCGCCCAGAACGACGACCGGCCGCCGTCCGAGCCTCTCCACCAGTCCGTGGATCAATGTTGCCGACTCCACTCGAGCGCGCTGGCCGACATGATCAAAGTGGACATTAACGACCTGCACCTCCCACGAGGGGGCTTCGACGATCCGCAACCTCGCCCATGTCGCGATTCGAGGGAGCGCGGCATCCCAACCAATGCTGCCGGCATCGTTGGGGTGCTCACTCAGCCAGAAATGTCCCTCCTCCAGCAGTGTGAAACGGCTCGACCGGTAGAAGATCGGCACGAACTCACCGGCGGCGATGCCGTCCGTGCGCCCGACGCCGACGAAGCCGTAGTCGGGCAGCAACGCCCGCAGTTCCGCGACCTGGGTCGCCAGGGGTTCCTGCAAGCCGAGGATATCGGGATCGTCAGCGCGGATGGTTTCCACCGCCAGTCCGCGGCGGCGGTCCCAACTGTTGGCCCCGTCATCCGCCGCGGCGTAGCGGATGTTGAAGGACATGACCCGAATGGGCGCCGGCTGCGAGCAGGCCGCCAGCAATCCGCAACATGCCGCTGCGAGAAAACCAGTCAGGGCTGCCTTGGTCATGGGTGTCGTCCCTGGTGCATCTTCGTTTCAGAACCGGGCGTGATGATAGCAGGCTGTTCCGTCTTGGCGATAGTCTTCGAGGCGGAAAAAACCAGGGATGAGTGACGAGAGGCGAAGCGGCCGGCCGATGCATGGCGCACGCCCGCTATCCCTCATCGCTCATCCCCACGCGGGTCCCTGTGTGGTTGTGTCCTGGTGTTCGACTGCCGCGCCTGCGGCTCGGCAGTCTCCGCGGGCTGTGATCCCGCGCTGTTTCTCAGTCCTCCTTTTCCCTCCGTCCCGGGCGTCGCCCCCCCGGGAGGGCCGACGCCACGGGCCTGTCTGGTCCTCACCTCATCCTGGGTCCGCAGTTCGTCATCGCCGCACGGTCCGGCTGTGCAGTCGCAGCGCCAGAAGCCCGCCGGCGAACAATGCCAGGGTGATCGGCTCCGGCAACTGCCGCCCGAACCGCACGCTGTCGATCACCAAGGCGTTTGAGAAGTCGGTGCACGAATTGTTCAGAATCTCCACGCGGGAGATCTCGGCTTTGCCGGTACGCAAGCCGAAGAACGACTCGTAGTTCTGCCGGTCTGCTTTTCCGCCCCACAGCCAGGAATCCCCCACTTTTCTGCCCAGCAGACGCTGCTCCGAGTCAAAGACCGAGATTGTCAGGCTGTGGACCATGCCTTCCTTGCCGACGGCCCAGAACGAGCCGACCTGCGAGACCGGTTCATCGAAGATGATCGTGAACGGCGTCCTCTCAACGTTGTTGTCGAATTTCAGGTAGACCATCTTGCCACTCGGCATGAAAGAGCCGTCATAGCCGGTCAGATCTTCAACGTTGGCACCGGACTCTGGCCGCACGCCGGAACACCAGTCGTAGCGGCCGCCGCCGGCGTTCAGAAAGCTCACGCCGTAGTCCGCCTTGAGTTGGTCGTTGAGCTTGGTCCCCTCGGCCAACCTGCCAAAGTCGAGGACCGTGTTGCCGGGGCTTAGGAAGCCCGAGTATGCCGCCGCGAGATCGGAGAAGCTCGCGTAGCCTCGGCCGGCATTGGATTCGTCAAACCAGATCGGGCTGGCGACCGCAGGGCGCGGAATCAGCAGCATCGCCCCGACCAAGGCAATGACGAAAAGCCAGGATGTCCGCCTTAATGTGCGCATAGCTATCTCCTCGTTGACTGGGCAGCCTTCTCACGGCGAGCTGCGCCTGCTGAAAAGATACGAAATGCGCTCCGCCGGGGGCGGACAAAATGAAGGGCCGGATAAAGCGCGGGCCGGCGAGGTGACGGGGGGCGCTTATGGGGCGAGCGGGAAGGGAAGTCCGGCTGAAGCGGGCTGAGTCGTATGGTGTACGGCTCTCGGACCCACCCGTTGAAACGGGCGGCAAGGGCTGACCAGATGAAGCCCACCTGGCGATCGGCCGAGCGAGCGGCTTTATGCTGCGGCGTGCTTTGACGGGCCTCGACATGCCACGATACAACATCCGGTGTCAGGCCGCCTGGAATCGGCGGCCTCGAAGGTGACCGATTGAGCCATGCGCGCTCGCGGCGGGCGCACGAGGGCTCGCGCGGCGTAAGGTATTCGTGGCAGGATCATCATGTTGACTGTTCTCATTGCGGCGGCTGTGACTGCGTTGATGCAATCGGCGGACACCGGTGATTCACCGCGCCAGAGGACTTGCCTCGACGACGGTTGGCGGTTTCATCTGGGACATGGGTGCGATCCGGCGAAGGATTTCGACTTTGGATCGGGCAAGCCCTGGGCCAAGGCCGCCGAGGCGGTTGGCGCGGTCCGGCCGGATTTCGACGACGGCGATTGGCGCAAGGTGGATCTTCCGCACGATTGGGTGGTTGAGCTCGATTTCGTGCCAGGGGGGAGCCCCGAGCACATGGCCCACGGCTTCAAGCCCGCCGGCCGGGCGTACCCCGAGACTACCATTGGCTGGTATCGCAAGCGGTTTAACGTTCCCAAGGAGGATGCCGGCAAGCGGATCTCAGTCGAGTTCGACGGCGTCTTTCGCGATTGCCACGTCTGGCTGAACGGCCATCTCGTCGGGCGCAACGAGAGCGGGTATATCGGCTTCAGCGCGGATGTGACCGATGTAGTGAACTACGGCGGCGAGAATGTACTGGTCGTTCGCGCCGACGCCAGCCATTACGAAGGCTGGTTCTACGAAGGTGGGGGGATCTATCGCCATGTCTGGCTGACCAAGAGGAATCCTGTACACATTTCGCAGTGGGGTTCGTTCGTCCGCACCGAAATTGGCGAGGGCAGGGCGACGGTGCAGGTTGAGACCACGATTGCCAATGATTCCGCCGAGCGGGCTGTCGCCGCCGTCGAAGCAGAGATTGTGGACGCGAAGGGAGTCTTCTTCGATAAGGCCGGGCAGAGCGACGTCGAGATCGAACCGTGGTCGCAGGCCCGGACAATCTGCCGGATTGTGGTGCAAAGACCGCAGTTGTGGTCGCTGGACTCGCCATGCCTGTACTGTTTGCGCACGACGGTTCGCCAGAAGGATCGGAACGTCGACCAGGACAAGACGTTGTTCGGCATCCGCGCCGCCACATTCGACAAAGACAAGGGTTTCTTCCTCAACGGCGAGCCCGTCAAGATAAAAGGCGTGTGCTGCCATCAGGACCATGCCGGCGTCGGCACCGCCCTGCCTGACCGTTTGCAGTACTTCCGCATCGAAAGGCTCAAGGAAATGGGCGCGAACGCCTACCGGTGCTCGCATAATCCGCCGACGCCGGAGTTGCTCGACGCCTGTGACCGACTCGGCATGCTGGTTATGGATGAGCAGCGACTGATCGGCTCTTCCGCGGAGATCCTCGGGCAGGCGCGGCGGCTGGTTTTGCGAGATCGGAATCACCCCAGCGTCATCCTGTGGTCGATCGGTAATGAGGAACCGATCCAGGGTTCCCCAGCGGGCAAGCGTATTGCCCAGAGCATGATCAGGATCATCAAGCAGCTCGACCCGACGCGGCCGGTTACATATGCCTGTAACGGTGGGAACGTCTACGAAGGCATCAACGAGGTCGTCGATGTCCGGGGCTTCAACTACTTCAACATCTCCGACATCGACAAGTATCACCGTGAGCACGCCGAGCAGGCCTTGATCGGTACGGAGGAGGCGAGCACGGTTTCGACGCGAGGCGAGTATGTCGTTGACAGGGAGCGCGGGTACCTCACGGCATATGATCGGCACAAGCCGGGCTGGGGCGCGTTGGCTCATGAGTGGATGCAGTTCTACATGACGCGGCCGTTTCTCGCTGGCGGATTTGCCTGGACCGGTTTCGACTATCGCGGCGAGCCGACGCCCTACGGCTGGCCATGTATCAGCTCGCACTTCGGGATCATGGACACCTGCGGCTTCCCGAAGGACCTGTATTACTATTACCAGGCGTGGTGGACTGATGAGCCGGTGCTGCACCTCTTTCCGCATTGGAATTGGGCTGGCAAAGAGGGGCAGCCTGTCGACGTGTGGTGCTTCACAAACGCAGATAGC
>DATKKX010000304.1:0-17308 GCA_035542775.1 Phycisphaerae bacterium | reverse complement strand
GCATCTGGCGGGAAAACTCCGCGCTGTCGGCATCAGCGAAGCGTCGCCATCGCCTTTTGTTCTTGGTGCCGGTTCGGTCAATCCGACGAGAAACATCGAGGACAGCAGGATCTCCGCCGCAGCCGCCCCGGCATCAAAGCGCCCGGAAATCGATGGCTACAGGATCATCCATGAGATTGGCCACGGCGGAATGGGCCACGTCTTCCAGGCCGTCGATCTGCAGCTCAACCGGGTCGTAGCGATCAAGACCATCGGGGCCGCGGCTGCGGCGCGGCACAGGCGCGAACTGTTTAATCGCGAAGCCCGGTTGGCCGCCAGCCTCCGGCACTCGAACATCGTCACCATCTTCAGCTTCCAGTCTGAAGGCCCGACTCCGTACTTCGTCATGGAATGGGTGGATGGAGAACCGCTGGACGCCTTCTGCCGCCATCGCAATCTCTCCCCGCCGGAAGTCATCCGCATTCTGGAAAAGATCGCCCTGGCTGTGGCGTATGCCCACGACTGCGGCGTCGTCCACCGCGACTTGAAACCGCAGAATATCCTGGTGGACAAGACCGGCGAGCCGCGAGTCCTGGATTTCGGATTGGCCCGCCTGGTCGCCGGGGCAGCCGACAGCAGCTCAATCGGCAGCCCCGTAAAAGGCACGCTTCGGTACATGGCTCCTGAGCAAGTGCTCGACCCGCGCGAAGTAGGTCAGACCGCTGACATCTTCGCCCTGGGCTTGATCATGTATGAGCTGTTCACGGGTCTGCCCCCGCCGGCGCCGCCTGGACTCGACGATCATGGGGCCTGGCAGAAACGCGAGATACCGCTGCCGCGCGAGGCCAACCCGGATCTTCCCGAAGCGCTGCAACGGATCTGTTTGAAGGCGGCGGAAATCGATCCGAAAAACCGCTACCGCTCCGCGCGGCACCTCGCTGACGATCTGCGGCGTTTCCTGGAAGGCAGGCCGATCCTGACTCGCCCCACCCGCTACGCCCAATTGCTGGAGGGGCGCGTCCGTGAACAAATCGACGTGCTCAACGGTTGGGAGCAGGACCAGCTCATCAGCCATCGAGAGCTGGATTCGCTGCACGAGCGGTATCTCGCCTTGCTCCGGTCCGACTCTCTGTGGGTCCCCGGCGCCCGAAAGCTCCGCATCGGCCCGATCCTGACCCAACTGGGCGGGTGGTTTCTCGTCCTCAGCGCCATCCTCTGGCCTTGGTTCTACTGGAATTATCGATCTGATCCCCGCCACGTGGTCAACCTCGGCGCACTCGGCAAGGTCCTTTTCGAGGCCCTCCCCACGATCCTCGTGAACCGAGGCGCGTTTCGCCTGTGGGCACGCGGCAACAAGCTTGTCGCCCTGATTTTCACCGTAACCGGCATTTTGCTGGTCCCGGTTTGCCTCGCCGTGGTCCTTGGCGTGACCGGCATCCTGGGCTGGCGGCAGGTAGAAGAACTCGAGGTGTTCCCGCTCGATTACTTCTCAAACATCCAGGTGACCGCGGCACTGGCAGTGGCGCTCGGCTACGGGCTCTGGTGGCTGAAACGAAGGCCATACGCCCTCCTTGCCGCGACGGTCGCCCTGCTCGGCGTGCTGCTCTGGGCCAGTATCCTGTGCCTGCTGGGCATGAAAGAATGGCTCAAGTACGAGATGTATGCCGACACCGCGATCTGGTGGTTGCCCCTGACCTTCCTGGCCTATTGCGGGGCTCGGCTTCTGGATCGGCCGCGTTGGGACCACCTGGCCGTTCCCTTTTACGCCGCTGCCGCGATCAGCTTCCTGGTGATCACAGCAACGCTGGCATTAGATGCGCCGGAATCGTGGCTTCATCTGCCTGGCACGTCACTCCTTGCCCTCAGCGGGCCGCACCCGGAGGTCGATCAATTCCGGGCCGCGCAGGAAGTGCTCTTGTTTCTGTGCGGCCTGCTGTACCTCGCGATTGCTCTGGTTCACGATCGATCCAAGACCCGCCTTCGCCGTTTGTGGGGGGCAATCTACTTTCGTATCGTCCCACCGATGTGCCTGCTCTCGTGGGACCTCCTCGGAGATGAACCGATCGAGGTGCTCATCAGCCGAGGTCACCACGTACTCACTCCGATCGAGCTGACCGTCCCACTGCTTTGCTTCGCTCTCGCGGCGCTGTCGATGCGATTCCAGTTGCGGTGGTTCCTGTATTACAGCCTCCTCCACCTGGCTTGGTTCATCTTCAGAACCACCGATCGGTACCTCCAAAACGCACTCGCATGGCCCTTCACGCTCCTGTTCATCGGAATCCTGGCCTTGGGGGCCGGCTTGCTCATCGAGCACATCCGCCGGCGTGAAAACCCTACCGATACACCGACACCCAGCCCGCCCGCGGGTTTCCGAGATCAAGGCCTGCCTCGCTGAATCGCCCACCAACCCCGCTTTCCGCCCCCGGGCCTGTCCGAGGCGGCGGACGACCGACACGGAACGTCAGACCTTCGCAATCTGCAGGATCGGCCGCGCTCAGCCCGCTCGCTCCCGCTCGGGCTCTGCGCCCTCTTCATCCCTCATCCTTCCCCGGCGGCAGCTTCGCGATCAGCCCCAGCAGATGATGCAGAATCCTCGCCGTCACGCCCCAGATAGTCGCGTCGGGTTTCGCGATCGCCGCCAGCGCCGACGGCGTCAGCGGATAGACCAATCGCCGGCCGATCTGCTCGACCGGCAGCACATCGAAGCCCTCGCGCCGATGGTGATCGAGCAGGTGCGAGACCGGCACCTCGCAGATGCCGGCCACCTCCGCGGCATCGGCCTGCGCCGCCTGCCGGCCGTCCCACAGTCCGACGAACGCGCGGACCAGCACCCTGGTGGTTTGCGTCGGAAAGTGACCCAGGTCGCCGAGGCAGGTGACGGCGTCAGGCCGGATGCCGACCTCCTCCGCCAGCTCGCGATAGCCCGTCGCCAGAGGATCGGCATCGGTCGATTCAACGTGCCCGCCGGGAAAGGCGATCTGCCCGGACCACGGATCGCCCAGATCGGCCCGGCGGATGAACAGCAGGTTAATCTCATCCCGAGGCACCAGCAGGGCGAACACCACGGCAAGCCGGCGCGACTGGTCGGCCGGCGGAGCGGGAGCCGCGGCCTGCGCTCCCTCGATGGCCAGAAGCTGCTGAAACATCGCTGGTTCTATCTGCATGACCGGTTTCTTCCCGCTTTGGCGGCAGCGAAGTCTCGGCGCTCTGGCCGAATCGCACCCGGGACGGATACAGTACCCGATCTGTTGCCCTGCCGCCTGCACGAACCCGTCATTCGCATGGGTATGCCGGGCTGCGGACGGCGCTCAAGACAACCAGGTGTTCCTTTGATGCAGAATGATAGCCCCTCGACAAGCTCCTTGTCGCCGACGCCCTTCGACATCCTGGCGTTCAGCCATTTAACCCCGGCGCAGGTCCGGACGGCCTTTGAACCGACTCCCCGACCGAGTACGCCGCAACTGGATGAGCTGATCGCCGCCGAATGGGAGCGCCAGACGGCGCTGGCTCGCCAGGCCGGACGGGTGCTGTTTAACGGCGGCCTGTTGCGGTACGTCCGGCATGCCGTTTTGAAGGGATCGACGGGCGGCACCGAGGCGATTGAGTTGACCATCGGCCCAACCTGCTACCGCGATTTCGTCGGCACGAACCTCTTCAATCACCATCGCCTCGAGGAGTTCGGCTGGGAGCGGTTCTCCAATCCGGTCGGCACGACGGCAACCCTGGTCAGCAGAGAAGGCCTGATCTGCTACGGCCGGCGGTCCGAAAGCGTCGCCTATCACGCCAGCCACGTCCACACCTTCGGCGGAGCCCTGGAGGAGCGTGACCGGGCGGCAGACGGGAGGATCGATCCGTTCGCCGCCGTCTGCCGTGAAGTGGAAGAGGAACTGGGCCTGCGGCGCGACGAGCTGGCCGATCTGTGCTGCGTCGGCCTCATCCGCGACAAGGAGATCTGCCAGCCGGAGATGTTGTTCGAGGCCCGGCTCGACATGACGGCCGACGAGCTTCGCGCCCGCTGGCGGTCCGCCGAAGCGGCGGATGAGCATGTCGATATCGTGACACTTCCCGATCGGCCGGATGCAATTGTGCCGTTCATCCGCGGCTGCGGCCCGATCGCGCCGGTGGCCATCGGGGCGCTCTTCCTGCACGGGCGGCGGGTGTGGGGGGAGGAGTGGTTCCGGGCGGCGATAGAGTCGGGATGATGCCCCTCGCTGCCGCCCGCCGCGGTGAGCAAGCTTCGGGCCTAGGTCGCGCGATGCCCCTCGCTCCCGCCCGGGCTCTGATCGGGCCGGATATGGGCTATTTGTCGGTCGGTTCCTTGGCCTTCTGCTCTTCGAGCATTCGCCAGAGGCGATTGATGACCGCTTCGAGGCCGACACCGCTGACGGCGGAAATGCCCATGACCTCGGCGTTCAAAACGCCGGCGAGCTCCGCCAGTTCGGGCGGGTCGCGGCCGGCCAGATCGAGCTTGTTGGCGACGATCAACTCAGGCTTTGACGCCAGGACGGCGCTGTACTTCTCGAGTTCGCGCCGGATGGTCTTGTAGGCCGAGGCCGGATCGAGCTGCCCTTGAAACGGAAATAGATCGACCAGATGCAGCAGGATTCGCGTCCGCTCAATGTGACGCAGGAAAGTGTCGCCCAGGCCAGCACCTTCGTGGGCTCCCTCGATCAGCCCCGGGATGTCGGCGACGACGAACCGGCGAAAACCCGACAGAGCGACGATGCCGAGGTTGGGCGTCAGCGTGGTGAAAGGGTAGTCCGCGATCTTTGGCCGGGCCCGCGAGATCCGGGAGAGCAGCGTGCTCTTGCCGGCATTGGGCAGGCCGACGATGCCGACGTCAGCGATGAGCTTCAACTCCAGCCGCAGCCAGCGCTCCTGCCCCTCCTCCCCCGGCTCAAACTCCCGCGGCGTCTGATGCGTGGGAGTCGCGAAGCGGGCATTGCCCTTGCCCCCTTTTCCCCCGCGGGCGACGCAGATCCGCATCCCGGCATCGGTCATGTCCTTCAACATCGCGCCGGTATCGCGGTCGAAAACCAGCGTGCCCGGCGGCACCAGGACGATCTGATCCTTTCCATGCTTACCGCTGCAATTGGCCCCCATGCCGGGCTGGCCGTTCCTGGCCGTCCAGTGGTGATGCCCGGTAAAGTCGAACAGAGTCGAGAGCTGGGGATCGACTTCCAGATAGACGCTGCCCCCGTCTCCGCCGTCGCCCCCGTCCGGGCCGCCTTTGGGGACGCGTTTCTCCCGGCGGAAGCTGACGCAGCCGTCGCCGCCGTGGCCCGAGCGAACGCAGATCTCGGCCTGATCGATGAAGAGCATGCCCGCTACCAAACAGCCGCAGGCTTCAGCCCGCGCGGCAAGGCGCCGGTTGAAGCCTGCGGCCTGACTGAAATCCGCTATCCGGCCGGTCTACTTCTCAGTCGCGGCCAGAGGCTGGATGGACACCTTGCTGCCGTGAAAGACCACTTTGCCTTCCCGCAGCGCAAACAAGGTATCGTCCCTCCCGCGCCCGACGTACATGCCGGGTGTAAACACGGTTCCACATTGCCGAACGAGTATCGTTCCGACCGTAACATGTTGCCCGCCGCAGCGCTTGACGCCGCGAAACTGCGGACCGCTGTCGCGTCCGTTCCGACTTGAACCCTGTCCCTTTTTATGTGCCATGGCTGAATCCTCTATCTATCCACCATTGTAGTCATCGCATGACCCAGTTCAGCGGGCCCGCCGCCGGGGCGGCTGACCGCCGTGTCTTGGCGTCGCCGGGCAGCGTGTAAGGCATCGCCAGCGTCTTTCGCAGCACGAAATACTGCGGATTGTCCTTGTCTTCCGCCGGCTTCGCGTCCGCCTTCTTCTCCTTTGCCGCTGCGCGCCGGGGGTCGTACTTCGGGTTCGAGATCGAAACCTTCTCGCCCGACAGCCCGCCGAAGTAGATCGTGAACCTGGTCACCCGCGGGTCCAGATCGGGGAAGATGAACACGCTGGTCCGGGCGTTGTCTTTGCCCTGAAGCAGCCGACCGATCGCATCAACGGGAGACACCAGGAACGGGCGCGTCTTGCCGTACAACTGCTTGATCGCTTCGTAGATCTTCGGATGACCACCGATGAGGGCCGGTTCGACGATCATGCCCAGGCCCTCTCCGGGGTTGGCCGGAGCAGAGGTGGCGGGCATGGGACTGTCTATTTCGCTGACGCGGACGACTTCGGGGAAGAAATCCACGTCCTGACCGGTGTCGTTGATCACCGTATAGATCATGTACCAGTAGGTTTCCGGGCCCTTGCCGGTGTCCACCTGGATCCGCTCCAGCGGCGCCGGTTTAAAGGTCAACTCCCAGGAGATCGGCGTCGGGCTGGGTTTGGGCTCATCGGCCACCGCCCGCGCAGCAGCCACGAGGATGGCCAGACCCATCACACCGTAGATTGGCAATCGTCTCATGCTCACGGCGTCACCTCGCACGGTGCGAAGCATCACGGTAGTGCAGCCTGTAACCAATGCGATGAGGTTACGCCGGCGCCGGAATGCCCCGAACCCTTTAATTTAACGCGGTTAATGGGCTTGTCAACGGAATCGAAGGCCTCAGCAGCCGCGGCGGCGGGGGTCTGCCGCCGGCAGTGGAGGAACTGCCCGGTCGATCGATCCTCGATTCCGAGGGCTATCTTGATATTATCCCTCTTTCGCGACATGGACTCAAGCCGCCACGGGGCGGGATTCACAGGCCCGCCTTGCCGTGCAGCCCCGGCCGTATCAGGGTATGATGATACCGCTGAGGTCCGAGAAATCGGAATCAGCATGGAATGGCTCGCCACGCCCGCTGACTTCCAGGTGTAGACGAGACGGGCCTGGAACCTGGAAGCCCGCTCTGACGACTGTCGGGCACGTTGACGGCTCGCTGGATCCAGTGGCCGCATGCCGCCGCCCCGAATGGTGGTGGAGCAGGCTCTGACCACAATGGGAGCGTTGACATCATGTTTTTCTCCAACCAACGGCATGCATTGATCTTTGGCCTGGCACTCGTCTGTTCGATGGCGACCGCGCCGGCTATGGCATGGGACGAAGAGGGCCACATCACAGTCGCCCACCTGGCAGCGGTGAAGCTGCCTGACACGATGCCGGACTGGGTGCGGACGCCAGAAGTCCGAAGCAGATTGGAGTATCTGTCATCGGAGCCGGACCGCTGGCGAGGGCAGCACAGCATTTTCGTGGATCATTACAACAACCCCGATCACTACATGGACGAGGAACAGCTCCATGTGTTTGATTTGACATTCAAGACGCTGCCTCCGCTTGAACGGCAGCTTCTGGACCGTATGGCCGCGGAGCGGGCTCTGCATCCCGATAAGTTCAAGCCGTACGATCCGAAGGAAGATCCGGCGTACACAAACCTGGTGCCCGGCCTGCTGCCCTACCGCATCTCCCAGTTGCAGTGGCTGATTGCCGCCGACTGGACCACATTGAAAACGTATGAGAAGCACCCCGATCAGGTCACCAGCGAGATGGTCCGCAACGCCCGGGAGAACATCGTTTATAACATGGGCATCATCAGCCACCTTGTCGGGGACGGTGCCCAACCCCTGCACGTCACACAACATCATCACGGCTGGGTAGGCCCCAACCCCAAGGGCTATACGACGGAGAAAGGCTTTCATTCGTTCATCGACGGCGGTGTGATCTCGCTGCATCACATCACGCCGGAGTCGCTGGCGGAGCGGGCCAGACCGCCGAGAAAGACCGCCAAGGAGGACTCCTGGAAGGTCATCGGAGACTACCTCGACGAAACGTACCAGCAGGTGGAGCCCCTTTACGAGTTGGAGAAATCCGGAGAGTTGAAGAAGGAGCCCGGCAAGAAATTCATCGAAGACCGGCTGCTGGACGGCGGAGCCATGCTGGCAGGCGTGTGGGTCGCGGCCTACGAAGCCGGGACCATCGACGAGTACCGTGAGAAACAACTGGCCGCCAAGGCACACGGACCGCAGACGACGCAGGCGGAGAAACCGGCGCAGACGCCGGCCGAGAAGCCGGCGGAGAAGAAATCGGAAGAACCGGTCGAAAAGAAGTGAGCGCAGCCCGGAGGATTTGAGCCCTTCAGGCCGCGTTTCGACTTATCATCGAGGGCGCCAGCAAGACCACGTCGGAGAGGCTATTCTTCCTAAAGGGCAACCAAAGGGAGTGTGCGATATGCGGGCTATGATATGGTGTATCGCGATACTGGCTCTGATCGTAACGGGAACGTGCAAACCCGAGGATGTGGCCAAGGCGAAAAAGGCAACGACCCAAACCGCAGAACAGGTCAAGCAAGCCACCTCGCAGGAGGCCGAAAAAGTACGCGCTGTGGCGACTCAGAAGGCCGAGGATTTCAAGGAGGCGGCCGGGCCCTATGTCGAAAAGGGCAAGGAAAAGGCCCGAGCGGCTTACGGGATCGGAAAGGAAAAGGCCGGCGAACTTAAGGAGGCCGCGGAACCGTATGTAAAGAAGGCGGCGACCGCAACGACGCAGGCGTTGGAAGTGGCGAAGGAGGCGACGACAGAGGCGCTGGAAGTGGCCAAGGAAGCGACGACCCAAGCCGTGGAAAAGGCGAAAACGGCCACGTCGCAGGCGGTGGAGAAGATCAAGGGCGAGTAGGCAGGTTCAAACCACCCGGCACGCTGGAAACATTCATGCCAAACGCGAAAGTAGCGATTCTCAAAACCAAGCCGGCGACGGTGCTGGCGGATTATCACCGGCTGATGAATCTGGTGGACTATCAGTCGGTCGTCGCCAGGGACGCGGATACCGCGCTGAAGATCAACATAAGCTGGCATTTTTTCTTCCCCGGCAGCTCGACGGTGCCGTGGCAGCTTGATGGCGTCATCCGGGCGATGAAGGCCGATGGTTACGACCCGAAGCTGATTCACGGGTGCCACAATCGCACCGTCGTGATCGACGCTCATCTGGGTGAACGGGAGAACAAGCAGCTCAACGTCCTCGAAGCCCATGGGCTGCGGAACGTCCACCTGTACGAGGGCGAGGACTGGATTCACATCCGCGACGCGGTCGGCGACCTGTGCGACAAGTTCCTGTGCCTGAGGGACGTCTATCCGCGGGGCTTCTACATCCCCCGGCGGTTCATCGGCGAGAACATCATCCACCTGCCGACGATCAAGACGCACGTTTTCACCACGACGACCGGGGCGATGAAAAACGCCTTCGGCGGGCTGCTCAACGAGCGGCGGCATTGGACGCATCCGGTCATTCACGAGACGCTCGTTGATCTGCTGATGATCCAGAAGAAGATCCACCGCGGGCTGTTCGCGGTGATGGACGGCACCTTCGCGGGTGACGGGCCGGGGCCTCGCTGCATGATGCCGCACGTGAAAAACGTGATCCTGGCCAGCGCCGATCCGGTGGCGATCGACGCCGTGGCGGCGAAGCTGATGGGCTTTGACCCCATGTCGATCAAGTTCATCCGTCTGGCCCACGACATGGGCCTGGGTTGCGGCGATCCGAGCAGGATCGAGATCGTCGGCGATGTGGAGGCGGCGAAGGAAAACTGGCATTTTGTCGGACCGTTCCAGAAGATGACGTTCGCCTCCAGGATGCAGCACAAGATCTACTGGGGACCTTTGAAGAAGCCGCTGGAATGGTCGCTGAAGACGGTCCTGGCGCCGTGGGCCTACATCGCCAGCGTGCTCTATCACGACAGCTTCTGGTATCCAACGCGGGCCAAAGAGGTTATGCGCGAGGTGCTGAACAGCGACTGGGGGCGGCTGTTCCGGAACTGGGAGCACGCCGTGCCGGACGGGCAGGGTTTTCCTGACGTCGGCGCCCATCCGGCGGAACTGCACCGCACCGGCTGGCGGGCGTTCACGCAATCGATCGCCATCCTGGGTACGTGCCTCAAGGACGCGCCCGAGTTCGCGACCGGCGGCACGCTGGCGAAGCACTCGAAGAAGGCGGGATAGTGATCGAGGATCAGGGTACCATCGGATCGGACCAACCCGTTACGAAGGGCGAGGTCTTTTCTTGGTTCTTCTTATCACTGGGGGTAGTGCCAACTCTCATTGGGCTGACCACTTTCTCCTACCAAGAGTACCATCGCGGTCTGGGCTTCGTAGAGGGGTTGCATTCCCTCAGCTTCATCATGGATGCCACGTATCTGAGCGGAATCGTAGTCGTGTGGCTCGCAGTCTGGATCCCAGCCACCTACATCTTCCTGTGGAAGCGGTTTTCGAAGAACCAGAAACGATACGCAGCTGTCATGCTGACCATGACCGCTGTGGTGAGCCTCCTTGGGATGTGCGTCATTCCGAGCTCTTTTTTCTTGCGGGGCCGCGAACGAGCATATGCGCAACTCGACACGAAGAGGATTGCCGAAGCGTGCCTCGCCCTGGATGGCATTCGCAAGACCCAACATGATCCAAAGAAAGAGCTGCTCATTGGATACGGAGACACTGATCTCTCAGCCCTGCCGCCGTTTCTCGCGCAGTTGAATCCGGCCTTTGTGCATGCGGATTCGCGGTATGTCGTAGTCCAAATGGACGGGGGCGGAGTTGCACCACATGAGGGCGTGTTCGTACCGCTTTTTCCTATCCCGGAAGGCCCTGCGGCCTATGCAAAAAGGCGAGGCGTACGTCTCCTTGATGCCGAAAACCGCGTGTTCATGTACAGGCTGTACGACTACAGTATCGTGCTGAGCGAGTAACCGGGGCTGTGTTCCTCGGAAACTGGGAGTGACATCATGTCAGTTGAAGCGACTATCGTCTACGAAGGCGATCTGCATTGCACGGCAACGCACGGGCCGTCCGGCGTGAAGATCAATACCGATGCGCCGGTCGATAACGGCGGCAAGGGGCAGGCGTTTTCGCCTACCGATCTCGTCGGCGTCGCCCTTGGCACGTGCGTGGTGACGATCATGGGCCTGGTCGCGAAGAAGAACGGCCTGAACATCGATGGCACGCGCGTCCATGTGGTGAAGGAGATGGCTGCTGCGCCGCAGCGCCGCATCGCCACGCTGCGAACCACGATCACAATCCCCAAGGGCCGAAAGCTGTCAGAGGTGGACCGCGCCAAGCTCGAGAACGGCGCGAAGACGTGCCCGGTGAAGCAGAGCCTGCATCCGGACATCAGCCTACCGATTGAATTTGTGTACGCGGATTAGGCACGACGGCAATAGGTTTCATCGCGCTGCGCGGCCGGGTAGCCCAGGTTCTCTGAACCTGGGGGATTGACTTCTGTGCCTCGGTGAGCACCCTCCAGGCTCACAGTGCGGTGTCACCAACGAAATCAATCCTCGGGCTCTGATCGCTCACCACGCGCCCCAGACCGCCCGGGCTCTGATCGGTCGCCATTTCTTGAAGACGAAAAACACCGCCGCGATGACGAAGCTGAAGCCGACGAGGTAGTTCCATCGCAGCCGCTCGCCGAGATACAGCACGGAGAAGCCGGAAAAGACAACCAGGGTGATGACTTCCTGCATGGTCTTCAGTTGGGCGGCGGAGTAGTTGGCCTCGTACCCCAGGCGGTTGGCCGGCACCTGGAAGCAGTATTCCACGAACGCGATCAGCCAGCTGATCAGCACCACCTTCCACAGGGCCACTTCCTTGAACTTGAGATGCCCGTACCAGGCAGCGGTCATGAACAGATTGGAGATGGTCAGCAGAATGACAGTTCGCATGGAATTTCTTCACCAAAGCAAAGAGTGCGCCGCGACGCGCACTCTTGGGGATCACTTCCGGGCGGGCCGACGCCCGACCATCTTCGCTATTATATCAATTCTGCTGCAAGAAGGATGGACATCCGCCCTCCTCGCCGTCCGACCACGGGCGCTCGTTGCCGGGTCAGCGATACTCCTCTCGCGGAGGCACAAAGAAGTCCAGCACGACGGTGTCTTCGATCGCCTTGGCGCTGTGGTCCATTCCGGCCGGAACGGAGTAGGTATCGCCCGGCTCGAGTGTCTCGTCAAAGGCAGCGCAGGTGATGCGGATCCGGCCGGAAAGGACGTACCCGGTCTGCTCGTTGGGATGGCCGTGCGGCGGGACGACATCGCCGGCCTTGAACGTCATCCGCGTGAGCATGGTCTTCTCGCCGACGGCAAGGAGGTCAAACGTGATGCCTTTGAATTGTCGCTTCTTCGCGTCGCGGCTTCGTACCACCATTGATTGTGCCTCTCTGATCTTGCGCAGATCGTCCCCCCCATCCGGCTGGCACTACTGCTTCAACAGGATATTCACGGCCTCATCGAGATCGCGGATGGCGATGTCCAGAAGTTCCAAGGCGTAGTTCTTGTTGTGCAGCCCGTTGCCCGCTTTGACGAACTCCACGTTTTGCCGGGCATCCTTGACCAGGTCAGCCACGCGATCAGGAATCGCGGTGCCAGCTTTATTCAACGCCTCGATCCGGTCGTCGACGCGTTTCAGGGCCTCTTCGGCCTCCTTCAGGTACGTGCCGATCTCATTCTGCCACTGCTCGAACAGGCGCTCATAGTCCGCGCCGTGGCACGCGATGCAGGTGGACTCGGTCGCCTTGATGAGGGCGTCGCCCTTCATGTCCGTGGCCGACTTCACGTGGCAGGCCCGGCAGTTGATCCGCGAGCCGAACATGGCGTTGGGCATCGGGCGGGCAACGCCCGCGCCGCCGATCCCCATCAGCAGCTCGATCTGTTCGAGGTGATGAGTGGGGTGGCAGTGCTGGCAGTCGTTGAGGACCGGCTTGAGATAGTCAGCGCTGGTGCCGACGTAGACCGGATTGATGAGCTGGTGTTGGATGACGCGGTGGCAATCGAGACACCTGGCCGTCTGGGTCGCCACATGCGCGCGGTGGTATTCGGCGACGGTGTCAGTCGTTCGCGTCTCGAAATCCTTCCAATAGTACTCCTGGTCGTGGCAATGCGTGCAGTCCCTGACGGAGACTGTGGCTTCGCCCTGGATCACGTCGAAATGGCAGCTTACACAGTCGATCTTCCGGGCCACGATGTCGCGGTGGTCCATGAGGACAGGCTGAGTCGTGGCGGCCGCCTCCTCGCCGGGCTGCTTGAACGTCAGGCTCACAAACTGATCATGCACCAGTATCTGCCGGACAGGCGGCTCGTGGCACTTCAGGCATTCCCCCGTGTCGCGGTTGAAGGCCTGATTGTTGAAGTGGCAGGTAAAGCAGGTTTGCAGGTCCGCCGGCTTCAAGTGGTGTGTGCCTGATTCGTCATAGCCGTGGCAGGCCGCACAATTGAGGCCGGTGAGTTGCCGCTGACGGGTCCGCAGGTGCTCAAGGCGCATGAGCTCCAAGGCGTCATCCGTCAGAGCGTCCATGTCCAGGCTGGTCAGCAGCTTCCGCATGTCGGACTCGCGCTTGGCTGAAGGTCCGACAGACATGGCGGCCGCGAGTATCTCTCCGCCCTTGTCGGGGCCGGCCAGGCGTTGCACCCGCCCCAGGACCTGCTCCAGTTGCAGCTCCGTCTCCGCGACCTTGACCTCGATATTCAGATGTTGCATGTGAACGAACTTCACCGTCGGGTTTCGCTGGACCTCGGTCTCCAGGCCTCCAACGATGCGCTTCTCGGTCTTCACCTCGCCGATCAACAGAGACTTGCCGAGATAGGCCCGGTCACCATGACATGGAGCTGTCAAGCAACTGGCATCCTTCACGTGGGCCCGAGGCCGGGATTGTCCGTAGCGGCCGCTGAAATAACTGGCAACCTGGGAGAGTCCCCTGAACTTGGCGTGGATGGTATGCTGCTCGCCGGGGGCATAGTGGCAGTCGACGCAGCGGGCACCGAGCTTGTAGCCGTGAATGTCGACGCTCCAGGAGCGATAGTACTTGTCCATGACGTGGCAAGTGCCGCAGAACTGGGGGCGCGAGGTGTAGACCTCGGCGCCGACCATGCCGCCCGCGGCGATGAACAGGAATATCACCAGCACCACGATGATTCGCTTGAGCAGTTTCCGCCGGCGCGCCCGCCGATCGGCCGAGGCCGACAGAGTCGCGGGGGCACCGGCCTTCGACGGCGTCGGAAGCCCGGGATGGCCCTTCGGTTTGGGTTCGGACATTGGCCCTTCCTGCCCGTGCGGCTCCGGCCGGGCGATCGTTTGGGATGGTGCCCGGAGCCTGGCCGCCGGTCAACGACAATTCTGCTGGCAATGATAGCCTCGCCGGCCGCGAGGTTGTATTATGCGGATTCATGGGCCGTCGGGCAAGAGTTTCAAAATGGCGCGATTGTCAAAGGATCGGCCGTGGCTGGTTCACGGCGGCATCCGCCGGAGCCGCGTTGCTCGTTACCTCATGCGCTTGGCCTGCTGCCGCCGAAGCCGCCGCGCCATTTGTAGCCCGCCCGGCAGTCGTCTTCGAGTATCACGGCGAGCCGCCCATGCGCCTGCCGAGCGCGGTCGCCGTCGGGCCTGATGGGACCGTGGTGGTCGCCGATGGCGCGGATAACCGCCTGTTGCAGTTCAACTCGGAGGGCAACTTCGCGAGCGAGATTCGCAGCGTCGGAGACGAGAACCTGTTGCGATCGGTCAGCGCCCATTTCGACGCCTCGGGCCGGCTGTGGATCGCGAATACAGGGCGTCAACGCGTCCTCGTCCGCGACGTGGACGGGGCACTGGCACGAGTCATCCCCATTGAGCGGGGCTCGCTGACTCGCGTGCCGGACGTGACCGACGTGTTTCCGTATCCCGACGGCCAGCGGGCATGGCTGGTGGACAACGACAACAACCGGCTGCTACTTCTGGATCTTCAGACCGGCACGCAGACCGTAGTCGGCGAATACGGCGAAGGTCTCGGACAGTTCCAGCACCCCTTCCTGCTAGCCCTGAGCGGCCGGGGCGATCTTTTCGTCAGCGACGTGATCAATGGCCGCGTCCAGATCCTCTCTGCCACGGGCAGGCCCGCTGGCGCGATCAGCAATTATGGAGCCGATCTCGGCCAGATATACCGCCCGGGCGGTGTGGCCTGCGACCGCGAGGGCAACGTCTGGATCGCAGATGCGGTGCTCGGGGTCGTGCAGGTGTTCTCCCCCTTGGGCGAGTTTCGCGACGTCGTCCGCGACGCGGATGAGCAGCCGTTGAAGCTGAGCATGCCGTTGGGAATCACGCTCGACGCGGAAGGAAGTCTCTATGTCGCGGAGGTGTCGGCGGACCGCGTTCGCAAGTTCTCGATGACCATCAATCCGAAGGCTCCCCTGCCCGCCAAGCCGCCGCCGCCGCAGACGCTGGCGGGCCAGCAAGGCCGGGCCTGCACGCTGTGCCATATTGAATGGCTCCAGGCGTTTGCTCAGGGGAAGGGCACCGTTCTGCTCCAAGCGCCGCCTGTTTCGGCGGAGCAGCCCCCGGCCAGCCGCAGCGAGATGTGCCTGTCATGCCATAACGGGGCGGTGGCGGATTCTCGCCGCCGCATCTGGCTGGAACACGGGCATGGCACGGACATCGTCCCCCCGCCCAACATCCAGGTCCCGCAGAACCTGCCGCTGGTCAACGGCAAAATCGAATGCCGCACGTGCCACTCCGCGCACGTCTCCGGGGCCCCGGTCGGGGACATCCGGACCGCTGTCTTTCTGCGCGTGCCGAACGTGGCCAGCGCGTTGTGCATCGGCTGCCACCGGGACAAAACTCGCGGGCCGGAATTAGGCACGCACCCGACAGGTGGTATGCCTTGGCCCGTGCCGCAGAGCATCATCGATGCGGGCGGGCGGGTGGGCCCTAATCCAAGGGAGCTCACCTGTCAGGTCTGCCACACCCCCCATGGCGCTCCCCACGAGCACCTGCTGGTAATGGGTACCGAGACCAACCAACTGTGCCTGACCTGCCATGACCAGATGCGGCCCGGCATGTTCCGCGAGGGCGCCGCCGAGCACCCGCTGAGCCCTAAGGTGGCACCGGAGCAGGCCGAAGCAGTAAAGGAAATGAGCACCAAGCTGAGCCCCGACGGCAGGTTGATCTGTCTCTCCTGCCACAAGCTGCACCACGGCATGGGCAAGCGATTCATGCTCGCCGACGAGTTGCAGGATGCGCGATTCTGTCTGCGATGTCATGAGGAGCGCCGGGTCATGCTTGGCTCGATGCACGACCTGCGGGTGGACTTCCCCAATGAGAAGAACCGCTTGGGCATGACCCCGGAGACGGGCGGGCCGTGCAGCGCATGCCATCTGTTCCATCGCTATGCCCGGGCCCCCGAGTTCAGTGAGATCGATCCGGGCGGAAAGTGCGTCACCTGTCATCAGAAGGGCCGGGTGGCCCAGGACACTGTCCTGCCCCCGCTGATCCACCCCAAGCCTGTCTGCACCAACTGCCACAATCCGCATCTCCCGAGCAACGGCATGTTCCTGGCTGGCAAGCCTGTGGACGTATGCTCGAGCTGCCACCCTGACCAGGGGCTTGTGATGGGCGGCACGCACGACATCACCTATTCACGGGCGTTCTGGCCGGCAGTGTCCGCCCAGGCCAACGACGTGTGTCTGGCATGCCATCGGCCCCACGGCGACGAGACGACCGGCTTGTTCCGCGCCGGATTGGGCGAAGGCATCAACTGTGACGATGCGCCTTGCGCGGCATGTCACGCCGACGCGGAACCAGAAGCGAACAGTCTCATCTCGTTTCTACACACGCGCGACGCGAAGAACCTGAAAGTCGAATGCGAGTTGCCGATGAGCGTCCTGCCGGACGGCACCAAGCTGATCCTCTGCCATAGCTGCCACAACCCGCACGGCGGCGTTGACGCCCTTCGGGCCCTGCTGCGCGTCCAACCAGGCCAGACAGAGCAGCAGATATGCTTCCAGTGCCACGTCGACATGTCCCACATCGGGGCCATCGGCCATGGCACCGAGCCCTTGAGTGCCGCTGGTTTCGATAGTGATGCATGCAAGCCTTGTCATACCGTGCACGCCGCGCCCGATTCGGTGGAGGCCCGGTATCTCTGGCCGAAAAAGCTTGCCTACCCGGCGGACATGCCGGAGCCCGTCAGAGTGCCTGATCGACCCTGTCGAGCGTGCCACCGAACAGGCGGACCGGTGGCGCCTCCGGCAATTGCCACACATCCCAAGGCGGACCTGTTCAACCCGACCTCGCCGGGCGAGCCGGGCTTCCTGCCGCTGTTCAACGACCAGGGCGAGGTTGATCCCCAAGGCAAACACGCCTGCCGCACCTGTCATTTGACGCACGGACGGGCCACTGCAGCACCGGTGCCCGAGGCACTGGGGAAGCTCTCCGAGAGAGAGCTGCGAGCTCGGCAATGGCATATTCGCATCTTCGGCCCCGGCAACGTCTGCGAGACATGTCACGGTTTCGATGCGCTTCGCAGGTTTATGTACTTTCATGATGCCGGTCGGCGCGGAGGGCCGATCGAGCAGCCCGCCAGGCTCGGGGGATA
>DATKKX010000303.1:0-33602 GCA_035542775.1 Phycisphaerae bacterium | reverse complement strand
CATCCACCACGCCGACCAGCATCTTTCGATAGAGGCAAGTGGGATCCTGTTGCTCAGCCGCAGCCTGCTCCAGGATGGTCCGGGCCTCCGCGAATCGCCCGGTCGCCAGATAAAGACCGCCCAGCCGGCGGTGGAGTTTCTCGGGTTCGACGGCGCCCTCTCGCGCTTTCTGGCAGTAGATTATCGCCTCGTCGATCTTCTTCTGCTGCTCGGCCACCAGGCTCAGGTTGGCGAAGACCGTGCTGCGCAGACCCGGGCGGAGGTCCATCTGCGTCAATTCGTTGAGAACGCCGGCCGCGTTCTGCAGTTCGCCGAGTTTAACGTAAGCCACCGCCATGTTGGTCATGACGCGCGGCTCCTTCGGCTTCAACTGCAAGGCCTTCGCATACGACCCAAGGGCCAGGTTATATTGCCTTTGCCGCATCGAGGCGTCGCCGTACTTGGTAGCCGCGCGAAACTCCTCGTCCACACCAGTCTGGCCGGCGCGTTTCAGCCAGACCGGCTGACAGAGCGAGATGGCACCGAAGGATATGATCGCCAACCACGTGCCCAGGAGTATGAAGGTGACTGCGGTCGTCCATCGGCCCGGCCCCTGGTCGGTTCGGAGCGGCGCGGCCGCCGGCCGTCGGTCAACATCCGCTGTGAAGGACGAACAGTACATTGCGGTGCTCCTGTCGTAGCCGATTGTAGACCGCGCACGCCTGTGGAGTGGGCAGAATTAACACTTGCGTCCCGCGATGAGTAAACCGGTTGAAGATGAACTGGCACGGGGTCTTGTCCGGGAAGCCGTTCCCGCCGCGCCCCTGGTATCCGGCCCCCATGATAAGGATGTCCGGACAGAAACTGAGCAGCCTGCGCTGGTCGCGGCGGTTGAACAGGTGCTTCTTATCCACCGGCCGGAAAGTGCCATCGGCGAAAAAGAGGTAGTCGAACAACGGTAGCGGCACGCCGTTGTAAGAGATCATGTTGGGGCTCACGTACGAGACGCCGGTGTGGCCGGACCGGTAGACGGAGACGGCCTGCACGCCGATCGCCGCAACCAGCAGAATCGTCAGCGCCCATCGGGGCGCGCGAAACTGTGTGAGGTGTACGAGCAGTAACAGCACGACGCACGCGCCGACGGTTGCCGTGACCGCGATCCACAGGTACTCCACCTCCGTGAACCACGCGCTGATGCAGACGAACAGGAAGCCGAAGATGATCAGCCAGAACAGCATGGGGAGGGGTTCGTTCACATAATCCCGCAGACGGGGCATGCGGATGCGACGCGCCCCGCTCCATAGCTCGCCGGCCCGCGAGCCGCCGCCGTAGAGGAGAACCATGCCCATGAGCGTGCCCCACTGGTCCTTGGCGATGTCTCCCACGTCGAAGACGCGGTTGCTCATGTTCATCTGGAAGAATTCGTCAAAGGAGGAAAAAGCCAGGGCGCAGCCGCTGGTCAGCAGCATGATCCGCGAGAGCCGGTAGCCCCGCAGCGCCAGATCGCGGTAGAGCATGTAACCAAAAAGGCCGTAAGCCATGTAGTGCCAGTTATTCTGCAGATCGTAGAATTTCTGGCCAAAGTAGTAGTCGGCGATCTGCTGGGCGGTTGCATCCATCAGCAGGGCGATGAGCAACGCAATGACGTGCCGGCGCCGGATTCGCCTGCGCAGGACAATAAGCAGGACAAGAAAGACGACCCCTGCTGCGGTCGGCACAATGGGAACGCGCACGCCCGCCACTGTGGCCCCAAATTCCGTTATCTGGGCGACGAATAGGACCAGGAAGTTGCGGAGGAGGATAAACGGCGTGGCGACCAGCAGGAAGCTGTACAGGACGACGTGAAGGCGCCGGGAGTGGATCCACTGCCATCGCCGCGACCCGGGAGCCCGGTGGCGATGCGCCTGCGACCCACTATTCGCGCTGCTCGAGGCGTGTCGGTCCCTGACCTGTGGACGATCGCGCTTCGACATAACCGCACCCGATGGGCGCACACGCCATCGAACGCAGCGCTATGCACCCGAGAAACGGGGTACACGTGCCTCCGCGGCACCAAAGACTGCACAAGGCTTGGCCCACGACGTCCAGCCGATTGGCTGCGAGAAAATCGACGCCCATGGGCTGAGGTCGCCTCACCGGCGACCCTGCTCGACCGGATCAAGGATGCAATATAGCCGAATCACGATCCCAAAGCAAGAGTACGTTCCGAGAATCCTCCGATCGTGCGTGCCGGCGCGCCTTCAAGGGAGATGTCCCCAACTCGACGGGGGGCGTGCTGGTGTCCGAACCATGAAAAGGGGCGAGCACCTCTTCTTGCTTTGCGTATCAAAGGCGGCGATGGGGACGTCGAGGCGATTCCCTGCTCTTCACGAAACCCTCAAAAGACGCCGGGCATCAGCCGCCAACGCACCTTCGTGCAGTACTCCGTGTACCCCGGCAGGTTCTTCGAGAGGAAGCGCTCCTCGTCAAACAGCCGCCACACCAGGAAGGGCATCATCGCCGCTGGCACGACCAGCCCCCAGTATGAACCGAGCCCCAGGGGCGTGCCAATCAGATAGAGCAGGCTGCCCGCGTACATCGGGTGGCGCACGATGGCATACAGCCCTGTCGAGATGACCGTTTGGCCGGGGGACGCCTCGATCCTCGCGGAGCTGAAGCTGTTTTCCCTATAGACCCGAAAGACAGCGCAGAACCCCACCATCGTGAGCACATCCCCCGCGATCACAATGTAGGAAGGCACGCTCGACCACACGAACCGATGGTCCAGTGCCGGAACCACCAGCAACCCGACAAATCCGATCGACACGAACAACATTATGATCTTCTGGCTCTTCTCTTCCTCGGCCATTGGCCCGCCGCTCAAACGGCGCTTCAGCAGGGCCGGGGCCCTCTTCGTCAAGCATATGGTGATCGCGACCCGCGACCGACGCCCCGAAAAACACGGCCAGATAGCTCCACGCCTGCCAGTATCTGACCGTCCCTGCCGGAATAAACAGCAAGAGCCCCATCGCCACGGCCACAAAGACAAGCCCCAGCCACGCTCTCGCGGTTAGCGTGTTCATAGGGAGATCTTAGGACGCGGTCTCAGACCAGCAGCAGGTTCAGCGGGTTCTCCAAGAAGGTGATGATCGCATTCACGAACCGCGCACCGTCCGCGCCGTCGATGATCCGATGATCAAACGACAGGAACAGCGGCAGCATCCTCCGCACGACGATGGCCCCCCCCCGGACGACAGGCTTGTCCGTCATCCTGCCCAGGCCCAGAATCGCGACTTCCGGCCAGTTGATGACCGGCGTGGCCATGATCCCGCCCAAAGCCCCCACGTTCGTGATCGTAAACGTCCCGCCGCACATCTCAGAAATGTCCAGCTTGAACCCGCGAACCCGATCAGCCAAATCCTTCATCTCCTTCGAGACGGCCATCAGGCCCTTGCGCTCCGCGTTCCGCAGCACCGGCACGATCAGCCCTCGCGGCGTGTCCACCGCGATGCCGATGTTGTAGTAATCCTTGAAGATGATCTCCGCCGCCGCCTCGTCGAACGATGCATTCAGCTTCGGAAACTGTTGCAGCGCCCCCGTCACCGCCTTGATGATGAAGGCCGTCAACGTCAGCTTGGCGCCCAGGTTGGTGAAGACTTCTCCCTGCTCCTTGCGGAACTTCTCCAAATCAGTGACGTCAGCCTCGTCCATGTGGCAAACGTGCGGGATGACGGCCCACGCCCGGGCCATCTGCCGTGCGATGGTCTTGCGAATCTGAGGAACCTGCTCCCTGCGAACCGGGCCCCACTGAGTGAAATCCGGGAGCGCTTCCACAGCGGCGGCCTGCACGACGCCCGCCGGGATCGGTGCCGGCGGGACGCCCGGCACGGTAACCCCGGACGACACAGCCGGGACTGGAGCCGCGGTCGGAGCGGGAGCCGGCCCTGCCGTCGATCTCACTGCCGCCGGGGCCGCTTGTGCAGGAACAGCCTTCGGCGGAGCCGTCGGCGTCGGACCCCCACGGCCGGCGGCAACGGCCTGTTGATATCGCTCGACATCGCCGCGGAGGATTCGCCCGCCCGGTCCGCTGCCGCGCACCTGACGCAGATCGACCCCCAACTCGCGGGCGAAACGCCGGACCGCGGGAGCAGCCGGCACTGGCCCAGGTCCGTATTCCGGAGGCGGCGGCAATGCCGGTACCTCGGGAGAGACGCCGGCCTCGGGAGCCGACACCGCGGCCTCAGCGCCCCCGGCCGCGCTCGCTCCAGCACCCGCCGCCTCAGACGGCCCGCTGGTCGCCTCCACCGTGAGCAAAACCTGACCAACCTTGATGGTCTGGCCCACCGCCACGTTCACCTTCGTCACCACCCCCGCAAACGGTACGGGCAGCTCGACGGAGGCCTTGTCGGTCTCCACCTCCATGACCATCTGATCTTCCGTGACCGAATCGCCTTCCTTGACCATCACGTTGACGACTTGGGCCTCGTGAATGCCTTCGCCCAGATCGGGCAATATGAAATCTCTGTTCATAGGCTGCGCCAGAAAGGATGAAGCTCAAACCACCCAGACTCAGCGGCGCCGACAAATCCGGCTCATCCGCCCGCTCGATCCCTCGATCCCTTGACCCGTCCGCCCTAATAATCCACCGCATTCCGTGCCGCCGTCACCACTTTCTGTGAATCCGGCAGGTACGGCCGCTCCAGGTTGAAATACGGCAGCACCAGATCGTAACCCGTGACCCGCTGAATCGGCGCCTCCAGGTACATCAGGCTCCGCTCGACGATCCTCGCGATGATCTCCGCCGCCGGCCCGCAGTTCCTCGGCGATTCGTGCACCACCACGCAGCGGCCCGTCTTCTGCACCGAGGCGATGATCGCCTCGGTATCCATCGGAACCAGGCTCAGCAGATCGATGATCTCCGCGGAAATCTTGTGATCTTCGTCCAGCTCATCCGCGGCCTCCAGCACCGGCCGCATCGACGCCCCATACGAAATCAGCGTCACGTCCGTCCCCTCGCGAACGATCTGGGCCTTGCCGATTTCCATCGTCTCCGGCTCATCAGGCACTTCCTCCTTGAACGCCCGGTAGCACGCCTTAGGCTCGTAGAAGATGACCGGATCAGGATCGAAGATGGACGCCCGCAGCAATGCCCTCGCATTTCGCGGGCCGGACGGTATGACCACTTTCAACCCCGGCAGATGGGCCCACACCGCCTCGCGGCTGTCACTATGGTGCTCGATTGCCCGGATGCCGCCTCCGTACGGTATTCGAATGACCATCGGGCACGTATAGCGACCCCGGGTGCGGTTGCGATACCGTGAGATGTGGTTCTCCACCTGGTAATACGCATGGTAGCTGAAGCCATCGAACTGCATCTCGCAAATCGGTCGGAAGCCGGTAAAGCACAGCCCGATGGCCGTTCCCACGATCGCCGCCTCGGCCAGGGGAAAATCCACTACCCGATCCGGACCAAATTCCTTCAGCAGCCCCTCGGTGATGCGGAATACGCCCTCGTCCTGGCCGACGTCCTCGCCGATGATCATCGTCCGGTCGTCGGTCGCCAGCGCCTCCCGCAGTGCGAGATTCAGCGCCTTGGCCATTGTCAGCATCGCCATGCCCGCTTCCCCAAAATAAAGGTGTCAGGAAGATTTTTGCGCTGCCTTCCGGCCACTTCGCCGCCTGACACGCTTACCACTGGTGCTGCTCGCTGGTGCGAGAATTCTTTCCCGCACCCACCCTCGCGGGAATCCTCTCCCGCATCTCACCCGCTCCGCTCAATCTCGCCTCCCCGCCGAGGCTGCCGTGAACGCTTGAAACTCCTTCAGTTGCTCCCGTAAGTGATTCGGCAATTCCGCAAAGCAATTCCGGAACGGCTCTTCCGGATCCGGCTTATAGGCCTCCGCCCGATCCACCGCCGCCGAAATCTGCTCGTTGATCTCGTTCTCCACCAGCTCCCGGCCCTTCTCGTCCATGATGCCGTTCTTCCGGAGGTACGCCCAGAACCGCGTCAGCGGCTCGCGCGGCTTCCACACCTCTACCTCCTCATCGCCTCGATACTTCTTCGGATCATCCGCCGTGGTGTGCATGCTCAGCCGGTAAGTCACCGCCTCGATCAGCGTGGGCCCGCCGCCGTTGCGCGCCTTCTCGATCGCTTCTCGCGCCGCCACGATCATCGCCAGAATGTCGTTGCCGTCCGCCTGAATACCGTTGAAGCCGTACGCCAAAGCCTTCTGTACGATAGTCTCCGAGGCCGTCTGCTTAGACCTCGGCAGCGAGATGGCCCACTGATTGTTCTGCACAACCATCACCAGCGGCAAGCCGAAGACGCCCGCGCAATTCAGCGCCTCGTGAAAATCACCCTCGCTGGTGCCGCCTTCGCCGGTGAAGCCTACCGCGACCGTCTTCTCCTTCCTCAGCTTGCAGCCCCACGCGATCCCCGCGGCGTGCAGGCACTGCGTCGCCACCGGCACGCAATTGGGCAGATCGTGCATGCCCTCGGGAACGCGATTCCCTTCTTCATTCCCGGCCCAATAGAGGATGTAGTGCTCCAATGGCACGCCTCGATACAACTCACCCGCGAACTCGCGAAAACACGGCACGAACCAGTCTTCCGGCGTCATCGCGTACGCCGCGCCGAGCGACACCGCCTCCTGCCCGATCGCCGGGCCGAACGTCCCGATCCGCCCCTGCCGCTGCAGCCGCAGCAGCCTTTCATCAAACCGCCGGGCCAGCAGCATCGTCCTGTACAGCCGGCAGAGGTCCTCCGCGGGTATCTTGGGATCCAACGCCGCGTCAACGTTCCCGTCCTGATCCAGGATCGACAGCTTCTCCACATAGTTGCTGAGCTGGATTCTCTCTCGCGGCACTGACCTTCCTCACTCTTGGAGTCTCCGCACCGTCCCGGAAAGACCGCCCCCTCCGAGCCGTGCGCCATGGCTTACTAACACCGCTATCGGGCGATTCTAGCTACCGGATTATGGCTTTCAGAAACCGCGGCCACGCGCGGTTCGGCCCACTCGCTGCGACGAGGTCGATCCGTGGCCGGCCCGCGAACCTGCCCGATCAGGGCGAGTATAGGGACCTTACCTCCCCGCCGTCCACCGGGTGCCGGATTGGCTTCAGCGCCGCTGGTCCCGCCACCACGTCAGCCAGGCGTCACGGTCGAAACCGAAGTTCTGCCCGGTGATCGCGATCAGCGCCTCCTGGACCTCCGTGCGATAGATCGACACGCTCTGAACCTCGTACGCCCCCTCGGTGCCGATCATCGTGTTCGCCGGCGCCAACACGCCGATGGACCTCGGCCTGTAGCTCAGCATGCGGCCGCCATGCCGGTATCGACCCGGCCCGCCGAAGGCCAGCCAGACGTTGTCCACCATCACCGGCCGGGTCACGTAGACCTGCCGCAACTCCTCCGTGGACAGCACCGCGACCAGGTCTTCTATCGCCGACCGAGCCTTGAAGACGCCCAACGCCGTCGCCGCGTTGCGCAGGATGAATTCCTCATTGCTGCGCAGAGCCTCGCGCAGCCGCTCCACCACGCGTTCATCCTTGCGCCGCACCAGTTCCACGGCGGCCTGCTTGCGGACGTCCGCGGCAGGATCGAGCAGCGTCACGACGAGCAGATTCATCGTGGCCTCATCCTCGTCGAACTGGGCCAGCGCCTCGACCATCACCCGACGCGCCGCCACATTGCCGGTGCTCAGAACGCTCGTGATCGCCGGCACCGCGAACGGGTCGCGGATCGCCAGAATCTGCTCGCGCCCGCGGCGGAACTTCGCAGACTGCGGATCTCCCCCCTGCAAGCTGCCTTGATAAATCCCCTTCACCTGCAACAACCAGCCGGAAACCAGCTCGCGAACCACCCGCTCCTCCTCGTTGGCACGCCGCTTGGCTTCGCGATCCTCGCTGCCAGGAGCGCTGGTCGTCCGCTCCTTCACCCAGGCGCCGTCCTTCTTCACGTATCCCAGATCGCGACGCGCCGCGACGTGC
The DNA here is from genome assembly GCA_035542775.1 of Phycisphaerae bacterium. Classification (GTDB taxonomy): domain Bacteria; phylum Planctomycetota; class Phycisphaerae; order UBA1845; family UTPLA1; genus DATKKX01. Next base: position 25,655 of record DATKKX010000303.1, on the reverse strand, counting down.
TCCGGATCCAGCTTGATCACCGTCTTCAGATGCTCCACCCGCTCCGAACTCAGCCCGTGCCCGTCGCACCATTCAGCCAGTGCGTAGTGCCCCGCCGCCGTGTTCGGGCACTCCTTGTTCTTCTCTTCATAGACCTTCCAGGGCGAAGGGGCCTTCTCGATCCGGACCACCTCGGCCTTGTCGATATCCACTACGCCGATGGACGTGCGGACGCGATAGACCTCGCCGACCTCCTCCAGAATCTCGACCTCGATCTTGTCGCCCCCCTTCATATGAAAGATGTCCCCCCGTGCCGCCGGCGCCAGGCATACCAGCAGCAGCGCCGCCCACCCCAGCCGCCGCAAGGTCCCCCCTTTCAACAGCAATGTCCCTTCAGCCAGCATCATGACCATCATTATAGACCAAACGGAATCGGCGCCGTTAGATCTCGCTCCAAGCCAGTGTGGCGCCGGCTAATAGCCCGTGCCCGGACGTGCCGAATTCCAACAACAACCATGCGCGCTCGCCGACTTCGCTGGTCCATCCGCATTTGACATGACCTCTTCTAATCGGGTATGTTGTATCCTGTACTAATGCTGGGCATGGTGGTGCCGCACTCCCTCGCCGGCCACCCTGTTCGACCTCAGAGAACCTGCCATCGGAGAGGAAAAACCATGGGGTCTTCTCGCTGCCGTGCCGCCTTGCTCGCTTTCGCCATCACTTTTGTCGCCCCGCTAACCGCACCAGCCGCCATCTTCTCCGGCCATGTGACGGACCAGACGACAGGCCGCGCCATCGCCGGTGCAACCATCACGGTCGGCAACGAATCCGCTACCTACACTGCGACCACCAATGCAACCGGCGATTACCAGGTCAACGTCCCCAGCGCCACCGACTACACCGTCCTGGCATCAGCCATCGGCTACGCCTCTAAAGACGTGGTTATGCAGACTCCGCCCGCAGTGGTGAACTTCGCTCTGGTCCCCGGCGCCGGCGGCTACCTGGCCCAGACGATCAACCAGGGTCTCCGCCGCTATGAATTTGATGGCTCCTACTGCTTTCGAGTAGACGCCACGGTGGACGAAGACGCCTCCTACTTCCCCGATATTGATGCCCAGAACCCGACCATCTCCAGCTTCATGCAGCAGGTAGGGGCCGGCACCAACCAGACCACGGTGCCCGTGGAAATGTGGAACAAGATCGCCACCGTCTGGCAATGGCTCCGCCTCCACGCCTCCTACAACCCCAGCAGTCCGACGTGGCAGGCCGCGATGAACTACATGATGGCCGCAGGCTGGCCGTCGATCTACCGCATTGCCCTCACCTACAACACCTACGGCTTCATCCCCTGGGGCACCTGCATGAGCCGCGCCCAGTTGCTCACCACCATCCTCTACCGGACAGGCATCCCGCGCGACCGCATCGGCATCGGCGAAACCCGCTGGGAGCTCCGCTACAGCCAGCACATGTATGCGATGGTCTACATTGCCGACCGCTGGATGTACTTCGACGCCACCTTCAGCTATCTCGCCTGCCCCGACTTCAGCCACTTCGTCTCCATCCCCATCACCGGCGGAGAATCGCGCGACTACTGCCATCCGTATCAGCTCATGACCATCCCCGGCGCCGGCATCAGAAACGTGCCCGAAGGCAGTGCCCGTGCGACCAACTCCGAGAACGTGTACATCATCGCCCCTCCGACCTGGACCTACACCCGCAAGCCGACCCTCGATGTCACTGCCGCCACGCCCTGCGGAGGCATCGTCGCCGCGACGATCAACAGCGTTCCATGCAGCGTCACGGATGGTCACTTCACCGCTCGCGTGACGCTCGCGCTTGGCGTCAACAGTGTTGTGGCTCAGGTGCAAACGGCGTCCGGCACATTCAGCGACACGATGACGATCGATCGCTGGCCGTTGCTGACCTGCGACTTGAACTGCGATGAAACGGTGGGCGTTTTCGACATCGAGCCCTTCGTGCTGGCGCTCACCGATCCCGCCGACTACGAGAGCCAGCATGCCGACTGCTCTCTCCTCGCCGCCGACGCCAACGGCGACGGCCAGATCAACGGCCTCGACGTCCGCCCCTTCGTGCAGCGACTCATCGCGGGCTCGTGATAGCTGCCCCGCGCCCTTTCATCGCTTATGCTTCATCTTTCATCCTTGGCGCTCCACCTGCCGTGCCCGACGCAGGGTGCGTCCTCGACGCACCTCCGTCCCCTATTCGCGATGCGTAAGGGAAAGAACCACGCCACGCATCGCGAGAGACGGACTCTATCCCACAGCGAGATGAAGAGCGTCACTCGTTGGCGAACGCTCGCACGCAGCCAAGGGACTCTCTGTATGCCAATCGGGGAGTGCACATATCAAGTGCGCCGGATACTTGAGTGCTGGGAGAATGAAACGGTTCCAGTGCAAACATCGCCGGATCGAGCCACAAAATCCTTGAGCCTGACGCCGTTTTCGGATAATATGATCTACCGATCTGACCATGGCAGCGGCAACATTTCCGGACGGCGATGTTCATCGGACCGACCTGAACCGCGCCGGGCAGGCCGAGCACGTGGACATCCAACCGTTCGTGAACCTGCCCGTGCCCTGAACGGACGCGCGCGACTTGCTGCCTGCCGCTTGACGATCGGGGCATATGAAGCCGCTTTCGCGGTCATCGGCGCGTGACAACAGCAGCGTGACCGCACCCAGCGGCGGATCTCGCTGCCACATCTTGTCAAAGGAAGGTGAGCTGTGAACCAAGAAATCCGAATGAGCGTCGGCAAGTTGTTTCTCGTGGCCCTCGTACTGGTGGGAGCAACCGGCCGAATCGCGTCGGCCGATTGCAAGCCGCAGTGGCTGACCGGGCCGGGGCAGGCTCTGCCGGCTCCGAAGGGCACTGTGTACGCTATGACCACGTGGGACCCCGATGGACCCGGGTCGGATCCGGAACAGTTGGCGGTCGCGAGCTACTACATGGGCCTCACACTTACCGGCTGGAACGGCGCGGGTTGGCAGGCGGTGGGACCGGATGTCCTTAACTGGGTGGGATCCCTTGCAGTTTACAACGGCGAGCTGGTCGCGGGAGGATATTTCTTTTCCATATATTACGACCACGACCACTACGTCGAGATGGACTGCATCGCTCGCTGGAACGGCACGAAGTGGCTGCCGCTGGGGGAAGGGATGAACAGCTTCGTCTACGCCCTGGCCGTCTACAACGGCGAATTGATCGCGGGGGGCGATTTCTGGGCCATCGGCGATGAGGGATACAGCCAGATTGCCCGCTGGAATGGCAGTGCCTGGCAGCCGCTGGGAGACGGAGTGAGCGGGGGATCATCGTTTTTTGCCAGCGTCGCCGCCCTGACGGTCTACAACGGTGAGCTGATTGCAGGAGGCAGGTTCACCACCGCCGGCGGTGTGGAGTGCAACCACATCGCCCGCTGGAACGGCAGCGCCTGGCAGCCGCTGGGGACCGGGGTGAGCGGCGGAACCACCCCCTGCGTGACGGCCCTGACAGTCCACAATGGTGAACTGATCGTCGGGGGCTCTTTCACCGCCGCCGGCGGCGTACCATGCAACAACATCGCCCGCTGGAACGGTACGGACTGGCAGGCGATGGCCACGGGAACCGATGGCAGCGTTCTCTCTCTGACCGTCCACAACGGAGACCTGCTTGCCGGGGGTTCGTTCACAACTGCCGATGGTGTCACTCTGAACGGCATCGCCCGCTGGGACGGCAGCGCCTGGCAGCCGGTGGGCGGCGGAATGTGGTAGGAGGGCGAGGACTGGAGTGATCCATGCTGGTGCGGGAATCCGGATTGCATTTGCGAGCCGCAGATGGTATCGAGGGCCGGGACGATCAATTCGCTCAACGTCTTCAACGGCCAACTGATCGCGGGGGGCGAGTTCACCACCGCCGGCGGTGCCGACGTGAAATACATCGCCCGCTGGAACGGCACAAACTGGCAGCCGCTGGAAACGGAGATGGAGCCGGGGATGAACACCGCTGTTTGTGCCCTGACGGTTTTCAACGGTGAGCCAATTGCGGGGGGAGAGTTCTATGACGCTGGCTACGTCACCGCCAAGTATATCGCCCGCTGGAACGGCGCGAACTGGCAGACGCTCGGGACAGGAATGGACGAGTACGCTGTCGTCCTCGCCCTGACGGTCTACAACAGCGAGCTGATTGCGGGGGGCATGTTCACCACCGCCGGCAGCGTGGAGTGCAATAACATCGCCCGCTGGAACGGCACCGACTGGCGGCCGCTGGGGACGGGCTTTTCGGGGGGGAATAGCAGAGTTGAAACCCTGACGGTGTACAACGGCGAACTAATCGCGGCGGGCTTATTCACGTCTGCTGGCGGCGTGCAGTGCAACGGGATCGCCCGCTGGAACGGATCGAGCTGGCAGCCGCTGGGCTCGGGAATATTCGAAGGGACTTACGCCGGTTTCGTCTACGCCCTGACGGTGTACAACGGCGAGTTGATCGCGGGAGGCCACCTCGCCACCGCTGGCGGCGTGGAGTGCAATGCGATTGCCCGCTGGAATGGCAGCGATTGGCAGCCGCTGGGCTCGGGCATGTTCGACGGTGATTACTCCGGGTACGTTTCCGCCCTCATCGTCTACAACGGCGAGTTGATCGCCGGAGGCATGTTCACAACCGCCGGCGGCGTGGAATGCAACAACATCGCCCGCTGGAACGGCACGAGCTGGCAGACGCTCGGAACGGGGGTGGACTACGGCGTTGGCGCCCTGACCCTCTACAACGGTGAGTTGATCGCCGGAGGCAGCTTCGAGACCGCCGGCGGCGTGGAGTGCAAGAACATCGCCCGCTGGGACGGCAGCGCCTGGCAGCCGCTGGGCTCCGGGACGAACGACGGCGTTTGGGCCCTGACGGTCTTCAACGGCGAGGTGATCGCGGGCGGCAGCTTCAACACCGCCGGTGACCACGTCGCGTCGCGCTGGGCCCGCTGGGGACCGCCCCGCGGCGACCTGAACGGGGACGGTGGTGTCGACCTGGCGGACGTGGACCTGTTTGTCTCGGTTCTTCTCGGCGAGGACGCCGACTGGTGCCGCGTCACCGCTGCGGATATCGACCGCTCCGGCGCTGCAGACGGGGCCGACATCCAGCCATTTGTCGACGCAATGCTGGCTGGGTGATCCCGAGTGTGAGACAGGCACACAGCCGGTTTTGACACCACCAGGACGCCGGTTCGCTCTCGCACGTATGGACAACAGAAGCGGGACGCCACCCGTGTCGCTTCCCAGCCGTACACCGCCTGCGCATTCACCGCCTCTGATCCGCACCTCATCCCTTATCCTCAGCCTGTGTCCGTTCCGCACCCTTGGATCCAGCGTAGGGCGCGTCCTCGACGCACCTCCGTCTCCTACGACCTCTGCCACCCGTCTTCCTTGCCCGCTGGTTCGAGATCAGGTATACGATGAGTGATGCCAACCTGCCCACTGATCGCCGACCCCGCCCGCTACCGGCCCTGCATCCAGAACCTGCTGACCGACGGCGAGGAAGTGCGCGAATACTGGCTCAAGCTGTTTGAGGCCCACCTGGAAACGCTCGCCGATTTGCCGATGCCCGGCGACGGGCTGCTGAGCGATCGGCCTGATTGGGACCGCTTCGCCGCGGACTACCTCGCCGGGCTCGCCGAGCTGCGCCGCGACCCCGCCCGTCGCGGAAAGCTGACCGTCCTCGAGCTGACCATCTTCCGCGAAGAGCAGTTCGCGGCCCATGGCTTTCCCGATCCTTTCGCGGAGCTCAAGCGCCGCGAGAACGAGCTAGCTCTTCAATCGCTCGGCGGTGTGCTCCGCGACATCGACGCCACGCCGCCCGCCCGGCGTCTGGAAAAACTCATCCGCGGCCTTTTTGCCGGCAACCTCTTCGACATGGGCTCCAAGGCGGCGGTGGACGCCTTCGGCGAGGGCACCTTCGACTTCCTCGCCGCGCGCGACAACATCGGCCCCCGCCACTGGCCGGTCGACGACCTCGACGCCTGGCAAGCCCGGCTGGAAAGCGCAAAGCCGCCCTATCGGCAAGCGCTCGCCTTCGTCGACAATTGTGGCCCCGACGTCGTCCTCGGCGTCCTTCCCCTGGCCCGTTACCTGACCGGCCTCGGCGCCCGTGTCGTGCTGGCCGCCAACACTCAGCCGGCGCTCAATGACGTCACCGCCACTGAGTTGCGGGCACTCCTGGCAACCTGCGCGCGGCTGGATGCCCGCCTTCGCGAGTACATCTGGACGCATCAAATTACCGTCGTGGAATCAGGCTGCGCCGCCCCCCTCATCGACCTCACCGACCTGTCGCCGGAGTGCTGCGATGCCGCCGCCACCAGCGATCTGCTGATTCTCGAAGGCATGGGCCGCGCCATCGAGAGCAACTACGACGCCCGCTTCACCGTGGACACCGTCAAGCTCGCTCTCATCAAGGATCGCATGGTCGCGAGCGTCCTCGGCGTCAGCCTTTTCGACCCCATCTTCCGCTTTGACCCCGCAGCCCCAATGCCGCATTGAAGCCCACCACGAAGGACACGAAGCCCACGAAGGAATATGAGACTGTGACCATGATTCCTCCGGCGCCAGCCGGTCTGCTCACGCAATCGGGCCATACCCGCAAAAAGCCCCACGGTGTCCGGACAGCGCGCATGTACACCCTATTGTCATTTCTTCGTGCTCTTTGTGTGCTTCGTGGTGACCCTCGCCCCGCTAGCATACAAACTTGATTTCCCCCGCCTCTGGCACCAGTCCCGCCTCGAACCCCCGCCGCAGCAGTGTCCGCACCGCCGCCCGCCCCCGCTCGCCGTAGTCCAGCGTCCATTTGTTCACGTACATCCCGATGAACCGGTTGGCCAACGCCAGATCCAGCCCCCGGCCGAACTCCAGCGCGTAGGCCACCGCCTCATCGCGATGAGCCAGCCCGTATTTGACGCTGGCCTTCAGCAGCGCGGCCACCTCGTGCAGCCGCCGCTCGCCAAGGTCCCGTCGGATCACGTTTCCACCCAACGGCAACGGCAGCCCCGTCTGCTCGCCCCACCACTCCGCGACGTCCACGACTTTGTGCAGTCCCGCCCGCTTATACGTCAACTGGGCCTCGTGGATGATCAGTCCGGCATCCACCCGCCCCGCAGCCACCTCGCCGGGAATCTCGTCGAACATCACCACGCGATACTTGAACGTGCCCGCCCCCAGGCACAGATTCAGCGCCAGAAACGCCGTCGTCCGCTCACCCGGCACCGCGATCGTCTTGCCCCGCAGATCGCTGAGCATCACGGGCTCTCGCGCCACCACCATCGGCCCGTAGCCATCCCCCATGCTGCACCCGCAACCGAGCAAAGCGTACCGTTCGTGGACGAAGGGATAAGCGTGGATGGAGATCGCCGTCACCTCGAGCTCCCCGCTCTCCGCCCGGCGGTTCAGCGTCTCGATGTCGGCCATTTCATGCGAGAACCGGTACGGTCCCGTATCGATCGTGCCCTTGGCCAAGGCGTAGAACATGAACGCATCATCCGGGTCCGGCGAATGCCCCACGCGAATCGGGATAATGCTCTCCGGCATCTTGGCCCCTTTCACCCACGCCCCGTCATTTCGGCAGGCCCTTGCTTTGTTGAAGAAGCTTCTCCAGGTCTTCGGCCTCGCGCAATGAGAACGCTCCCGTGATCCGGATACTCTGGCGGATGACATCCGTGATGGTGAGCTTCATGATGGTCTGATCGTCGAGGAATACACCCAGGACTTTCCCTCGGTGATCTCCAGTGAGCTTCTCCAGCTGCGCCGCCCCGCGACCATCCAATTCCACCTCGACCGCAAGGTACCCCTGCGTACTACGGTTAAGCCTCGCCGTCTGCGCGGACCACTCCGGCGCCCCCGCCGCATGCGTCATCGTGTAGTCCTCGACAGTATGGGCCAGCACGTAGTATTCGTCGCCACGCCGCTCGGTCACCAGCGGCGTCTCCTTCTGGATTCGGTCGAACTGGCCTTTGAGGTCCTTCGTCTTGAAGAAGTCCGCCGGATCCTTGATCTTGAACCAGCCATACCCTTCCTCGGCGCCGCGCGTTGTCGGCCCCTCCTTGGTGAAGGCGGTCCGGCACGCGGCGATCTTCCCCGCACCCTCGTCTTGGGACCTGTCAGCCAGGATGCGAAGCTCCAATACCCCCCTCGGGGGAGCGCCGGCCGGCTTGGCGGGCTGACTGGACCGGCAGCCTGCAATCATGGCCAACCCCAACGCCGCAACACAGATCCGCACGCTCCTGCCTATAGCCATCATCCGTCACCCATTCGCGCCCATCGGATTCCGACTCGGCCCTTGTGCATCGGGAGGATATGCCCTTGCACGAGGAAATACCAGACACCCGACCCGTGTGCCGGCCATGAAACGGCGAGACCGGGCACTCGGAACTCAGCATCATGAGAATGCGGAGTCCGCTCTACCCCGCTAGAATCATTCGGTTCCGGCCCAAGGGCGGCGAGAATCGCCCTGCCGGGGCATGGTCGCGATCACGGGTGGATAAGAAATTGTCGTCGATTGACTCGATTGGATTCGGCCAGTTCGCCCCTGTTTTTCCGCTGCCCAACGCAGTGCTGTTTCCGCGAGCCATTCTTCCGCTGCATGTCTTCGAGCCCCGATACCGCATCATGACTCAGGACGCGTTGACCGGCTCCCGCCTGATCGCCATGGCCCTGCTGAAACCTGGCTACGAAGCCCAATACCACACCCTCGAGGCCGAGGTATATCCTGTCGTGTGCGTGAGCCGTATCGTGCGCGCCGAACGCCTCTCCGATGGAAGATATAACGCCCTCCTGCAGGGCCTTCTCCGCGCCGAAATCCTTCATGAGAACACCGAACTCCAGTATCGCCGGGCACAACTGCGCCCGCTGCCGCCCGATCAGCTTTCGCCGGAGCTTCAACGCACCCTCCGACACGAGCTGCAATGTGCGATCACCGAGCCGCCCATGGACGAGTTGGCTGCCGAAACGAATTGGAAGGATCTGCTGAGCTGTCCGGACCTGTGTCTCTCAGATCTCGTTGACCTGCTCGGTTCGGTGGCCCTTCAGACGGTCGAGCAAAAACAGAGCCTACTCGCCGAACCGCGGATCGAGCCTCGTCTCAAGTTCCTGTGCGGGGCCTTCAAGGCCCTCGCAGCCGACTATCGCGAGCAATGTCGATGCCGGTCCAAGGGCCCGAGGGCTTGGCCGCCGGACTGCCTGACTAATTGATCATCCCGCCTGTTATGGGTCGGTGCCCATCCGCTCCGCGGCCCGCCTTGTTATGACTGGGCAACATAAGCCGGTTATCGCCCTGGGAAATCGGCCTGGGGCTTTCCCACTTCCGGGCACTGCTCCCCATCGCGATAGGACGTGCTGGCCTCCCCACGACCCGAACGCCTCCGCCTCGCTCCACAACCCGTTCACAACTGCCTTTATCGCCACTTGATACGTACAGCGTCGGTCTGGGACTCCGGCACATCCGTTGCTTCCCACCCGGGCATCGCCGCTGAACCATCGGGATCGCCGAAAAGGAGCAAAGACAATGGCCCTGTTCGCGATGACAATGATGCTGCTTGGCGTGTTCCTCTCGATGATTTCCGGTCTCGTCTGCTACGTGGGAGCCGCCACTGTCTATGACGCCCTCGACTGGCTCCCACAATCGAACCTGATCCTCGCCAACCCCGAAGTCGCATTGGCGATCGGTGCCTTTCTGATCGTGACGAGCTTCATCTGCCAGCCCAGTCGGCTGCAGTAAGCTCGCCTCGGCCTTGGTGGTCACCGCAGCCGCCCCGTAATACCAGGAAATCGGCCGCCCAACCGGTTGCGGGCTGCATCCCCGCCTTCTGATCCGCCGGAGAGGGCCGCCCTGCCCCCAGGCCGCGCGAAGTCCGACGACTGAAGGGCTCGACCCACGCGCGAATTCATCCCATACTACGCGCCTTGCGGCGTCATGCTGCCGATGACACAGACAGCATGCCATCGGCTGAAATGCAAGGCGCTGCGACGCTGTCACAACGCGATCGGCCGATCGCAACTACAGTATTGGCAGCCTGTTAGCGTGGCATGTTTCTTGACTTGCTGGGAACATCCGATATCATCCCTGAGAGTCAAGGGTAACCTGGTTTTGGGGCGCAACGAGCGGCCGATCCGGCCGTTAATCGAAATTTCGGTTGCGCCCTACTCAGAATAGAACAACTGGCCCCACGCGGGAGGCAGATGCAATGCCGAGCAAGACTGAGATATTGAACCTGGTCGACAAGCGCATGGATACGCATGGGTTTCGGGAGGCAAACTGGGAAGGCACCTTCGCCGACTACCTCGATATTATCTCCCGAAACCCGCTCGCCGCCCGCAACTCCTTCCAGCGAATCTACGACATGATTCTGCACTTCGGAACAGAGCGGTACACCAAGCTCAAGCGGGAGTTCGTTCGCTACAAGTTCTTCTCCGATCCGATCGACAACGGCGAGGATGCCATCTATGGCCTCGATCGGGCCCTCATTCAACTCGTGGACTTCTTCAAGTCCGCGGCCCAGGGCTACGGCACCGAGCGGCGAATCCTGCTGTTACACGGCCCCGTGGGCTCGGCGAAGTCGACGATCTGCCGCTTGCTCAAGAAAGGATTGGAGTTCTACTCCCACCTCGAAGAGGGCGCCATGTACACGTTTTCCTGGCGGATCCCCAAGCCCAATGGCGATGTGGTCATCGCCGACTGCCCCATGCACGAAGAGCCGCTCAAGCTCATTCCGCTCGATGCCCGTCGCGAGGTCATCGCCAAGCTCAACGAAATGCTCCCGTCGGAACAGGCCTTGAGCCTTGAAGGAGACCTTGACCCGTTCTGCCGCCGCACGTTTGCCGACTTTTTGCGACAGTATGACGGGGACTGGAAGAAGGTGATGGACCACGTCGTCGTCCGCCGCCTGATCATCAGTGAAAAGGACCGCCGCGGCATCGGCACCTTCCAGCCCAAGGACGAGAAGAACCAGGATTCAACCGAGCTCACCGGCGACATCAATTACCGCAAGATTGCCGAGTACGGCAGCGATTCCGATCCCCGGGCCTTCAACTTCGACGGCGAGCTGAACATAGCCAATCGCGGCATCATCGAATTCATCGAGGTGCTCAAGCTCGACGTGGCCTTCTTGTACGACCTGCTCGGCGCTTCGCAGGAACACGTCATCAAGCCCAAGAAGTTCGCCCAGACCAACATTGACGAGGTCATCATCGGCCACACCAACGAGCCCGAGTACCGCAAGCTCCAGAGCAACGAGCTCATGGAAGCCTTCCGCGACCGCACCATCAAGATCGACATCCCCTACAATGTGGTGCTCGACGACGAGATCAAGATCTACCACAAGGACTTCAACAACCAGAAGATCCGCGGCATGCACATCGCCCCTCACACCATCGAGACGGCGGCCATGTGGGCCGTGCTCACCCGTCTGGAGGACCCCAAGAAGGCCGGCCTCAGCCGCATGCAGAAGCTCAAGCTCTACAACGGCAAGACCGTCCCCGGTTTCACCGAGGACTCGGTCAAGGAGCTGGTCGAGGAGGCCAAACGCGAAGGCATGCATGGCATCAGCCCCCGCTACATCCAGGACAAGATCTCCAACGCCCTGGTCAGCGATCAGGCCATTCAGGAAAAGGGCATCAATCCCTTCATGGTCATGAACGAGCTCGAGGCCGGTCTGTCGCACCATTCCCTCATCGCGGACGAGGAGGTCAAGAAACAGTACAAGGAGCTCCTCAACCAGGTCCGCGAGGAATATGAGGACATCCTCAAGGCCGAGGTCCAGCGGGCCATCAGCGCTGACGAGGACGCCATCAAGCGCCTGGCCACCAACTACATCGAGAATGTCCGGGCCTACACCCAGCGCGAGAAGGTCCGCAACAAGTACACCGGCAAGGATGAAGAACCGGATGAGCGCCTGATGCGCTCGATCGAGGAGAAGATCGACATCCCCGAGTCGCGCAAGGACGACTTCCGCCAGGAGATCATGAATTACATCGGGGCCCTGGCCCTCGACGGCAAGAAATTCGAGTACCACACCAACGCCCGTCTGCAAAAGGCACTCGAGCTCAAGCTCTTCGAGGATCAACGCGACACGATCAAGCTCAAGAACGTGGTCAGCGGCGTCGTCGACGACGAGACTCAGGCGAAGATCGACGTCGTCAAGCAGCGCCTCATCAAGTACTTCGGCTACAACGAGGCCAGCGCCACCGACGTGCTCAACTACGTCGCCAGCATCTTCGCGAGAGGCGATACCAAGTCGGAGGATTAACGTCGCTCCGCGCCCTTCGAATCGCTGTCCCGCGAGCCCGCCGGCCTCGTGAACCGGCGCCGGTGACCCCTACTTGAAACCCGCGACGCGCCTTCTCGAGCGATCACACGCCATGGTCCGTGCTTCCCTCGGCCGCCAGAGATTTTTGTAGCGTCTCTCCTCGCCCTCAGCCGGAGCACTCCCTTTTCCCCGCATAGTCGCTACAGTCTCTCCCGTCTCACAATCCGCACAATTGCCACATGAAGACGAAGCAAATCGCCGGCCAAAAGCCTCTCGCAGTTCCACAACCCTTTGTCGTGATTGGCCCTTGGGTTCGTCGTCGCCTCGGAACGCCGGCGCAATTCCACGAACTCGTGTCGCACCGAGTCGGATTAATTTGAGCGCGAACACCGTCGTTGACCCCGTTCGCGGTTGTCTCGAAAACGCTGCGCTTCTTTCCGGCGTAAGCCCAAATTAACGTTGACATGGCCGTCAGCCCTTGCTTATACTGAGGCCCTTAGGAGGGGGTAATTAGGGAGTCCGGTCCCCCAGGTGGGTGGAAGGGAGCCGGCATTATGGGGATCCGCTGAGAGGCGGATCCCCACGCTCGTTTCAGGGGCAAACGTCGCCGGCTCAAGCCATGTCCTACTCGCTTCCAGGCGACAAATAAGCCTGTTCACTTGCGCAAACCAGGTCAATACCCGGTCGACATGCACGGGGTCTCCATCAACGTAATGACCCTGGCCGCGGCCCTCGCCATCTTCCCTCCCGCGTCACGTGGCTCGCCGGCACTATGCCTCGGTCGGCCTGTCAAGAAACATCGCCCTGAAGAAACGGTGTTCGACAAGCGGCCGGGCTGTGTAGCCCATCCTGATCGCCATGCGGCGCAGCGATGCGAAACTCGGATAGTAGATCGTCTCGGCGTAGTCGCCGAAGTGCTCAGGAAAATAGTACGGCCGCGCCGTCATCGATCTCGGCAGCCAGCGGCGCTTGAACACGTCCCAACTCAGCCGCAGAGCGTGCTTCGTGAAGCGATCCTTGTCAATGATGATGACCGTCCCGCCGGGGGCCAGCCAACTGAACCATCTCTCCAGCCATTGACGATACTTGCGCCGCTCGACATGCGAGATGACCTCGATGCCCAGAATCACATCGAACCGCTGCCGGGGCTGGAATTGCTCACAATCCGCCACCAGGAAGCTCGCTGATGTATGCTCGGCCATTCGCACACGGCCCAGTTCGATCCGCGGTTCCGTGAAATCGATGCCCAGATACTCAATCCGCTCGTCGGCTCGTGGAACCTGCTCGTACATCTCCAGTGCCCACGTGCCGTGCCCGCAGCCGACCTCCAGAACGCTGATCCGCCCTTGTGAGTTGGATCGCCGTTGCAGCTCTTCGACGACTGACGCCCGGAACGTGTGACGAAAGGCGTCGGAAGGCGTCCATCTGCTGAACTCCTCGTGCAGGGCGATATAGGCCTCGCGCACCCGTCCCGCATGTGTGGGCGCGGTCAGCCGGCAGGCCGACGACGGAGTGTCTTGCATTGCTGCATGTGCGACTGGCGTCATTGCTGATCTCCGTGCATATCACCCGAGTATCGGACAAGCCCGCAGCCACCGCCGCAGCGTGCCGGGCGCTCGCCCTGGCGGCACCTTATGCTCTACTCGCTTCCATGTGACACGGCAGTATGGAACCAAGTCCGGTCCGAACGACTGTTTGTACTCCGCGATGCTCCGCGTATTGGCACCTACCCAATCGAACCGCGCTGCCCGCCCGGCGGACCTGCGTAACGTCTCCAGGTGACACAGTTGATTCGCGGCTCCATGGTGCGGCTCGTCGGCATCAAAACCTGCCAGCCAGTAGTACGCCGTCGTGCGGTCGTAGAGAATGACATTGGCGGCCGCCAACCGCCCGTCGGAGAGTCGGGTTCCGCAGATCTCAGATGCAAACGGCTGCTCCGGCAGCCGATCCAGAAGACCGCGCAAGGCATCCGGGGACACCGGCTCCCGCAAGCCCTGCCGGCGCAGGCTCCGCGACCACAGTCCCACGAACTCGCCGGGGGGGACGTCGCTGTCAAAACGCACCCCCGCCGCCGCGGCTCTCTTCGCTCGGCGGCGAACACTGGGCGCGCAGTCGGCCTCATCGCATTTCGTCAGATCGTTGACGAACGTGTATCGAACGGCCGCGTTCCAACCGCCCCAGGTAAACGGCCGGACATCGTTGTTCGCCGGATGCAGATCCAGAACGGCATCGCCGAATCTTGCCGCAATCTCGTTTGCCAGGGCCGAGAGGATGGCGTGGCCGCGGTGCACAACGCGATGCCGCAACCGGGCGTCTCCCCCTGTCGCCCAACACCCGTTGTATGGCACCAACAACAGACGATCGAGGCGGACCAAGCTCTCACCCTCGACCACGCGACCGGCCAGTCCGCCGACCAGCCGATCGAATTCGTAACACCCGAACCGCGCGATACGCCACCCGAAGTGCTTGCCGATGAGATCCAACCAGGCTGATCGCAGAAACACGCAGCTCTGCGGCGATCGCGCCAAACCCTCCTCCCATTCGGCGGATTCAACTGCCGGGATGGGCCGAACGACGAACTCCTGCGCCGATTTGTCTTCCGGCGCGGGCGGACCGCCACAGAACGCTGCCGGCTCCTGTGCCACCGTCATTGCAGAGCCTCGCTGCGCTGCCGCCACCAGGTCGCGACCTCCCGGGGCGTCGCCACCCACACGTCCGCATCTTCCGCCAACAGGCGGCATGCCGCGCAGTAGCTGTCGCGCCACGCAGGCGCGAAATGCCAGTTCCCCACGTGCCAGTTGAGGAGGGCCAGGCCCCCGAGGCCGCGTACGATCCGCAGATGCTCGGCAACAGCCTCGACGCTGACGGTCTCATACTGCTTGGGCATGTGCATGTCCGCGATGCCGGTGGGCAGTTCGACCAGCGGGGCGGCGCCTTGGCGTTGGGGATCGTACGGCTGATAAGGCAGGGCAATGCCCGCTCGAAAACCAAGATCGTCGTTGAACCCGACGGTCGCATCATAAAGCAGGCCGGCATCGGCATGCGTTGCCAGGGTGCGCATCGGTGCAACCGGGTCGAGCTGCAGGTAATGGTGGCGGACCCCGGCGATGCCATGCCCGCTGAATCGTGCCAGCCTGTCCACCTGCAGCCTGAGACTCGGCCGACCCGCGGAGGTGAGGTAACCGGCCTGCAGACCGACTTCCCATCCGCCCTCGATAAGTCTTCGATAAAGCCGGCGGTACCTGCTTCGGCTGCTGTCGTAAGTGGTGTCGCACAGGTGCCCCAGCGATCGTGGAACGACGGCGAAGTAGAATGCCGACCGCAGGCCGCAGGCCTCCTCAATCTCGCAGATCTCCCCGAAATCCCATTCCGGGCGGCGACTCGGTGGCCTGATGCACGCATTCGCCAGGCCACGGGTGCGAATCTCCGCGCACAAGTCCCAATATGCATGGCGGCGGGGCCGATGATTCTTGAAGACCATCTCTTTGAGGTACAACGGCACCCTGTTCGACCGCTCGGGCGCATCCACATCGTGCGACAGCGCCGCTGCGAATGTCTTCCCCAACGGCCAACGCGGCAGCGGCGAGCCGCAATTCGCCTCGGAGTTCAGACGATCGGCCAAAAGTTGCACATATGCGTGGATCGGCGGCCGGTTCAGCAGGCCCAGGGTTCCCAGCAGACTGGCGGCCGCCGGCACACGATTGTGTCCGTCTCGCGCCGCAGCGTAGCGCTCGCTCTCCAACGTCAGCCAGAATGCCGTTGCTCTCGCCACATCAAACGACAGGCGGTTCCCGACCCATAGCGACGCCGGAGCCGGCCCTCGATGCGGGACGCAGACGCCATCCACCAGGCTGATCGTCGGACGCTGTCCGGCGTCGAGGAAGAAAGCGTCATCGGGCGGAATCCAAATGGCGGCGGCCGCTCCGATTGCCGGATTACTGCCGCAGTAGATCGTCGCGGAGTCGTCTGACTTGAATCGGACACCGAAGCCGACGAGCCTCAAGAGTTGCTCGATGCCATAGCGGCGAAGCGGTTCATCGATGCCTCCGTCCACGCGGGCAACGACATGCGACGGCACCGGGGCCAAAGACTGCATCCAGCCCCCTGCACGGATGGCAGCCGACGAGGCATTAGGCGGCTCTGTATCCCCGTGCAATCCAAGGGCACGACCGAGCCGGCGCCTGCCGCGCGACGGCGGTAATCTCTGTCGAAGCAGGCTCGATAACGCCATTTCAAACGCCTTCGGCTCGTGCCGTCTGCCTGTCGCGGCCGGCTACATTGCTACCGCCGCAAAGCTATGGTGGGACAATTGACTGACTTCCACGTGAGGGTCGAGATACACCAGCCCCCCGCTGACCGGCGCCGAATCAACCATCAGTCGGGAAACGTAGGCGTCCTGCACCGCATACGTCATGGCGTCGCGCTCGCGGATATGCAGGCCGATTGCGTACTCGCCGGGAGGAAGATTCATCTGAAAATCGTAGCATACGGCGTGGTGATCTCCGCGCCGGGCCGGTGGAGACCGCAGGCCAAGCCGTGAACTGCTGGTTTCAAACAGGACCAGATGATCCTCCATCCGGATCACCGACAGGCCGTAGGAAGGCCAGGCCATGTCCATGTCATACCTGACCTCGAACTGAAACCGCACCGCCTCGCCCGGCCGCACCGTCGTCAACTCCTGCTCGGAATCGGGCCCCGTCAGACGCACGTTCGAAACCCGCGCCGGCGCAGCCTCCTCGGCCCCTCGGATCAAAAGCGGCTCGGCGCAGGCGTTGTAGTAATGCCCCACTGCCTGGGTGGCGGGACCGGTATAGGCCTCCTGCCCCCGCAGCAGCACCATCGCTCGATCGCAGAACCGGCTGACCGTGCCGAGATCGTGCGACACGAAAACGATCGCGACGCCCTGCTTCAGGAACGCCCGCATCTTCTCCACGCACTTCGAACGGAAGACGCGATCTCCCACCGACAACACCTCATCCACCAGCATGACCTGCGGATCGACGTGAGCGGCGATCGCAAAACCCAGTCTTGCGTGCATGCCGCTGCTGTAGCGCTTTACCGGCGTATCCAGAAAGTCGTCGATCCCCGCGAAGGCGACGATGTCATCAAACTTGCGTCGCGTCTCCCGCCGGCTCATGCCCAGAATGCTCGCGTTCAGGTAGATGTTCTCGCGGCCGGTCAGATCGCCGTGAAAGCCCGCGCCCAGCTCGATCAAGGCCGAGATCCGCCCCCGCACATCGATGCTCCCGGAAGTGGGCCGCAGAATGCCCGCGAGCAGTTTCAGCAGCGTGCTCTTTCCCGCGCCGTTCGGGCCGATGATGCCGAAGGCCTCGCCGCCGCGCACCTCAAAGCCGACGTCGTGCAGTGCCCAGAACTCCGCTCTGGCGAGCGACCGCCGACGTCCGCGCAGGTGCGCCGCCACAAGGTCTCGCAAGGAATCGAACTGCTCGCCTCTGCGAAACTTCTTGAAGACCCTGTGTGCCGTGATTGCTGGCTCTGCGCCCAACCCGTCGCCCTTCCCAGAGATTCGACCGGCGCGAGAGGATGGCGCGGAAGCGCCACCCACAAGCCGCGCACGCCGATCTGCCTCACCCGCTATGTTGATATCGGTCGCGCCAGTTTCTCGCTTGATGCGCCCGGTTATCGGGCACTGGTCTCGGACCGCCGATGAGTGGTGCTCCGTCATCCACGCACGCGGTACGCCCCGGAGTGCCCCCGCCGCTCGATCCCATCGGCCGTTCCTGCGCATCTTGTGCGCGCCCACTCGCCCACTTACGATCTCGTCTACCCGGAGAAGGAAGCGGTTGCCTACGGCTGATCCGCAGGGGGCCCGGGCGCGAACCCCGACGCCCGTCGCCATGCTATGGACCATCTACCTCCGACATTGGCCGAGCCGCTGAGTCCTTTGGAGAAGAGGCCCGGCGCTCGGTGCAGGAAACCCCCGGTCCGGCATGAGTCGTGCAAGGAGATTGCGCCAAGACCTGCCGAGCCGGCAACCAATCCCGACCTCAGCGTGGCACCGGTCAATGGCAGGTGCGCCGGCCGGTGCAAGGTCCGGGCCTCGGCGGCCGCTCGGGGCTAGAGAAGCCGTGACGCGGTCCCAAACGAGTGCGTGATACAGCCAAACGGGAGATCAACTGTGGCGAGAATCGGAATCCGACGCGAAGACAAGAGCAAGTGGGAAGCTCGGACCCCTTTGGTACCGGAAGACGTCAGCCGGTATGTGAAGGAACACGGCATTGAGATCATGGTTCAGAAGTCCCCACACCGGGCATTCTCCGAGGCTGACTACAAAGCCGCCGGGGCCGTCATCGTGGACGACCTCGCCGCATGCCCGCTCATCATGGGCATCAAGGAGATTCCGACGGAGAAGCTCGAACCGAACAAGACTTACGTCTATTTCTCCCACACCATCAAGGGGCAGTCCGGGAACATGCCGGCGCTGCGTCGTTTGATGGAGCTGAAATGCCAGCTCATCGACTACGAGAAGATCGTGGACGATCGCGGCCGGCGCCTGGTCTTCTTCGGCACCTATGCCGGCATGGCGGGCATGGTCGACTCGCTCTGGGCTCTAGGCCAACGCCTCCAGCACGAAGGAATTGCCAACCCCTTCTCCCGTATGCAACAAGCTTACCATTACCGCGACGTCGCCCATGCCAAGGAAGAAGTCGCCAAAGTGGGAGAGGACATCAAGCGTCACGGTCTGCCGGAAGCCCTGCGGCCGTTCGTATGCGCCTTCGCCGGCTACGGGCAGGTTGCCACCGGTGCGCAGGAGGTCTTCGACCGACTGCCCATCGAAGCCGTGACGCCGGATCAGCTCGGCACGCTCCCGCCCTCGCCCCACACCTGCTACAAGGTGGTCTTCCGCGAAGAGCACATGGTCGAGCGAATCGAACCGGCCCCGCGCTTCGACCTGCAGGAATACTACAAGCAGCCGGAGCGATACCGCGGCCGCTTCACCGGGTACGTCCCCCACCTGACCATGCTCATCAACTGCATCTACTGGGAAGCGAAGTATCCGCGGCTGGTCACCATCGCCCAGCTGCGCGACCTGTATGGCAAAGGCGCCACGCCGCGCCTGCGAGTGATCGGAGACATCTCCTGCGACTTGAACGGTTCCATCGAATGCACCGTCAAGAGCACCAAGCCGGATCATCCCGTCTTCGTCTATGAGCCCGCGTCGGGAACAGCCCGCGACGGCGTGGAAGGCCGTGGCCCTGTCGTCCTGGCGGTGGACTTCCTGCCCTGCGAGCTGCCTGTGGATTCCTCACGGTTCTTCAGCCGTTCGCTGCAGCCCTTCATCGTCCTGCTTGCCAACGCTGATTTCCGCCGCCCGCTGGCCCAATGCGGTCTGCCCCCCGAGTTGGAGCGAGCAACGATCGTTTACCAGGGCGCATTGACTCCGCCGTACCGCTACCTGGAGCAGTTCGTCAAATAGCCCTCGGTACGCTGTTGCGTTGCGTGCCGCCGCGCATTGTGCCCCCTGACATGCAAGCAGCCGCTCCGCGTGCCGCTGCTCTGTGAGCAGTGCGGCCCCTAGCGAGCCACTACCCCTCCTCGATCGCTCTGGCACGCATCGTGCTAGCTGCCCACATTACGTCCCGCGAGATTCTGCGCGCAGCAGGCGGGCATAGGAGACCGACTTATGAAGAAAGTGCTTGTTCTTGGCGCTGGGCTTGTGACTCACCCTCTCGTTCGATACCTCTTGGATCAACCCGACTTCCGCGTCACTGTCGCCAGTCGGACCGTCAGCAAGGCCGAGGCGTTAATCGGCGGACATCCCTCAGGAAATGCCACCGCCTTGCTGGCCGACGACACCACCAAGCTCACCAAGCTGGTGCAGGACCATGATCTCTCCGTCAGCTTGCTCCCCGCCCCGCTTCACCCCGTCGTGGCGGATCTGTGCATCAAGAATCGCAAGCAGATGGTCACAACCTCCTATGTGAGTCCGAAAATGCGGGACCTCGACGGACCAGCCCGCAAGGCTGGCGTAATGATCCTCAACGAGATCGGCGTCGACCCCGGCATCGACCACATGTCCGCCATGCGCATCATCGATGATGTCCGGAATCGCGGCGGCAAGATTGTCAGCTTCCGCTCCTACTGCGGTGGTCTGCCCGCACCCGAGGCCAACACCAATCCGTTCGGGTACAAGTTCTCCTGGAGCCCCCGCGGCGTCTGCACCGCCGGCAAAAACTCGGCGCTCTACCTGAAAGACGGCAAGGAAGTCCGAGTCCCCGGCCCCGACCTCTTCACGCACTACAACCTCATGGAGGTCGACGGCATCGGCAAGCTCGAAGCCTACCCGAACCGCGACTCGCTCAGCTATATCGACGTGTACGGCCTCCAGGGCATCCAGACCATGTTCCGCGGCACCTTCCGATATCCCGGCTGGTGCGATACGTTGAAGAAAGTCGTCGATCTCGGCCTCCTGGACGAGACGCCCGTCACCTATCCCGCCGGCACCACCTTCGCCCAGTACACCGAGCGATTCCTCAAGAAGCCCGCCGGCGGCAACGTGCGAAAGGCCGTCGCCGCGCACTTGAACCTGCCCGAGTCGTCGCCGATCCTGGATCGCTTCCAGTGGCTGGGCCTCTTCAGCAACGATCCGCTCCCCATCACCGGCAAGCAGACCACCGCCCTGGACATCCTCGCCGCCCGCATGACCGAGAAAATGTCCTACGCCAAAGGCGAGCGCGATCTGCTCGTCATGCTGCACCTGTTCGTCGCCAAGTTCCCCGGGAAGCCCGACGAGGAAATCAGCTCCACCATGATCGACTTCGGCATCCCCAACGGGGACACGTCGATGGCCCGCACCGTCAGCCTCCCCGCCGCCATCGCCACCAGGCTGATCCTGACCGGCAAGATTCACAAGCCCGGCGTGCACATCCCGGTCACGCCCGACATCTACAACCCCGTGCTCGACGAGTTGGCCGAAATGAACATCCGCTGCGTGGAGAAAACCAAAACCGCCCGGCGCTGATAATCAACAGGCCGCGGCCGTGATCGCCGCGCAGGGATGTGCCTCCACACGACTCCAAAGGGCCTCGCCAACAGGCGAGGCCCTTTCCACATCCTCGACTCGCATACCGCGTTCAGCATTCAGACCACCCGCCGCAACCGGTCGCCGATCACGCCTCACTGCCTGCCCCGTGGGGGGCGACCGGCAATAGCCCAGCGATTTATCGCTGGGGAAGAGAGTATTAGAACTCGTTCCGTCCCGTAGGGACGGTTGAAGGAGCCGAAGGGCGCGACGATAAACCGTCCATAAAACGGCTTGCCTGGCAAAAACCGCCCACACCCTCCGAGCCACAAGCCCGCCACACATCCCTCGCCCGATCCCTCAAACGACGCTACACTGCCGCCATGAAATTGTCCGTCGTCATACCCGTCTTCAACGAGGAGGAGAACCTGCCTCCGTTGCATCAGCAACTCACTGCCGCCGTGCCCGGTCACGTCGACGATTACGAGGTCATCTTCGTCAACGACGGGAGCACCGATCGCTCACTCGCCCTCCTCCAGGAGCTCTGCAAGCAGGACCCGCACGTCAGGTACCTCTCTTTCAGCCGCAACTTCGGCCATGAAATCGCCAGCACCGCCGGCCTTGATGCCGCCTCCGGCGACGCCGTCATCCTGATGGATGCCGATCTGCAGGATCCGCCTGCTCTGATCGTTGACCTCTTGACCAGGTGGAAGGCCGGCGCCGACGTCGTCTATGCCCGCCGTCGCCACCGGGCGGGCGAATCCTTCTTCAAGCGGACCTCGGCCCATCTCTTCTACCGGCTGCTCTGCAAGGTGGCGGATGTCCGAATCCCCCGCGATACCGGCGACTTCCGACTGATGGATCGGCGCGTCGTCGAGCAACTCCGCGCCTGTCGCGAAAACCCGCGCTTCATGCGCGGTCTGGTGGCCTGGGTCGGCTTCCGGCAGGACGAAGTCATGTACGATCGGCCGCATCGCCACGCGGGCCGGACCAAGTACAACCTCTTCAAGTTGGTCAGACTCTCCTGGGAGGCCATATGTGCCTTCTCGCTTGTGCCTTTGCGCTTCGTGATGTGGCTTGGGGCGGTTGTGACTGCTCTGAGCCTCGCCCTGACGGTCATTGTCGCCATTCAGAAGCTCCTCCTGCATCTCGAGATCCCGGGATACGCCCTCCTGGCTTGCGGCATCTTCTTCCTCGGCGGCATTCAGCTCATCATGCTGGGGATCATAGCTCAATATCTCGGACTGACCTTCAAGGCCGCGCAGAACAGACCTCTGTACATCATCGACCAACGCGGAGGCTGGGAGACCGATCATGAACGAAGCGCTCTACCGGGAAATGTATGATCTCGAAGAGCGCTTCTGGTGGTTTGTCGCCAAGCGGAACATCCTCCTCCACCTGATCGACCGCTATCACCGCCCCCTCCCCGGCCGGCGATCGACCGCCTGCGACATCGGCTGCGGCTGCGGCGCCCTGCTCAGCCGACTGGCGACCGAATTCGACGCCGTGGGCCTCGACAGCTCACCCGCGGCCCGCCAATTCTGTGGCCAACGCGGCTTGGAGGTGCGCGAGGGCCACTTGCCCGACGCCATCCCCTTCCAAGAGGGAGCTTTCGACATCGTCGTTCTCTCCGACGTACTCGAGCATGTCCAGGCCGATGCGGCCTCCGTGGCCACCGCCGTGCGACTGCTGCGCCCCGGCGGGCTGCTCGTTTGCACCGTGCCGGCTTATCAGTGGCTGTACACGCGCCGCGATACGTTCCACCACCACTACCGCAGGTACGGCTATCGGGACTTCAAGCGGCTTTTTGCGCCGCACCCCTTGGATGTGCAGATTCTCAGCTTCTACAACGCGTTGCTCTTCCTCCCCATGGCCGCCGTGCGCGTCCTGACCAGGGAGCTTGGAATGGATAAGGAGGCCCCCGACATCCGGGTGCCGCACCGGGCGCTGAACGGCGCCCTCCGCGCTGTTTTCGAGGCTGAGAAGCGCCTCCTCCCGCGCATAAGGCTGCCCGTCGGCGGTTCCCTCATCAGCGTGCACCGCCGCCGCTTTCCCTGACCCGCAACCGCTGACGCTGCGCGTATGCCACGTGGCGTACCCGCAGCCGGCGTCGCGGCCCGCGCCCTCCCGCGGCCGCCGAACGTCGAGAAATGCTCGCGGCGCGTGAAGAAATCGCAGGTTCGAATCACCGTGCTGCGCGCATGCTCCCAAGCCTGCCCGGGTAGACACCGGGTATTGAGCGGGGGCTCGGTCACTCGCGGCTACAATCCCAACGCCGGAGAAAAACATCCCCTGATCGAAAGTCCTTATCGGATCGGGATGCAACTGCCCCCGCAGTCGGGCCCGGCGGGTAGCCCGCTCCTCTTCGATAAGCTCGCCCGCTCGCCGCGCCCTCTCGCGGGCGCGGGCTTAGCCTTCCTTGCTCGATCGGTTGGAAGGCCCGGAAGTCTGCCGCCACTACAATTCGGCGGCGGCCGGAAATCGTCTGTCTGTTCTCAGATGCAAGGAAAGGGTGAGTCCGTGAGCGGCAAGCCGGTTCACTTCCTGCTGGTCGAGGACGATGACGATCACGCTGACCTGATCAGGTTGAGTCTGCTGGCGGAAGACAGCATCCTCAAGACCGTTGACCGCGTCCGTGATGGGGCCGAGGCGCTGGCTTACCTGATTCGAGAAGGGGCTTACAAGAATCGGCCTCGCCCCCACGTCGTGCTGTTGGATCTCCAGCTTAAGAAAAATGGAGGCATCAATGGCCAGGATGTTCTCGCGGCCATGAAGGCCGACCCCGAGCTCTGCGGCACCCCGGTTGTCGTGCTCACCTCATCGCACATCCCCACACAAATGCGCACTGCTTACGCCCACCGGGCTAACAGCTACCTCTGTAAGCCCGCCAGCTTCAACGAGTTCGACCAGATGATCAAGGCCCTCGCCCGTTACTGGGGCGGAGTGAACTACACGCCCGACCGGCAAGACACCCCGCCCGCCGCGAATCCTCCGCCCGGACCCGCGGGGACATAGAGAGTGCATGCTCCGCGCCCTCCAATGCGGATGCCGGACACACCCGGAAACGACGCCATCAATGCTCAGATGAACCACTGTCCTGGTATGGCGCGTGGCAGCGACGGTTCTTGCTACTCCCCAAATGCGAAACGCTCGATTTCGATTTGGTCGCCGACGCCGAAATCAGCAACCCACAGGTCTCGGCCTGCTGCCATGTCATCGGCAAAAAGCCCAATATCTGCGTCCTGCACAAGCTGAAACGAGCCGCTGTCATCGGCGGAGGCAATCCGCGCGGTGTGGGCTAGATCCGAGGTGACCAGACGCATGCCTGCCATACTGAACGGATACATGAGGGTCACTCCCAGCGTCCCACTCTTCGTGGCATAATCGATGGTGCCCACGTTGACCCGTCCCGTCAAGACATCAGAGCCGGCAAGCGTAAGCGTCAAGCTCGTGCCGCTTAGCTGGGCTTGACCGATGGTGTACAGCGAGGAATGAGTGTCGTTGAATAGCCGCACGGCAGATCCCGCCAACGTCCCGCCATCCACGGAAAGCGCCCCGATATCAGCGGTGAGCGTCCTGGCCGCATAATCCGCCGCGGTGATGGGGCCGCGGATGGTCGGCGGGATCGTGACGGCCAGGTCCGGCTGCGTTGCGGACAGGTGCGTGCCCCCTGCCGCAAACCGGCGGCCCCACTGCACGTTCTCGCGGCTGAGCAGGGTCACGGCGGCATCCGACGTAATGGTGGGCGATATCGTCTGCTCGACCGCAGGCTGTGGCGCCACTGAGATCGTGTCGGTAACGCTGCCGCGCTGGATAGCCAGGACCACGACACGATCTTTGCCCAAGCCGAGCGCCGGATCCTCATTGACCGTGATCTGGTCGATGAGCGGCGAACTCGCCAGCTCCCAGACAACCGCGAAGGTATTGCCATCCAGGCTCCCGACTCGGCGAAGAAGCAGATACTTCAGCACGGCCGGGATGATCCGCCGAGGCGAGGCATAGGCGTCGGCCACCACCAGTTCCTGGCCGGGATATGGAGCTATGTGAACGCGAAGCACGCCTGCCGGCTCACCGCTCAGCGTCCACTGCCCCGTCACAACCGTGCTGGGGACGACGCTCTGCCAATTGAACAGGTGCGAGTACCCGCTGCCATGATAGCTGTAAAAAGGCCCCTGGTAATCCGGTGCCCCCAGCACCGGATCATCATAGAGCTCGCCGTAGGCGACATCCGGGCCGGCCAGCGTTCCCTCAGTCACCGGCGGGGGCAAGCTGGGTCCGGTCAGCTCGAAGGTGCCATCTTGCCCGTGCAGGCTCAGCACGTGATCGCTCCCGCCCTGAACCCGAAAAACATCCACCAGATAGGCCTCGTCCACACCCACGTCCACCAGCACCAGCGTGCGGCGATAGGTCGGCGCCTGCTCATAA
>DATKKX010000302.1:0-3572 GCA_035542775.1 Phycisphaerae bacterium | reverse complement strand
CATTTCGGCGAGACGGCCTTTTCCTATACACTCGCTGGTCGGTCAGAGAGAGCTACAGCACTGGAGGGAACCTCGAAATGAAAGATGTGAAGATCACGATCACCGCCAACAAGGGCTGCCCCTACAACAGCGTCGGGCAGTGGTTTGTCTTTAAGGGAGCGAAGGTCTATCACCCTGGCAAGCAAGGCATCTGCCTTTACTCGCTCGGCGGGATGGCCCCGCACTTGACGCTTCTGCAGACCGATCCCGGCAGCACCGACCACGTCGCGGCAAACGTGACCGAGATGCACTGCCCGCACAACATGATCACCTATCGAGCGGAACGCCTGGACAATTTTGATCTGGCGATTTTGTGAGAAAGGGTCGGCGGGTCAGGCGCGCGAGGACGCTGATCTTGCTGCTGCGATGAAGCGGACGATCTTTTCCGCCGACTTCACACCGGGCGATTCTTCCACGCCACTGGACACGTCCACGCCCCACGGGTGCAGGCGGCGGATGCCCGCGGCGACGTTCTCCGATGTCAGGCCGCCGGCGAGGATCAAGGACGGGGCGTTTTCCAGCGCGCCGGCGTCGCGAGCCCCGACCACCAAGTCCCAATCGAATCGCTTGCCGCTGCCGCCACGGGCTTTCGGCGAGAAGGCGTCCAGCAGGATCGCGCTGACGCCCGCCTCGCGGAAAGCGCGAACCTGCTCGACAAACGCCCGATCCCGGACGCGGAGGGCCTTGATCGTCCGGATTCCTCCCAACTTGGCCGGGTAATCGGCGGACTCGTCACCGTGCAGTTGCACAGCGCTCAGGCCCACATCCGCGACCGTGCGCAACACCGTTGCCGCTCGGGCGTTGACGAACACGCCCACCGCCGGGAAGAAAGGGGGCAAAGCGGCGACGATCTGTCTCGCCTGTCGCACAGTCACCTGCCGCGGCGACCTGGCGAAGACCAGGCCGATGGCGTCGGCTCCTGACTCGACGGCCAGGATCGCGTCTTCGGGCGTCGTGATGCCGCAAATCTTGATTCGCACCATGGTGGCAACCGCGGCTCTTTCGCTGCAAGGAGCATAGCGTAACATGCGCTGAGTCTGGAGGAAACGGTCGTGCGCCGCGAAATCCGTTAAACGGGTTAGCGCCACGATAGCAGTATTCAGGGCCGCGCTGGCGTTGCCGGTGCCAAAGGGGTAGGAGGGCCGGCTTCAAGGAAAAGTAGTCATGCCCAAGGATTGGGTCATTGCTCCGCCGGCGCCGCAACGGGAGACGCTGGCGCGGACGCTGCGGATATCCCCGGTGGTGGCGCAGGTGCTGGCCAACCGCGGTATTGAGGATGTCGAGGCCGCCCGGCAGTTCCTGAAACCGCAACTCAGCGACATCCTCCCGCCGGAGGCCATGTCCGGCACAACCGCTGCCGCCGATCGGATCGCCGCCGCAGTCACAGCCGGTGAGAAGATCGTTCTGTTCGGCGATTACGATGTAGATGGCATCACCGGTGTGTCAATCCTGTGGCACTGCCTGCGCCTGGCCGGTGTGGAGGCGGGTTTCTATATTCCCCATCGCCTTGAGGAGGGCTACGGCATCCGTAGCGAGGCCATTGACACCATCGCCGACGAGGGGGCGAGGCTCATCATTACCGTGGACTGTGGCGTGACCGCGCTCGAGCCTGCCGCCCGGGCCAAGGCCCGCGGCGTTGACCTCATCATCACGGACCATCACACGCCGCACGCTGATGCCTCCGGCGGATTGATTCTGCCGGAGGCCATGCTGGTCCATCCCGGTATCACGACGCCGGGTCAACCACGCTACGGCAATCCCGATCTTTGCGGTTCCGGCGTTGCGTTGAAGCTCGCCTGGGCCGTGGCCCAGAAGCTGTCTAACGCCCGCAAGGTGTCCGACGCGTTTCGCGACTTCCTCGTGGATGCCATTGCGCTGGCGGCGCTGGGGACGATTGCAGACGTGGTTCCGTTGGTCGGCGAGAATCGGCTGATCGCCCACCACGGTCTTCTCGGCCTGCCGCAAAGCCGTCTGCCCGGCGTCCGCGCCTTGATCCAATCGGCCGGGCTGACCGGCAAGCAACTCAGCGGCTACGACATCGGCTTCCGGCTGGCTCCGCGGCTGAACGCCATCGGGCGGATGGGCTACGCCCGACCGGCGGTGGAGATGCTGACCCGGGCCGATCCGCGGGAGGCGGTTCGCATCGCTGATAATCTCGAACAGCAGAATCGAGCCCGGCAGGCGCTGGAGAGGCGAATCGCCGGCGAGGCTCACAATCTGGTGAAGAAGCAGGAGCAGGACTCGGACGCCGTTCGGGCCATCGTCCTGGCATCGACGAACTGGCATGCGGGCGTGATCGGCATCGTCGCCAGCAAGATCGTGGAAGAATTCGGGCGGCCGGCCATTTTGATCGCCCTGGAAAACGGAATCGGCCAGGGTTCCGGGCGCAGCATCAGGAACTTTCCGCTGCACAAGGCGCTCGAGGCATGCAGCGAACACTTACTGGCCTACGGCGGGCATGCCATGGCGGCGGGCCTGCGGATCGAAGCCGCGAAGGTCGACGCCTTTCGTAAGGCGTTTCAGGCGCGGGCCGGCCAGCTTCTCACCCCGGCGGATCTGCGGCCCAAACTGCATATCGACGATGTGGTCAGCCTGTCGCAGCTTAACGAGCAACTTATCGCTGATCTGGCCAGGCTGGAGCCGTTCGGGGCGGGCAATCCGAGCCCGGCCCTGGCCACCGATTGGCTGGAAATCGCCGGCGACCCGCGGATGGTCGGTTCGCCGCCCAACCATTTGCAGGTGACGCTGACCGACGGGCACAGTCAGTGCAAAGGCATTGCCTTCGGGCAGGCCAAGATCCGATCGGATCTCCTGGATCATCGCCGATGCCGGGTCGCGTTTCGGCCGATACTGAATGAGTGGAACGGTCGCCGAAGCGTCGAGATGCAGATATCCGATTTTCAGTTTCCGCAGGAATGAGCAAACGACACCCCGTTCATGAGCGAGATATCCGGAAGGCGCCGGATGCGGGCATGCCGCTCGGCGGCCCGGATGTGCTCTGCGCGGCGATCATCCTGCTGGCTGTCTTGGTCGTGGGCGCGCCCGGCATCACCCAGGGCGGTCTGGGATGGTCGGACGCTCCGCAGCATACGTTCGACGGCATCTTCGTCCTGGAGTTTTTCAAGCAGTGGCCGGTTCACGGCTTTCGGGCCTGGGCGGAGCAGTTCTACTTGAAGTGCCCGGCGCTGGGCATCTTCGTCTACTGGCCGCCGGGCTTTGCTGTGGTTGAAGCGGTATTCTTCGCCCTATTCGGCGTCAGCATCGTGGCCGCCCGCGCCGTGGTCCTGCTGTATGCCATTGCCGCCGGCCTGCTCATGTTCGCGTTGGGCAGGCGGTGGTTTGATCGTCCGACCGGCCTGCTGGCATCGCTGCTGTTGATCACCTGCGCTCACGGCGCGCTGTGGTTGAATGACGTGATGCTGGAGTGGCCGACGACTTGCTGGATCCTCGCCGCGGTATATGCGTATCAGGTGGATCGCGATACCCGGAGAGCAAGGTGGGCGGTGGTTCTCGGCGTCACCATCGTCATGGCC
>DATKKX010000301.1:0-7623 GCA_035542775.1 Phycisphaerae bacterium | reverse complement strand
CGGCAGTTTGAACGCTGGATCGTACGTGGAGCCCATCTTGATCGTGGCCTCGTCCGCGGCGGTGACCGCGGCGCGGAGCGACCTCGGTTCGCGGTTCAGCTCCTCCAGCACGCGGAGCATGAGGTCGTAATGGCTGAGGACCTGTGTACGGTAGGGCTTGAGCATGTGGCCCTCGACCAGGATTCCGGGTCGGTTCCGCAGAACCACGTAGCCGTTGGACAGCCGCGGGCTGAACCAGCCGGAGCGGACGCCCTTGGCGGGGTCGGTGCCGTCTACCAGGTCCATATACGGCCCGCAGGGGTGGCCGTCCTTCTCGATCTGGTCAAAGAGCCGGGCACCCAGGTGGGCCTTGGTCCATTCGACGACCTGGGGGGCGACGGCGGCGTGCTGGTCGATGGCGTAGAGGAAATCATATTGCCAGTCGATGCCGTCGGTCTCGTGGTGGTCGATGAAGAGGTCGGGCTGCCACGCGTTCCACAAGGCCAGCCAGGCCCGCATCTCCACCGCGTCGGCCTTGACGTAGTCGCGGTTGAGGTTGAAGTTGCGGGCGGTCGTCCGCCAGCCCATTTCCGCCGGGCCGTTCTGGTTGATCCGCGAGTAGGTGCCGAAGCGCTCGTGCCCGTCCACGTTGAAGATCGGCATGACCAGGATGATGACATTGTCGAGCAGTTCCGGCCGTGTTTTGGTAACGGCCATGTCGCGGAGGAGCATGAGCGAGGCGTCTTTGCCGGCGCACTCGCCCGCATGGATGCAGTTCTGCACCAGAACAATCAGCTTGCCGGTTGCTCGCGCGGCTTCCGGCGTGAAGGCGCGGTCGTTGGAGGCGACGACGAGCAGGAGCTCGCGCCCCTCGGGGCTCTTGCCGAACGACTGGCAAGAGATGAACGGCGAGCCCTCAGCAAGCCGGCGGCAGTAAGCAACCGTCTCGTCGTAACGCGGCGTCTCGCGGAAGTCGGTCTGCTCGGTTTTGGTGAGCCAGTCGGCGGGGCTGGTAGTGGGGGGCGGCTGTGGCGTCGCATTGGTCGGCTGGGCCACGCTTGGCGCGGGGGAGAAATTGAATGCCGCGAGAATGGCCATCAGGGCACTGTGTACTGCTGTCCGTCTCTTCATGTCGGGTTCCTTGATCGGCCTCCTCAGAGTCCGCGATACCATTCCGGCCGCACGGGCATCTCGCCGGCCAGAGCCGCGTCGATCTGCTGGAGGATGACTTCGCGGTCCTGCGGCAATCGGCCGCCGATCGGCAGATAGTTGGAGGCGTGGTTGGAGCGGAAGATGCACGCGCTGACCGCGGCCTCCGCGACCATGACACGGAGCTCGCGGAGGAGGGCGTCGATGTCCGGCAGTTGAAAGCGTCCGCTCTCGGCGAGCTCGTAGATCGGCGTCGAGGGGACGAGCATGAGCGTCAGGGCGGAGAGGTACTCCGGGTCCATGGCGGAGGCCAGCCGGGCGGAGGCAGTGGCGTGCTCGACGGTGCGATCGGCGCCGCCGGCGCCGAGCAGGAAGATGACCGACTGCCGTAGCCCGGCGGCCCGGGCCTTGGCGGCGGCCTCAGCATGGTCGGCCGAGGTGGCGCCCTTTGCAATCCGCTTCAGGGTGACGTCGTCGCCCGACTCCGGGCCGATGTAAAGCAGCCGCAGGCCCAGCTCGCGGAGCCGTTCCAGCTCCCGCTGGGATTTTGCGAGGAGGTTAAGGGCGGTCGCGTAGCAACTCACTCGGCGGAGCTTTGGAAAGGTGGTGCGGAGGGCTTGGAGGATCGACTCCCACAGCTCGAGATCCATGGCCAGGGCATCGCCGTCCAGGACGAAGACCTTACGGACCTGTCCTCCAAAGGCCTGGCCGGCCATGGCGATGTCCTCCAGGATTTCGGCCAAGGGACGCACGAGAAATCGCTTGCTGCGGTACATGGCGCAGTAGGTGCAATGGTTCCACGAGCAGCCGACGGTGGCCTGGAGGAGAAACGAGGAAGCCTCGCTCGGCGGGCGGAATACGGGTTCGACGTAGCGCATGCAGAGATTGTAGACGGATTGGCCTATCCGGAGAACCGCGCACCCGAGCGAATGCTATGATCGCTGGAATCGGCGATGCGAAAAGCGGCGCGGCGCTTGAAATCCGTGGCCCGGGTCCGTTTAATGCCTGCCGTACGCCCGCGGGGGGCATGGGCCGCGGGTTCAGATTGTGTGGCGCTGGCGGCGGCGGCTCAAGCAGTCCGGTGAGCCTGGAAGCGAGGTCGGTCCAACATGAGCGAGACAACGACACGGATTCCTTCGAAGACCAAGCCTTTGACCGGCGCGGATGCGCTGATCGAGCGTTTTCGTCATCACCTGCACTACACGCAGGCCGAGGCCTGGGAGACCGCGCAGCCTTACGATCATTTCGTCAGCCTGGCGCTGGCGGTGCGCGACCAGATCGTGGATCGGATGATCGCCACCCAGAGGACGTACCATGAGCAGGACGTGAAGCGGGTTTACTATCTCTCGCTCGAATACCTGCTGGGCCGGCTCTTGCACAACAACCTCGTGTGCCTGGGCCTCTATGACGAGTGCAAGGCCCGCTTCGGCAAGCTGGGGCTGGATCTCGATCGGATCTGTGACATTCAACCCGATGCGGGCCTCGGCAACGGCGGTCTCGGGCGGCTGGCTGCGTGCTACATCGATTCCGCCACTACGCTGGAGCTGCCGTTCTACGGCTATGGGATCCGTTACGAGTTCGGCATTTTCGAGCAGGAGATCGTCAACGGCTGGCAGGTCGAGCGGCCCGATTACTGGCTGCGCTTCGGCTCGCCCTGGGAGATCCCCCGCCCCGAGTTTTCGTGCCCGGTGCGGCTGTACGGTCACGTCGAGCCCCGCATGGACGGGATGGGGCGCACCAGCCACGCGTGGCGCGGCTATCGCACGGTGATCGGTCTGCCGTATGACCTGCCGATGGTGGGTTACGGCGTCAACACGGTCAACATTCTGCGCTTGTGGTCGGCTCGGGCTTCGGAGACCTTCGATCTCGGAGCGTTCAACCGCGGCGGTTACGTCGAGGCGGTTCGCCAGCAGGCCTTGAGCGAGACCATCTCCAAGGTGCTGTATCCGAGCGACGAGAGCGATGCCGGCCGCGAGCTGCGCCTGGTGCAGGAGTACTTTTTCGTGGCCTGCACGCTGTGCGACATCATCCGGCGCTATGAGAAGACGCACGACACGTTTGACGCCTTCCCCGACAAAGTCGCGATCCAGCTCAATGACACGCACCCGGCGCTGGCGATCGCGGAACTGATGTGCACTCTCGTCGACGAGCGCGGTTTGCCGTGGGAAAAGGCCTGGGAGCTGACCCGGGCGACCTTTGCGTATACCAACCACACGCTGCTGCCCGAGGCCCTGGAGAAATGGCCGGCGGCGCTGCTGGGGCGCGTGCTGCCGCGGCACTTGCAGATGATTTATGAGATCAACCAGCGCTTCCTCGACGGCGACGTGCAGCGCCGCTGGCCGGGCGACGGCTCTCGCCGCTGGCGGATGTCGCTGGTTGAGGAGGGCCCGGTGCAGTCCGTTCGCATGGCCCATCTCGCCGTGGTCGGCAGCCATCGGGTGAACGGCGTCGCGGCGCTGCACAGCGACCTGTTGCGCTCCCGGGTTTTGCCGGACTTCGCCGAACTGTGGCCGGAGAGGTTCCTCAATGTCACCAACGGCGTCACGCCGCGCCGGTGGCTGGCGGTCTGCAATCCGGGCCTGACGGCGGCGATCACCAAGCGTCTTGGCGACGGGTGGATCAAGGACCTGTCCCGGCTTCGCGGCCTGGAGAAATACGCCGACGATCCCGCGTTGCAGACCGAGTTGCGGGCTGTGAAGCGGCACAACAAGCAGTTGGTGGCCGCATGGGCGCAGCGGCGGTGGGGGGTGAAAGTATCATCCGACGCCATGTTCGACGTGCAGGTCAAGCGGCTGCATGAGTACAAGCGTCAGCTCTTGAATTTGCTGCACGTGGTCGTGCGGTACCACCAGTTGCTGGATGAGCCCAGCGCCGCTGCCGTCCCGCGGGTGGTGATCTTCGGCGCCAAGGCCGCTCCGGCGTACAGCCGGGCCAAGCTGATCATCAAGCTGATCAACGATGTCGCCATGACCATCAACGCGGACCGCCGTGTCGAGGACCGCCTGCGGGTGCTGTTCCTGCCGAACTACGGCGTCTCTTTGGCGGAGCAGGTCATTCCCGCGACCGACCTGTCGGAGCAGATTTCGACGGCGGGCACGGAGGCGTCGGGCACCGGGAACATGAAATTCGCCCTCAACGGCGCGCTGACCATCGGCACGCTCGACGGCGCGAACATCGAGATTCGCGAGGCCGTCGGCGCGGAAAACTTCTTCATGTTCGGCTTGACGGCCGACCAGGTCGCCGAACGCCGCGAGCATCATGACCCCCTGAGCGTGTACAGCCGCAACACGGCGGTTCGCCGGGCAGTGGACGCCATCCACAACGGCGAGTTCAACCCGTATGAGCCGGGCCTGTTTCACCCCGTCTCCGACTGGCTGTTGCAGGAGGGGGACCAGTACATGCTGCTGGCGGACATCGAGTCGTACCTCGAGGCGCAGCGGCGGGCGGATGAGCTGTGGCGCAAACCGGCGGCATGGGCCCGGGCGGTGATCCTGAATATTTCCCGGGTCGGTCAGTTTTCGAGCGATCGGTCGGTGCGCGAGTATGCGGAGAAGATCTGGCAGGTCACGTCCGTGCCGGTTGAGATGCCGGAGGGCGCCGCCGGATAGCGGAGGGGATTGTCCGATTGACCCTGATCGGCTCTTGATTCGCGGGCGGCAAGCCGGGTTTTGTGGCGTTCGGAAGGGGATTTCATATCTTTCTCCTCCGCGGTTGACTTTTGGCCGCGCCCACGCTTAGACTTGCTCAGAGCCGGTGAGACCCGCCCTGTGGAAGACCCAGTTGCAGTAGCAAGGTGGAGCAGTCGTTGGACCCGAGCAGTCCGATCAAGACTCGGCCGCCTTTTCTGGGCGCTGATGCTTGTGGTGCACGTTCCTGCGTGCCTGCGGGCATGGCAGGGGGTTTTTGAGTCACGGGCGAGTGAGACACGATTCGACGCCGGTGTTTGGCTGGCTCTGGCCATCGTCTTCTTCGTGCTCAAGCTGATCGGCGTGCCGTGGCTGCGATTCCAGACCGATCGGCGCTCCCTTTGTGCAATTGCGCTTGCCATCCTGCTGATTCATGCCGGTCCGATCGGCTTCCGGCCTCCTGAGGCCGTGGCGCCGGGAAGTATGCCCCTTGTCGGCACGATGCTCCTGATGATGGGGCTCAGCGGGGTCCAGCAGATTCTGAAGGGCCCGGCGAGCCAGAAGTCCGGCAGAGCGAGTGGTCTGCCTTGGCGAGGGCTTGCACCGCTTCCGGCCGTAAAGTGCGTGAGTTATGCAACCTCGCTCACCCCGTACGCTCCACGTCCACCTCCGGCCCGAATCTAATCGATCGGGCTTTTGTCCCTCACGTGACATCTGATTTTCGCATTCCGTGCATTGAGCTGCGCCACAGCGGCGCGAACGGTGCACAGATGAAAACCAAACCCCAAGAGGCCAGCGGGACGCCGCGTGGTTTCACCCATGACCCAGCCCAACGAATTTGACGTCAGCAGTTCCGTTGACTCGCAGGATGCGCTGCGGAAGCCGGCAGTCCTTCTCGTGAACGTGGGCAGCCCGGACGGGCCCGATGTCGCCTCCGTGCGGCGCTATCTGGGCCAGTTCCTTCGAGATCCGTTGGTCATCCAGTTGCCGTCGCCGCTGCGATGGTGCCAGCCGTGGATGGCCCGGATGATCGCCTGGCGCCGGGCACCATACTCCGCAGAGAAGTACCAGAGCATCTGGACGCCGGAGGGCTCGCCGCTCCGAGTCATTGTGGAACAGCAGGCGGCGGCGCTGGGCAGGCTGCTGGGCGACAAGTGGCGGGTGTTCACCGCCATGCGTTACGGCCATCCCAGCATCGCGGAGGCCGTGCAGGCGATCATGGCCGAGGGCATCGAGGACCTGGTGGTTCTGCCGCTATATCCGCAGTACAGCCCGACCACGACGGGGACGGTGGCGCAGGAGCTGTACACCGTGCTGAAGCAGTCCGGGGCGCATATCAACGTGACCGCGAGGACGAGCTGGTACGACGATGCGGGTTACGCCCATGCCCAGGCCCGGCTGATCGCGGATTACGCGGCGGAGCACGATCTTGGGCCGCACAACTCGGTGCTGCTGTATTCGGCCCACGGGCTGCCGGTCGCCTACGTCGAACGCGGCGATCCTTATGCGGCTCAGTTGAAGCGTTCGATCGAGATCGTGACCGAGCGGCTGGGTTGGCCGGTGTGGCGGACGCGGGTGGGGTACCAGAGTCGCATGGGACCGGCGGCTTGGCTCAAGCCGGATACCACGGAGGTGCTGACCGAGCTGGCTGTGTCGGGCGAGAAGCAGGTCTTGCTGTGCCCGATCAGCTTCGCGGTGGATTGCCTGGAGACGCTGGAAGAGATCGACATTCGATACCGGGAGCACTTTGAGGGCCTGGGGGGGAGGCTGTATCGCTGTCCGGCCTTGAATACGTCCGGGCACTTCATCAATGCGATGAAGAATCTGGTCATCCGCGGGCCTCGGCCGGTGACGCACTGGAACGAGCCCGGTCTTCTGTCGGCGAGGATGGAGGAGGTCACGCCGCGAGAGACTGACGCTCAATTGCAGCGGCTGTTCATGGTGGGGATCTCGCTGCCCAGCCGGATCGGGCCGGGCTGCGGGCCGAGGCTGGTCTACAGCAGCGCCGATCAGTTACGCCGGATCAAGAAAGGGAGCGAGCAGGTGCAGACGCTCCTGACGCAGTTGCAGGCCGACGGGCACGTGTGCGAAGCGATGGTCTGGAACACCTGCCACCGGTTCGAGTTCTACGGCTGGCTGGAGGAGGATGAGGCCGACCGGGCCTGCACGGTGGCGAGGATCCGCCGGGATCTGCTCGACGACGACGACGGCCAGCTTCGCGTGAATCTCCTTTTCGGGTCGCGGGCGTGGCATCACATGATGCGGACGGTGATCGGCCTGAACAGCGGCCTGCCGGGCGACAGGGATGTGCTGGAGCAGTTTCAGAACGCGCACCGGCTGGCGGAGCGGGCAGGCACGAGCGGGCCGAGGCTCAAGGCGCTGGTGGACGAAGCGGTGGCGGTGGCCCAGAGCGCCCAGGCGGAGACGGCCTGGGGACGTGAGAGTTCCGGCTATTGTTACGCGGCGCTGGCCCGGATTCAGGGAGCTCAAGAGGTCAGGCTGGCGAATTGCCGGCATGTGGTGATCGGCGGCTCGGCCACGTCGCGATCGGTATTGCACTCGCTGTTCGAGCATTTCGAGGCCCGAGAGAGCGACACGACGCTGGTATACCGGACGCACCAGAGCGGGCAGACCAAGCTCCTGCGAAAGGTGATTGGCAACGGCCGGCGGATTCGCGTCGACACGTACGCCTCCCGCGAGATCGTGAACGCGATCGCGGACGCGGACGTGGTTTACTTCGGCATCGACAGCGAGGAGCCGGTGCTGACCGCCGAGCAGTTGAGCGGGCTGCGTGACTTCACCGCCCGGCCGCTGATGGTGGTGGACTTCAACACCGCCGGCTCCACGTCCGGCCTGGAGAAGATGCCCG
>DATKKX010000300.1:0-8311 GCA_035542775.1 Phycisphaerae bacterium | reverse complement strand
CTCCTTCCGCCATTCGAACTCGTAGCCCGTCCGCAATGTGAACGCCCGGGCATATACGATCTCATCCACCGCCGCCGGAGTCGTGGGAACCGGCGGAACCTCGTCTGCCAGAAGGGCCATCGGTACGGCCGCCAGGAACAGCACCATCAAGCTGATTGGTTTCATAGCTCTTGCCTCGTCGACCCGTGGGTCGGGCCGTCTAAACCGCCGTTCTTTGCTCACGGCTCTAGCCGCGTTGATTAGTCGCACATGAACGCCGACAGTTGGATATCGTCGATATTCCATCCGCAGTACCGCCACCCGCTATCGGTCGTTCCCATCGTCCATCTCAGGTAGACAGTGGGCTGATTGTCGGCGTACGCGGAAATATCGTACTCCACGTACTGCCAGGCCCCGCCGTCATAGGTGGCGTCGTTTTCCCATATCACGTTCCACGTTGTGCCGTTGTTGCTGACGTACACCCGGGCGTGGTCGTAGAGCGGCTGCTCGACGCCCAGCCATCGCCAGAAGCTCAGCTTGACGTGCGTCCGTCCGCTGCAGTTGATGGCCGTGCTGGTCAACTTCCGCTCCGTGGTCAGGCTGTTCTCGTAATCTCCGTTGAGGTTGTAGCCGTAAACATTGACTCCCGTATGGCCGCTGGTCGGGTCGGGCTCGCCATATTCGCCGCCCTGCCCCGTCGGAACGCCGAACGCCCACTGGGTCTCCGTGGTCCAACCGGGATTCGTGTCCAGCGGATTCGTGTAGAAAGCCGCGTACGCCCCCACGCTGGCGGTGTAAACGACGCCGGGCGCTCCCTGAGGAGCAGTCACCAGGCCCGTCACAGTACCCTCCGCGCTCACATAGAACTGCGGTGTGTCGGAGCAGTCCGGAGCCGGCAGCGTCGCCTGGTAATGGCCTGGGCTCACCAGCGTCATCGGCACGACCTGGTATGCACCGGCGTCATATCGATAGTGAAGCTGCTCCGAGCCCACGACGATCTCCTCGCCCATGACGGTGATATCCACGTTGAGCACCGTGGGCGTACCCACCGGAAGCGTGGTCGGCGCCCCGCCGACAATGCCGATGGAAATGAACGTGTTCGGCATCGCGGCATTGTCCAGCATAAGCTGGTCGATGACGAACCGGCCCGAGCTGGTTCCCCATGAGGGCCCGAAGTTCAGCCGAACCGCCACGATATTGCTCAGATCCAGGCCCGATCCGTTGGTGAGGAAATCCGTCAGTCTGACGCGGATGGTCCTCATCTCGTTATGCCAGCCTCCGCTGCGGGCATACGGTTGCCCGAAGCCTCCACCGTAAGCGCCGGTGCTGATCGAGCTGCTCACGCCGTTGCCGTCGCGAAGCGTGAGGGTGCAGGTCTTGATGCCTAGAGGCGTCAGCGTATAGGGATGCTGCGTACCCTGCGCACCGCGCAGGGAGATATACAGGTCGTCGGAGAAATTGCGGAACGCCGGAATGACTTCCCATTCGTAGTACTTGTTGGTGTTGTTCCAGTCGAACACCACGCCGCGCTCGACGTCCGAAGGACCATCCTGCGTGGCGCCGTTGAACGGATCACTAGTGGACCAGGTAAAGCTGCTGTTGTTGTCATTCAGCAGGCCCTCGGTCAGGTTGTCCACGTTGTACGTGACCGCGCCGCCGGAGCTGCTGATGCTTGTCGAGGTCTGCGTCTGGTAGTCGTCGATTATGGTATTGCCTGTCTCGGAGCCGTTGCGGTACTCGTTGCTCACCACCACGCACGGGTTGCTCGTATCCACGCCGATCGGGTGGAAGTGCTCGTACTGCCGCCACAGGAAGTCCCTGCCCGGAATGTTGCCTTCGATATAGTGTTTGATGAGCGGGAGGAAGTAGCCCTTCTGGATCAGGTGGGTAATGTCCCGCCCGATCAGGCACGGGCCGCTGGCAACGGATGAACCGCCGCCGTCGTGGAAGTCGCCGTGCCCGGCGCCCTGCACGATTGTGGACTGGGCATAACGCGTGGCCCGCCCGTGCAAGTGGAACGTCTGGCAGAGATCGCATCCGGCCGAACCATCCACATCCGCGTCGGCGGAGGCCGTCCACAGGTGATAGTTGGCCGCGTGCGGATTAGAGCTGCTGGTCCCCAGAAAGTCCGTCGGCAACATGCTGCTCAGCAGCAGGATGTCGTCGGCGGTGAAGTACGTCGGCGTATATGTTCCGTCGATGATGCGGTCGTAGGCCCTGGTGATTCCCTCCGCGCCGCGACTGTGCCCGATCCAGGTGATGCGGTGCGAGTCCACGTGCCCGTTGAGCACGCCGCCGCCGATCGTGCTCTGGTGCCCGATGATGTAATCCGTGTTGGTCAGCGTTGTGGTCGAGGCTGTCTCGATGCCCGGGCCGGTGTTGTTCTCATGGCTCATCACAATGTAGCCGTATGAGGCCATGTGGTAGCCGATGTGATCGTACCACTGATAGTTGTGGCCGTTTCCGTGACTGATGACGATAAGCGGCAATTGGCCCATGGAGGCAATATTCGTCGGATAGTACGTATCCTCACCGAGCCATGAACCGCCGCTGTAAATGATCTCCGTCACCGCCAAAGGCCCGGCCGCCGTTGTGTCGTGGACCATGTAGAAACCGGCTTCGCTCCCCAGGCCGTCAATGTAATCGCCCCCATCCAGGATCCCGTTGCGGTTCACGTCAATGACCATGTCGTAGCCGACGCCGAGGCCCGTGCCGGCGGAGGCGCTCAACTGGTTTGCCGTCGCCACTGTTACCGTGTTGCCTTGGATCGTCGAGCCGCTGAACGTCGTCGTCATCGCCCCGCCCGGCGTCACATCCGTCAGCGTGGGATCGGCCTGCCACTGGGCATCCGTCTTCGCGGCCACGATGTAAATGTTGCACATATGTCCCGTGATTCGCGGGAACCGGGTCGGGTCGATGGCCAACTGCACCGGAGCGTTGACGTTGAAAGCAGTGACGTACTCGAAGTACGGATACGCCGTCAGCGAGTTACCCGCCAGTTGGGTCGAGATAATCGTCTGCCCGCACGGATTCGGCGTGCACGTGCCGAACATCGTCCAGGTGCCCGTGCAGTTCGCCTGCAGCGTCACCGCACAGGTATAGTCCGGATAGCAGCACGAACCCGTCGGCTGCTGGCAAGGATTTGGGCTGCACGTCCCGAACATCGTCCACGTGCCCGTGCAGTTCGCCTGCAGCGTCACCGTGCACGTTCCGTTTGGTTGGCAGCACGAACCCGTCGGCTGCTGGCAGGGATTCGGCGTGCATGTGCCAAACATCGTCCAGGTACCGGTGCAATTCGCCTGCAGCGTCACCGTGCAAGTCCCGTTCGGCTGGCAGCATGAACCGGTTGGCTGCTGGCATGGATTCGGCGTGCACGTCCCGAACATCGTCCAGGTGCCCGTGCAATTCGCCTGCAGCGTCACCGTGCAGGTCCCGTTCGGCTGGCAGCACGAACCGGTTGGCTGCTGGCAGGGATTCGGCGAGCACGTCCCGAACATCGTCCAAGTGCCCGTGCAACACGCCTGCGGCGTCACCGTGCAGGTCCCGTTCGGTTGGCAGCACGAGCCCGTCGGCTGGTCGCACGGGTTAGGCTCGCACTCGCGGAACATGGTCCACAGCCCCGTGCAGTCCGCCGCGAGTGTCACCGTGCAGCTCCCGTCCGCATGGCAGCACGAGCCACTCGGCGGGGCGAGTAAAATGTCCACAAACGGCTCGATGTCCATTCCGTCCGCAACGCCGTCACCGCTCAAGTCGGCGTTCTCGATGCAGGAATAGGGATAACCGGCCGGATTGACCAAGGCCGCTACGAATGGTCCTACGTCATCAAGATAGACGTGACCATCGCAATTCATGTCGCCCGGTACCGCCGACGCAAGATTCGCGTGAACCAAAGCGAACCCGAGAACAGCACAGGCTCTCAGCGTGAAAGCGCGCATCGATTCCCTCCTGGACGTGTGAGTTATTGATGGTGGGCGTATCTTCCCATCCTCTGCCCGTCGGCGCTGGTCGCCGAAGGGCAGCTTTACTATACCAAATTTGGTGCCCGAATGGAACCGTTTTCTCCGGGAATTCCCACCCTGGTCCATGGTCCGTGCCGACTGGCGCCGCGCACCCCCGTTT
This sequence comes from Phycisphaerae bacterium, assembly GCA_035542775.1. Taxonomy (GTDB): domain Bacteria; phylum Planctomycetota; class Phycisphaerae; order UBA1845; family UTPLA1; genus DATKKX01. The sequence goes on along the minus strand of DATKKX010000300.1, from coordinate 4,213 downwards.
GGCGGCCGGCGGCCGACTGCCACCCACAAATCCTCGAAATCCCTTTTTTCAACGCTCTCAGCAGCCGCTAGGTGAGATGCTTCCTGCGCGGCAACAGGGGTGCAAGAAGAGCGGCGATGAAGAATCCGAACAGTGATCTCCCACTGTACGGCCCCTCGCTTGGAAATCGCCGGCCTTTGTGGTATGCTAAGATGTTCCGTGCGCGACATCGACAGTGCCGACGGGGGTCTGGCGTACCCGGTCAGCAAGCGATGAGATGTCGTCCGCCCGCCGCGGGTGACATCGCCAAACCGCTGAAGCACGGGAGAGCGGAGGACAAGATGCGAGCACCCCTCGGACTAGCCGCTGTCGTTGCGCTGCTGACGGCATCCGCCGCACGCGCGGATTTCCCTGACTTTGCGGCGTGCCTCGCCGGCCCGGGAGCCCCGGTGGATCCGGCGTGCCTTGCGGCCTTCGACGCCGACGGCGACGGAGACGTCGACCTCTTCGACTTCGCCGCGTTTCAGGTGGACTATGTCCCGCCGTCGCCCACCGGCGCATGCTGCTTCGACAATTTCTCTTGCCAGATCCTCACCGAGGCTGAGTGCCAAGCAGCGGGCGGCGGAGGCGAGTGGCTCGGCGCCTACACCGCTTGCAGCCAGTGCGCTACAGTGCGCATCCAGCGCGTAACCTACGGCGGCAGTGGTAACCAGATAATCAAGATCGACTGCCCTTATCCGCCTTGCACCAGCTACAGTACCCCGCAGTGGCTTGACGACAACCACGACGGCGATGTGCTCGACCCGAACGACCACAACTATCCCGTAGCCTACCTGCGCGGTACGTCCGTCGCCCTTTCAAACGTCCGCTTCTACGTCCAGCCTGGCGGCACCCTCGCTAACGTCCCCGTTCGCGGCTACGGCCCCGACGGCCTGACCTTCACCGGCACCGGCACGCTCGCCGGCAACTACCTGACCGTCGCCGGCACGCTCACCTCCAGCATCGCCCTGCCCAACACCGTGCGCTACTACCCCTCCTTCACCATTAACTGGGAGGTCGCGCTCGACGGGATTAACTACTACCCCGCCGGCGCCAGCGGCAGTCGCCTTTACGTCACTTATGCCGCGCCACTCGGCGACAAACTGGAAAGCTATTACTACATCAGCACGCCCATCGCGAACGGCCTCAGCGCGGAGCAGGCCGTCATCGACGCCGTCTGGTCCGAGTTCGCGGATCTGGAGGTCTACAATGCCCACGGCCAGCGGCTCGCTTACTACCGCGACGTCCTCTGCGCCTCGTATTGCACATATTACTATGCCTACGAGTTGGTCTACTACACGACCTCACAATGTGGCGGCTGGGCCGACTTGATGATCCAGTGCCTGCGGACGCAGGGCATCGACACCGCCGTGCGCGTCACCATCACGCCCCGCGGCTACCCCACGCTGCCGCTCGATTGCGGCTCCCCTCCGTCGTCCGCCTCCGGCTTTATCGTCAAGAACTACAACTTCACCCTGGGCTCCTTCACCCCCTGCAGCACCTACCCCTACAAGTTCAATGATCCCTGTGGGTACTACGGCGCCTGGCCGGACCCGTCATGCACCGACCTCACCGGGCTCCCTGGCCAGGACAACCCCAATCCGGCCAGTTGGTTCGGGTGCCATTTCATCGTAAAGATCAACCTCGCCTACTACGACCCGTCATACGGCGCCGGACCGTTCACCGGCACCCATGATGAGGCTAACTTGGCCTGGGAAACCGCCGGGATCGCCGGGTACTGGGGGGTCGCTCAGTCGTCGCCCACGCGTTGCGGCGTTCGTAAGGACGTGCCTCAGTACCGCGAGACCAACTTCGATCACTAGGAGCCGATTCGATGCCTATCAACCGATACTTCGCCTGCAGCACCTGGCTCGTCCTGGCGTTGGTCGCGCCGGCCTACGCGGCTGATCCGGCCAAGGCGGTGGCCGATGTCCGCGTGGTCCCGCGCTACAACGAATGGCCTCTCGTCGCCCCGGAGCAGCGAGAAATCCTGTCCAAGGTCGTCAAGATGCCGGCCACCGACCGCGACCAGCTCCTTCAAAGCGACGATGCTCGCCTGCGAGGCATCGGCATCTTCATCGCCGAACAGCAGGGCGACTTGGCCGCGCTCCTGTCGCTCTCCGCCCTCCTGGCCGACAACCGCCCGACCGTGGCCTGCGCCGCCCCCGTGGCTCAAGCCGGCGAATATCACGTCCGCGACCAGACCGTCGCCGATTACCTCACCACGGTTTACCAGGAGTGGTTCGGCGTCGACGTCGACAAAGACAAGAAGCGCTTCGACGACCTGCTGGGCCCCATGAAGGACCAGCCCAAGAACCTGGTTCAGCCATGGATCGTGCGTCTGCGTCGCGCCCAGGCCGACGAGAAGGAAGTCGCGAAAATCAAGACCGAGGTGGCGGAGTTGCCCGAGGACGTCCGCTGGGCAGTCGTGACGTTGGGCTACAATAGCAATCTGTACACGCAGGCCGAAGCCGCCACGCTGCTGGCGAAGCTCTCCGAAACCACCCGTGCGACGGTCCGCAACCGTGAGAAGCTCCTGCCCAACGAGCCCCTGTTCCGCAGCACTTCCTTCCGCGACGCTGCCGTGCGCCAGTACGAGGAGCTTGTAAAGCCATAAGTTGTCCGCCCTGTGCGGGCACTGCCCGCTTGACGGAGAATCAGCTATGAGACCGACAATCCTGATCGCCGCGACACTGACCTTGCTGGCCCTGAACTCGGCATTGGCCACACCGACGGCTACCTTGACCCTGGAATCGCCCCAGGCGGGCCAGGCAGTGCAGCCGGGGGCGATGATCAACTGGACGATCAAGCTTGGCGTTTCGCTCGGCGATAACGCCGGCCTCGCCCTGATCGCCTGCGACCTCGTTCAGGATGCAGCCAATCCTGGCTTCTTCGACATTCCGCCGGCGGATTCAGGCAGCGTCGACGCCACCATGCAGAACTTCACCCGGCCGCTGGGCATCGCCAATCCCGGCGAGGGCGGCGCAACCTGCGGCTTCATCGGCGTGCAACGCGGCCCGGCCGGCCAAAAGAACCTCATCCAGATCGGAGGCACGCAGAACACCTTCGGGGCCGTCGGCCCTGCCGGCATCGGCCAGGATGACATCGTGAACCCCGCCGTCGGTCAGAGTGTCCAGCCGCAGATCGTGGTCTCCGGCTCCTTCCCGGCGCCAGGCACGCCGGGCTCGTACTCCTTCCATCTGGAAAACGGCCTCGCCAATGTGTTGAATCAGGCCGATCCGCCGCCTGCACCTCCTGCATACTGGCCTGTGAGCCATGCCGTCGTGGCAGGCTTGCCCGCGGCCGCCTTCACCTTCACCGTCCAGAGTACGCTGGGCGATCTGAATTGTGACGGCGCGGTCAACACCTCCGACATCCCCCACTTTGTACAGGCCCTGCTCGATCCGGCCGGCTACAACGCCGACCACGACGGCAGTCCTTACCCGCCCTGCGCCCAATCCCGCGCCGACCTGAACGGGGACACGCGTACCGACGGACTGGATATCCGGCTCTTTGTGGATCTGCTGCTGTAAGGTCGAGTAGCGCAACGGTAGTCAAGCCCGGCCGCAAGCCCCCAACCAGCAGGCTGGCAGTGGACCTGGTGCTGTAAGGTTGAACTGCGCAACGGAGTCGAGTCGGGCCGCCCCCCCATTTAGCAGGTTGGCAACCTTCCTCGCACGGCGGACCATGACCTTAAAGCCCTGCAAGGGCGCCGGTCAATAGCCGAGGGCGTGAGCCCTCGGAGCACGGCGCACGATGACGGTAAAGCCCTGTCAGGGCGACAGAAACCTCTCACGTACCCGCCACCTCCGCTGCGCCAGCGGCATCAATCACCCGATCTCTTCTCAGTGACATCCTGCTCGGAACGAACCGAGGTCCGATCAACGTCTTGAACCGGCTCTGGAACAGCGCGGCGTCGTGAGATAAGTCAAACAGTCAGTCTTGTGTCGACTGATTTCGCCTCTGGCTGCTTCTGTACCTCCTTCGGAATCGGCGTGCCACACTCAGGGCACACCCCACTCAGATTGCCAGTAAGATTGTAGTCACAATGAGAGCACAGTGGTACATTCAACTGGCGATTGTGCCGGAGGAATCGTCGAACGCGCATCAGAGCCAGCGGTGCGAGCAACGCGCTCGGCAACAGGAGCGGCATAACGACGCGATCAGATTGCAAGCAAGGTCGCCCTTCGGCGCA
>DATKKX010000299.1:0-12390 GCA_035542775.1 Phycisphaerae bacterium | reverse complement strand
AAGAACGGAGCACCGCCCATTCCCGACCCCCGGCCCATCGCTGCTCTTCTCGCCACGCGCCGCTCAGCCATCTGCACGCCACGTCGCCTCCAAGCCCCTCGCGCCCCCTCGGCCTACCGCGCATTGTCGGCTGCGCCCACTTCACGCCTCCCCATGATGCCCCAAACACATCCCAAACCTCATTTTCCACCCCGAAAACGCCCATCCGCCCTCATTATCAAAAAAACGCGGAACGGTGAGCAAGCTTTATGGTTGTCGCGGCAGGGAGGGGAAGCGCGTGCTCCCCCACGGCGACCTGCCGCTCGCTCGGCCGCGCGGAAACAAGGCGGCCTGGCTGCGTGGAATGGCGTGGAGTGGCGTGGATTTGCACCTTTTTTTTCGACGCATCCGCCTGACCACGCCGGCCTGTCGTTCGGCCACCCCTGCCGCCGGCCTACCTGTTATCGCCGGAAGGCAGCGGCCACGCAGCCCGCACCGCCGCAGCGCCGGAAGCTGAACGCTGATCCGCCGCAGGGAGAATGGCTGATGACTGAAGGCTGGCGGCTTCTTCGCCAACAACCCCGCCGCGTGGAATAGCGTGGTATTGCGTGGGGTTGCAGGTTTTTTTTCGCGCCAGGCTCAAACAGCCTGTGGACTCGGGTGCCCCGGCGGACGCCGAGTGTACCGCGGCGACCAGAACGACCGCCGAGCAGGAACAATGAACCAATGCCATCGGCCCTTGGCGCGCCTTGGCACTGTTTGGCGCTCTCTGGCAGATAAAAAATAAAATTCCCGGCCGAACCGCACCCCGGCCCTGCCGCCCGCGGCATCCGGCCATCAAGGTGTTGTCACTGATGTTCGCTAAGTTCCGCTATTTCTCGCTTTCCGCGCAGCGCCGTTGGCGAGACCCTCTTCCCCCCGCCTTCCCACCGCCCCGCGCCCCCCTAAAACAACGCCCAGGACCCGGCGCGAAGGGTGACCACGCGTGTCACGAAGGCTTTTGCGATCCCCATGAATTTTGCCTGACGCCTTTTCAGCTCAGTGATCGTCGTCGCCTTCTTGATCCCCGGCCTTGCTCCCGTCCATATCCGGCGGCAGCTTGTGCATCTGCCATACATCCACGTACTCCGTGGGTTTCCGCGCCGGCCGGATCAGGTAGTCCTTGAAACGCCGCGAGAACACCACCAGCGCGATCGCGCCGAACGCGAAAATGAGCAGCAGAACCGTCGACCACGCGAACGCCTTCATCCATCGCTTGACCCGCCTGTCCTGCATCAGCTTGGCCGGGCGTGATGTCACGGAGGAAGGCTGCCCCTCGGCGGCCTGTCCTTCGGTGACCACGGGCGCGGACGCCGGCGGTGCGCTCGGTACGGCCGGAGCAGGCGGCTGCGCGATTACGTCGGCGGCATACAGAATAATGGCAGCGACGGCGAGCCCGGCAGCCATCGGCAGAACCCGTCTCGGCCGCGGTCTCGCCATCCCTGTCTGGGCGACGCCCGCATCAATGCCGGCCGGCAAGGTACGGCCCGCGACCGGAAACCTCGCCGCCTCTGACTCAGCTCCACAGCCCGGCGCGGGGAGAACTGGAGTCGGTCGCGCCCAGCTTCTCGAGCAGTTTGCGTTGTTCATCGGTAAGCCGCTTCGGAGGAACGATCTTGATAACGGCATACTGGTCGCCCCGACCGTCGCCCTTGGGGTCCGGCACGCCCAGCCCGGCCAGGCGGAGCTTGGTCCCGCTGGCGGTGCCCGGCGGAATGGTGACGGTACGCACGCCGTCAATCGTGGGCAAGTCGATCTTCGCCCCCAGCGCCGCCTCGGCCACGGTGATCGGCACGTTCAGGTAGATATCATTTTCATGCCGCACGAAGTACGGGTGCGGCTGGACGCGGCAGACGACATACAGATCTCCGATGGTCCGGCCAGCGCTGTCCGGCTGACCTTTGCCCCGCACCCGGATTCGCTGGCCGTCGTGGACGCCTCGCGGAATGTGGACCGATATCCGCTCGGTTCTCCGGTCTTTGCCGCTGGTCTCAAGTTGAAGATCGAGGGTCGTGCCGCGAATCGCCTGCTCGAAGCTCAGCGGAACCTCGTGCTCGATATCGGCGGCCGGCGCAACCGGCGCCCCCCGTCCTCGGCCCCGGCCACGGCCGCCGAAGAATTCCTCGAAGACCGAGGCCCCGCCGCGCCCTCGCCCTCGGCCCGTCGCGCCGAAGTCGAACATGTCCATCACGTCGCCGACGTCGAATCCGCCCGGTGCGGAATTCGCCGGCCCCGACCAGGTCCAGGTCGTACCGTCATTCGTCTGACGGAAGCCGCCGCCCGGGCCGGCGTGGCCGAATTGGTCGTATTGAGCGCGTTTCTCCTTATCGGAGAGGGTGTCGTAGGCTTCCTGAACCTCCTTGAACTTGGCCTCCGCGTCAGGGTTGCCCTTGTTGCGATCGGGGTGGTATTCCTTGGCCAGCCGCCGGTAGGCACGCTTGATCTCGGCCTCGGTTGCACTCTTCGAGATGCCCAGCACATCGTAGTAATCACGCTTGGCCATCTTGGATCATCAGCAGAAACGGAACGCCGCCTTGCGTCCGGAGGCGTCCGCCGCGACACGCTTGCGTATCCTCCTCATGCAGGGACGCAGGGGATTATAAGAACAGGACGATATGACCGCAATCAGCGCCGGGGCCGGCCGTTCCGCGCGCCGCTGAAGACGACTAAGCCGGCGGGCTGTCGAGATCCCATGACGGATCTTTGGCTCCTCGCCTTCGCGAGGAATGACCTACCAACAGGTCCCCCAGCCAGTCGTCGGCCCGCGACTCGGAACTGCCCAGGACGAACCGGCAGGCGATGAGAGAGAAGTGATCGTCATACGGAGCGAGCCGCATCACGCGGCATCGACGCCGCGAATCGTTCTCGCGGATGACTTCCAGCTCTTCGCCGTATGATGGTTGCGTGGCCGCCGAGGTCACGAATGAAATGCTCAACGGCGAGGCGTCGCTCAGCCAGCCCACGAACTTGATATTCTTATCGAGACGCTTCCAGCAGATCCGCCCCGCCGCGGGCAGCCTTGATTCACCGCGCCGCTCCCGGTCTTCCCCCCACCGATCGCTCATCGCTCTTCTCCTTGGCCGAGCACTCGACTCAGCCGATCAGCTTATTGGCCCTCCCCGATGGTCCGTGTTATCGAGCGGACCCCCTTCTCAGTGCTGAGATCGGCTGCCCCTGGCGAGCACTTTGGATCAAGGTGGGGATACGGGCGGCGATTGGCCCTGCCGCTGCGGCGAAGTCCCAGAGACAAGCGGTTGCCCGATCGAATGGCGTATCCGGTGGCGGACGGACCGGCATGGTCCCGATTATGAGGCGCCGGACGGCAGGTTCGCGCGGTCCGGCTCGCCGATGCCCGGTTGTGGCCGTGTCTTCACGCCGCCCGAATAGCCGAGGGGATTCCGTCAAGGCTTCGGTGCAGGCTTTGGCGCGGCTGAGGGCTTGGGGGCCGCCGGAGACGCAGCGGCAGGCCCTGGCTTTGGATTCGCCGGCGCCTTGGCTCCTGCCGCGTCAGCAGGACCCGCCCCGGGAGGAGCGACATTCCCCGCAGCCGGGGCAGCCGCGGCCGGCTTGACGCCGTCCTTCGCGAAGAGATAGAAAAGCTTGCCCTCGCTGTACGTGAAACCCGCAATCTTGCCGGCCTCATCCCCGACACCCATGTACAGATCGCACCGGCCGGGAGCCCGAATGGCCGCGCCGCGGTCCTGATCGCAGACGAAGCTGCGATACGGCCGCAACGGATCACCCACCACGATCGGCACGCGAGTGTCCACAAACGACAGGCAGGCCCGCGGGAAGATATCCTTATCCGTCGCCACGCTGTGATAGTCCGTCACCGGCTGGCCCAGGCAACCGAACGGTCCGCCCTTGGCCTCCTGGAAGAAAACGTAACGCTCGTTCTTGTAGAGATACTGGTCCAGGTCTTCAGGATGTTCCTTGAAGTACCTGATCAAGGCGTCCAGCGACAGCTTGTTCTTGGGGATCTTGCCGTCCTGGATCATGGTCTGGCCGATCGGCGTGTACTCCCGCCCGTTGTGACCGGCGTACCCGATCTCGTACATGTTGCCGTCTTCCAGCCGGATGAAGCCCGAGCCCTGCACCGTCACCACGTACGCTTCAAAACGGTCGCCGAGCCACACGATCTCATTGCCGACGAGCAGATTGCCTTGCTCGATTTCCTGGCGGGTGTTGTAAGCGCCGCCGATCGGATTGCCCTCGGCATCCTTCTGGAATCCCGGCGGCAGCTTGTATAGCGGATACTGGAAACGCTCCGTCCGTGCGAGGCTCCCGTCGAAGATCGGCGTGTAGTACCCCGTGAACAGAACCGTGCCTTCGTCATCGCAGCCCACTGACATATACACGTCGAAGTTCTCTCGCACCAGCTTGTCCATCGCCTCCGGGCTGTTGGCCTGGTCGAGGATCTGCAGGAAGACCTGCAGGCTGGTCAAGGCCCGCTCATGCGTGATCGGGCCCAGCGGATAGTATTTCTGGCTGGAGGGCTTGTTGAGATAGGCGATACTGTATTGCACCGCCCTGCGCAAACCGGTGCCCTTGGCTTTGTACCAGGCATCGCCGAAGTTCGGGTACTGCGATGGATCGATCTTTCGCAGCGCAAACTGCCCCGGCGCCAACTGCTTGCTGTAGTCCTTCTCAATGCTTGGGATGGGAAGCGGCTGAGCTGGTTTCTGGCAACCCCAGCAGGCGACGGCAAAGACGACGGCAAGAGAGAAAATCACCAGGCGATTGGACACGGGCCGACTCCTTTCGGTTGAAGACGGGCGGCGGGCTTGAACCCCTTTTCAAGACCTCGACTCACGGCCGCCGTTGGTCACGGCGGCCGGTGAAACTATACCACGCCGCTCGTTCCGTGCAACGGCCGTGAGGTGCCCGCCACAATGCCCCGTTTCCGGGTCCTGCGTGTCCTTCTTGGCCCCGACGTCTCTTGTTACGTAGCGGCGCCGCGTAAGGCGCAGGCGACCACTTCTAGTGACCTGTCAACTCCGAGGCTGGAGCCGCTCGACCCACGCGGCTCAACAAAGCGAACGATGTGGAAGGGGTATCCCCGGCCGAAATTCGCCTTCCGCTGCCTGCCGCAATCAAAGCAGCGAGCCGCACCCTCGCGCGGCCGCCCGGCGCCCGACAATGGCGGCGACGCGCAAAGGAACCGGGCGTCTTTAGAGCAATCATGGCAACTAGACAAGCGACAAGGGCGGTTGCGAAATCAGAATCCCGCCGAGGCAGCATCCACGGGCTTTGTTTCACGCCGGGGGGCGGCACAGATTAGCTTGAGTTTCTCGATGTCGCCAAGGAGCGTGATCGCCCCGCAGGAGATGCACATGTGTGCTTTGACCGCTATGTCGGCGGTATGCAGGGTCATGAACTTGATCTCAGAAGGCCGAAAGCGAACCGCCCCGGTCGATTGCATCATGCCGGCGACCAAATCGATTGCTCCGCACCGCGGACATGCGTATTGCGTCATGATACTGCTCCTTCACGTCTGAACGGATGCGCGCCGCAGCGGTGCGTCTCCGGGAATGCCGGCCGCCCTGCTTGCTCTTCAATGAAGTGCACAAAGGTGGTTTGTGACCGCCGGCTACGCAGGAAAGATCGGTTTGCCGCCGGGCCCAATTAAGCGATCACGTCCTGGCCCGGGCGAAAAGATGTTATCGAACCAGGGGATAACAATGTTAACCTGGCGCTGATTGGGGCAATCGACGACTCGGCCTAGGGGTTCCTGACGTATCGTTCCACCTCAGGCCCATGGCAGCGCGCACAGACCGTAAAAATGCCCCTGCCCTTTCCTCCTTCAACCAACCTCAAGTCTTGTACCGGAGTCTACCACCCTGGCGGGATTTTAATGCCGATCCGCTCTCCACGGCGACGCTATGGACCGCTGGGCGGCGCGAAATGCCAGGCGGCCACGCCGGAACCATGCTGCCGCCCGCCTCGGCCGATGCGAAGTCGGACCTGGCCGTTCTCGGACTTGACCTTAGGCAGCGGAAAAGCAATACTTGTGTTAGGCGCTTGAGGATTAAAGAGCCTATTTAGCCGATGTCCTCGCTGCTTAATTCGCCTCGCCTTTTTCCCGCCGTTCGCGGTATGGTGCAGATGTGATACGTTTCGTGGCTCGGCCGAGAATTGCCGTTCTGTGTCTCCTTGGGATCGCCGCCCTCGCTGGATGCAACCTCTTCCCCGCGGGCCTCATCCCGGGATCCGACAAGCCCGGCGAGGACTTGGCGTCGGCCAAACAGCTGGACCTTGACGCAAACAACAGCGCCACCATCAACGGGACCATAACGAACGCCAAGGCCAACGTGTTTGACCTGGGCCCCTGTGCGGCCGGCGACCGAATCGTCGTCACGGTTGATCCGACCTTGAACAGCCCGCTCGATCCCATTACCGCCATCTTCGACGCGGCCGGCGAGCTCTTCGCATTCAATGATGACGTCGACATGATGTCCGGGCAATTGGGCTCGTATATTGATGAGGTCGTTTGGGATGCCAGCGACCATTTCTATCTGGCCATCAGCAAGTTCTATCGCGACAGCTCCGGCGGCGACTACCAGGCGTCGGTCCGGATCGAACGCGGAGGAACCGTCCAGCGACCGCCCGTCCAGGTTCTCTTGCTCGACTTCACCGGCGGCAGCGTCACCATTCCCGGCGAGGGCACGGTTACGTGCACCGCCTTCGACGCGGCGGACATCGGTCCCAGTTACGCCGGCCTGACGGATCAGATCAAAGCCAAGATCGCCGAAACCGTGCGGCAAAACTACCGCAATACCGGGCTGCAAATCGTGACCTCGGACGATCCGCCGCCCGCGGCGGGCACCTTCAGCACCGTCCGCTTCGGGGCCTATAGCGCCGACAAATTCGGTATCGCTCAGGGAGTCGATCAAGGCAACAAGAACCGTTGTGACGACGGCGTCGTCTTCACCGACAACTTCTACGTGCCTTTCCACACCCCTCCCACCGCTGATGGGATCGGTATTGCCATCGGTAACGTGGCCGCCCATGAGGCAGGGCACTTGCTCGGGCTCAATCACGTCGCTGACGTGACCGACCTGATGGATACCACCGGTACGGCCAGCACTCTCCTGGCCGACCAGGAGTTCAAGACGTCCCCACTGGACACGTCGGTCTTCCCATTTGGCAGCCAGAACGGCCCCGCCATGCTCAACCGCGTCGTGCCGCGTTGAACGCGGCCATTCCCCGAATGACGCACCGCTGCCGCCGCCCGCACCTTCCCGACATATTCCGTCAATCCAGTGGGTTCTCGGCGTCCGCCCCCGGATTCCCGGGCTATAACCTCCTGCTGACCGAGCGCTAAGGCGAAACGCTTGGTACCTTTCGTTGCGCAACGAACTAGTGTATCCTACCGCCTTGCAGGCCAGGCCACGTGGCCGGCCAGGGACAGTCTTGGGGGAAAATCCGCTCTTCACGCTGCCATGACTCAATTACTGAATCCACCTCCTGCTGAAACTCTCCCGGTTCGAGATTTGGAGCCCATGCTGGCCCCGCGTTCGATCGCCGTGGTAGGCGCCTCCCGCCGGCCCGGTTCGGTCGGGTTCGCCGTGATGCGCAACCTGATCTACGGCGGCTACACCGGCGTGGTCTATGCCGTCAACCCCAAAGCCAAGAGCATCCTTGGACTTCGGTGCGTGCCCTCGCTCGCCGCCATCGACGACCAGGTCGACCTCGCGGTCATCATCACACCGGCGGAGACGATTGAGGGGCTGGTCATCGAAGGCGCGGACCACGGCATCAAGCACTTCCTGGTCATCTCCGCGGGCTTCAAGGAGATTGGTGGCGAGGGCGCCGAACGCGAGCGGCGGCTGAAGGCCGTTGCCGACGAGCGCGGTTTATCCATTGTCGGACCGAACTGCCTGGGCCTCATCAACACGGCGCCGGAAGTGCAAATGAACGCCTCCTTCGCCACGCACATGCCGCAGCGCGGTCCGCTGGGCCTGATCTCCCAAAGCGGGGCCTTGTGCACCGCCCTGCTCGACTACGCCAACGGCCGCGGGATCGGCTTCTCGCGATTCGTCAGCTTCGGCAACAAGGTGGACGTGACCGAGATCGACCTGCTGCGAGCCCTCGCTCGGGACCCCCGGACCCACGTCATTCTGATGTACATCGAAGACCTGTCCGCCGGGCAAGGCTTCATCAACGCCTGCCACGAGGTGACCCACGGCGAGAAGCCCAAGCCGATCGTGGCGATCAAGACCGGGCGAACCACCGAAGGCGCCGCCGCGGCCGCCTCGCACACCGGCTCTCTGGCCGGATCGGATGAGGTCTACGGCGCCATCTTCGAGCAGGCCGGCGTGATCCGCGTCGAATCGGTCGGCGAGCTGTTCGACTGTGCCGAGGCCTTCATCGATCCGACGCTCCCGGCCGGCCGACGGACCGCCATCGTGACCAATGCCGGCGGGCCGGGCATCATGGCCACCGACGCCTGCATCCGTAACGGCCTGAAAATCCCCCGTTTCCAGGAGTACACCACCAAATCGCTGCGCTTCCAGATGCCGCCGACCAGTAGCATCAAGAACCCCGTTGACGTCATCGGAGATGCCAAGCACGACCGCTATCGCGCCGCCCTGGACGCGGTGACGGCGGATGAAAACGTCGATCAGGTGGTCGTGATCGTCACGCCGCAGATGATGACCGACGTGAAGGAGATCGCCAGCGTCGTCGGGGAGATCAAGGGCTACAGCAACAAGCCGATCATCGGGGTGCTGATGGGGCTCGTTGATGTCGCTCCCGCCGTCGAGATCCTGAGGAAATACAATGTGCCCTCATTCATCTTCCCTGAGAACGCCATGCGGGCCCTCACGGCGAAGGTGAAATTCGCGGAATGGGTCCGCCGCCCGATCAGCGATTACCACAGATACGATGTCAACCAGGACGCCGTCACCAAGCTGTTCGAGGGGGAACTGAAAGCCGGCCGCACCCAGTTGGTCGAGTTGCCGGCGCTGGAGGCCATGCGGCACTACGGCTTCCCCACGGTCCCGTTCGCCTTGGCCAAGAACGCCAACGATGCGGTCGCGGCGGCAAACAAAATGGGCTATCCGGTGGTCATGAAAATCTCCGGCCCCAAGATCCTGCACAAGACCGATGTCGGTGGTGTGGTCCTGAACCTGACCAACGAAGGCGAGGTCCGGGAGGCGTACGACGGCATGATCACTGCCGTTCGCAAACATCTCGGCGACGACGTGGAAATCTGGGGCACGTTGGTGCAGAAGATGCTCGCCAAGGGCAAGGAAATCATCTTGGGCATGACCCGCGATCCGAAGTTCGGCCCGCTGCTCATGTTCGGCCTGGGCGGCATTTACACTGAAGCGTTGCGCGACGTGGCCTTCCGGCTCGCTCCCATCCGCGAGAGCGTGGCCAGGGAAATGGTTCGCGACATTCGCTCGCATCGCCTGCTCGAAGGCGTTCGCGGCGAGCCGCCTTCCGATCTGGCGGCCGTGTCGGAGTGTCTGTTGCGTCTGTCGCAGCTCGTCACCGAGCACGCCTCGATCATGGAGCTCGACATCAATCCGCTATTCGTTTATCCCCGGGGCCAAGGAGCGATCGTCGCCGACGCCCGGATCATTTTGAAGGCAGAAGGATGAGAACTGGAAGGCCAAGTTGAAGGAACATGACAAGCGCGTGTGTCCATCCTTCATCTTTCCTACTTCATCCTTTCCGATCAAGGAGTCATGACGCATGACGCAGAAGTGGCAGGAACGGTATGCGGACAAGTTGGTAGCGCCCGCTGCCGCAATGAAGCACGTTCGGCCTGGCGACCGCGTATTCATGGGCTCCGCCTGCGGTGAGCCTCAGGAACTGGTTCGAGCCCTGGTGCAGGCCGGCGGCAACCTCAGCGATACCGAACTGATCCAAGTGCTGACGCTGGGCGTGGCGCCCTACGCCGATCCCAAATACTCGAGCAGCTTCCGCGCCAACGCCTTCTTCATCGGCAACAGCCTCCGCAATGCGGTCAACGACGCCCGGGCGGACTACACGCCCGTCTTTCTATCAAAGGTCTCCGACCTGCTCCAAACGCGGCGGATCCCCATCGACGTCGCCCTGATCATGGTCAATCCCCCGGACGAACACGGCTTTTGCAGCCTGGGCGTATCCGTGGACATCACCAAGACCGCGGCGGAGGTGGCCAAAGTGGTCATCGCCCAGGTCAACCGTCATATGCCGCGAACCCTCGGCGACTGCTTTCTCCACGTCGATCAGATCGACTACTTCGTCGAGCACGACGAGCCGCTCCTGGAATGGCCGGTGGTCACGGATGCCGACCAGACTACCGAGAGGATCGCCAACCACATCGCCCGACTGGTCCCCGATGGAGCGACCATCCAGATGGGCATCGGCCGCGTGCCCGATGCGGTGCTCTCCCTCCTGGTCAACAAGAACGACCTCGGCATCCATACCGAGATGTTCTCCGATAGCGTGATGAGCCTGGTTGATGCCGGCGTGATCACCGGGCGGCGCAAGACGTTGCACCCCGGCAAGATCGTGGCCAGCTTTGCGGCGGGTTCGCAGGCGTTCTTTGAGTGGTTGAACGACAATCCCGAGATCGAGATGCGGCCGTCGCAATACACCAACGATCCGCGGATCATCTGCCGTCATGACAACATGATCGCGATCAACGCCGGTATTGAGGTCGACCTCACCGGCCAGGTCGTGGCCGACTCGATCGGAACCTGGTTCTACAGCGGAGTCGGCGGACACGCCGACTTTATCCGCGGCGCCGCTCTGGCCAAGAACGGCAAGCCCATCATCGCCATGCCCAGCACGGCCGAGACCAAGGACGGAATTCGCTCTCGCCTTGTTTCCACCTTGGCGGAGGGCGCCGGCGTAACGACTACCCGCGGCGACACCCACTACGTCGTGACCGAATACGGCGTCGCCTATCTGCACGGCCGGAATCTCCGCGAGCGAGCCATGGCCCTGCTCAATGTCGCCCATCCGGACTTCCGCTCGGAGCTTCTGCACAAGGCCAAGCAGCGGCGGATCGTGTACCCCAATCAGATTCTGCCGCCCACCAACGCGCCGTATCCTTCGCAATATGAATGGAACGTCACGCTGAAGGACAGCCGGACCGTCTTCATCCGCCCGATCCGACCCGAGGACGAGCCCATGATGAAGGACATGTTCTACTCCTTCAGCGAGCGGACGCGGTATCTGCGCTTCCACGGACCGATGAAGTCGTTCCCGCACGCCCGCCTGCAGGTGTTCTGCAACGTGGATTACGATCAGGAAATGACCCTGATCGGCGTGGTGGGCCAGCCCGGCGAGGAGGACGTCGTCGCCCTCGGCTGCTACATCCACGACCAGGGCACCAACACCGCCGAGGTGGCCTTCAGCGTCCGCGACGACTGGCAGAACAAAGGGCTCGGCTCGATTCTCTTCCGCAAGCTGGTGGACATCGGCCGCGAGCGGAGCATCGACGTTTTCCATGCCGAGGTGCTGACCGAGAACCTGCCCATGCTGAACGTCTTCCACCACTCCGGCTGCACCGTTTCGACCCAGGCCGAGAGCGGCGTCGTCCACGTGACCATCCAATTGAGCCCCGTAAAAACAAAACCGGCCGTCAAGGCGTGACAGGCGTTACCCGTGGTATAATCCCATTGGTGCCCGATGACAGACGCACGCGACGGGTACCGACTCGACCGCTCGGCCTTCTCCGTCGTTTCCCTGGATGAGCAGGACGACGAAGGCGCGTACTGGGCTGACAAGACGCCGGAGGAGCGGATGCGGGCCCTGGAATATCTTCGACGGATGGCCTATGGAGACGCCGCTACCGCCAGACTTCAAAGAGTTCTTAGCGTTGCTGAACTCGGAGAAGATTGAGAAGACCCGGCAGGACCACCAACCGTGGGCGAGCACCCTTCACGTCCTCAGCAAAGACACGATCCAATCTCGTGGCTCGGCCGCCATGAATTCGCCACGCTTGTAGTCATCGTCTTGATCGCTGCCGGCGTCTGGGGATTCGCCGAGCTGGCGGACGAAGTCATGGAGGGCGAAACCGCGTCGTTCGACGAGCGGGTTCTTCTGGCGATGCGCAATCCGGCTGACCCGGCCGATCCGCGCGGACCGGACTGGATCGAGGAGGTCGGCCGCGACCTCACCGCGCTCGGCGGCATCGTGCTGCTCACGTTCCTGACGATGGCGGTCGCGGGCTACCTGTGGCTCGACGGAAAACGCCGGGCGACGTTATTTGTCCTGGCCGCCATAACCGGCGGGATGCTGCTCAGCCTCGTGCTCAAGGAAAGCTTCGACCGCCCGCGCCCGGACCTCGTCCCCTACGGCTCCAAGATCATGACCACCAGCTTTCCCAGCGGCCACTCAATGATGTCCGCGGTAACCTACCTGACGCTG
>DATKKX010000298.1:0-3773 GCA_035542775.1 Phycisphaerae bacterium | reverse complement strand
TGCGAGTGTTGTCGGAGATCGTGCAGACGCTGACGGTCGGATTGCACAACGTGGGAAAAGTGGGGGCCCAGCTGGCGATACCATCCCCTGTGTTCCCCGTGATAAGGCAATTGCGGATCACCGGCCCGCAGGATGCACCCTGCTGATTCGCGGTACAGTAAATGGCGTCACCCGGGTTATCCCGGACCGTGCAATTGACGATCGTGGGGCTGCTGTTCTGACAGTAGATGCCGCCGGTGCTCGCACCTGTGATGGTGAATCCGTCCACGCGAGCGGCCAGGCTTTCCTGGCTGTGGAAATAGAAGCCCCGCCCGGCACCTTGGCAGTCGATGACGCAATTCGCCGCCCCGGAGGCGCTTCGGACGGTGACGGGCTTTCCACCGAAGTCGAGGTCCTTATTGCCGGTGCCGGTGTAAACGCCGTCCGCGACGATGATCTCGACGACCAGGCTCGGATCGTTGCTCGCGGCGTCGATGCCGTCCTGGATCAGGCAGAAAGGATCGGCCTGTGTACCCGAGCCGGGGCCGGGGCAATTGGCTGTGTCCACGTACCAGGTCTCGTGCTGCTCACACTCGTCGGGGATGCCGTCGGCGTTGAGGTCCTCGCTGGTGCCGCAGCGGAGGTCGCAGTAGTCCCACAAGCCATTGCCGTTGCAGTCCTCGTCGCCGTCGATGCCCATCTCGCAGCCCTGGCCGGTGGCGCAATCGATGGGATGCAGGACACGGGCGTGGTCGGCAAGGTAGCCCGCCACGCTGCGGGTCATGCTCAGGGCAAACGGATAGCTGATGTAATTCGGCGTGTCGACAGAATCACATGCCTGGTGATAACAAGGATTGCTGTCGGGAGCGGATTCGATCAGCATGCACGCCTGAAAACCGACGTCCTGGAACGGCCCGTGATCGCCGCGATCGGTGTACTCGGTCGAGATTGCAGCAGTCAGCCCCTCGCCATACTCGATGACCGCATTTATCACATCGGTCATGATCGGAGTACACGCTTCTTTCGCCCAGAGCTCGGCGGAATAACCGCCGAGGTCGTGGGCGATCATGTCGACGGAGATCATGCCGCGGATATTGTCGAATACGTGGGCTTCCACGTAGGCGCTGCTGCCGATCAGCCAGTATTCCTCCGTGTCGAAGGCGATGTACTTGATGGTGTACTCGCTTTCATACGTGGCGAAGATCCGGGCGATCTCCAGCATGGCAGCCACACCAGATGCGTTGTCGTCCGCTCCGGGATTGAGGCAGGAGTCGTAATGGGCCCCGATGACGAAGTAGGCGTCGGGATGCACCGTACCGACTTGCGTGGCGACGACGTTGTAGCAGGTCGTGTCCTGGTACGTGAAGCTCTCCATCTCGATCGGCAGTCCGAAGCTTTCGAACGCCGCCACGATGTTGTCCCGGGCCAATTGGTGTTCCGGTCCGCTGAGCGCGTCGCGATTGTCGCCGTCGTGTGTATATAAGAGGTCGTCGAGATAATGCCGGTAGCTGGCAGGGTTGACCCGGCCGGCGATCTCCTCGCCGATGTCGCTGGCGGAGGCGATGGTGGCGTAGCAGATGACCAGAACGATCGCCAGACGAAGGGCAACTTGCGTGGACCGCATGGGATTCCCTCTTCTGCCCGGGACTGCGGTCTAGGCAGACCGCGGATTTGTGAGGCGAGCGGACCAGACGTCATTGTACCGTGATCGCCTCCGAAAATGCAAGAGTGGACGGGCCAGGGCGCAACAAGGGCAAGCTTCACGAATGGGCGGGTTTGCGTTCGCTTCAGCCTAGCGCCTTCATGATTTGCGGCAGGACTTCGGCCACGCCGTTGACCACGAATTGCACGGCCACCGCCGCCAGCAGCAGGCCCATCACGCGGTTCAGGATGTTCAGACCGGTCTGGTGAAGCGTGCGCTCCAGCACCGTCGCCGCGCGGAGGATAAGAAACGTGAGCACGCCGGTGAGCAGGACGCAGCCCAGGACAATGCCCATCTGCACCGGCGACGAGCGGGCGTGGCTCATCAGCACGATCACGATGGCGATGGAGCCGGGCCCGGCCAGCATGGGGATGCCCAGCGGGATGATGGCCACGTCCTCTTTCTCGACGCCCTCGGTCTGCTCCTCGGGGCTGACGCGGACGCGGGAGTGTTGAGCCCGAACCATGTCCAAGGCCAGCAGGAACAGCAGGATGCCGCCGGCGATGCGAAAGGCCCCCAGGGTGATGCCGAACAGCCGGAAGATCAGCGAGCCGGTCGCGGCGAAGGCCAGCAGCGTGACGGTGGTGACGATGGCGGCCTTCAGGGCGGTGTGGCTCTTCTTGGCGTCATCGTCGCCAGAGGTGATGGAGAGAAACAGCGGGATGACGGCGAACGGGTCGACGACGAAGAAGATCGCGGCGAAGTTGACTACTGCAAAGCCGAGATTGTCCAGCATGGTCAGTCGTTTCCGCCGATGTCTTCCGTGAAGGCGGTCATGACGAGGAAGTTCTCGTCCGACTCGTGACGCTCCCAGTATTGCAGAAAGTTCTGGATCCGTCGACAGCAATCGCGGATCAGCAGGCGATCGTCCGGCATCAATTCATGGGCAGCGCGATGGATACCCTCCAGCAGGCGGACGATCTCGCCGTGCTCATGGGCCAGCCGGTCCACCTCGCGGGCCAGGGAAGGCCGCCGATGGACGACCGAGACCATATAGCCGTCCTGCTCCTCCAGAGCGAAGTGCTTGATGAGGTGAGCCCGCAGGTGGTCGAAAGCCTCGCGCAGATCCTGAATCCACCTCTGCTGATTGGCCTGCGGGACGATGGCCACCTTCTCCTGCAGGCGCTCGGAGAGCCCCCTGACAACCTCATGCTCATCCCGAATCCAACGGGCAAGTTCCTGCGGTTTCATGTCGGATCCTCCGGCCCCTCTCGTGGAGGAGCCCGTTGGTTTCCTCGGCGACAATGCAACCTTCAGAGAACGGACGCTGTCGCGACTGCCGCTTGTAAAGCAGCCGTACCGGCCGGCTTCATTGTAGCCGCTGCACCTCGATGGGCAAAGAGAATTGCGGGCAACGAATCACGGACAGATCCGGCCGTGTTTCTCGATTTGGCACGAATGTCTCCGCGTCGCATGACGTTCTTCTGGATGCGACCGTGGGGAACGCACCCGGGTGGGCCCCGCGAGGTTCCCAGCCGCCTGGGGAGCGTCCGTGGCGACCGTTTTTTCAGGATGACCGGGTCTGGCCCGGTGCGTGATTCGGGCGGTTGTTTCTGGTACAATAGCCGGGTCGGCTCCGGGTCTTGCCGCCTGTGGTCGGTTCCTACCAGGAGGCCGGGGCCGATAGATGGCGCGCAGTCCCAATCGCGCGTTGCACGCGGGGAGGGGGCAGCGCCACGAGTGAATTACCGAGGACGACGTAAGGAAGGGAAGGGACTCGCTTGTCTCCCGAGGATCGAACGAACGCCGGCTCATGCCCAGCGCATGAGGGCGTGGCAAATCCGAGGCCGGCAGGTATCCCTGTCAATTGCCTGCAAAGAGGGACACAACGATGATGTGCGCTCACCGTCTGCCCGTGCTCGCCGCGACGGCGACCGTTCTGGTGCTTATCACGACGATCTCGCTGTTGGCGGATTCCGCATCGGAGCTTTTATCACCGGCGGGCGTGCCGATGGCGTCGTTGACGCCGGAAATCGGCAGCTCGACCGGCGTGGACGTGCCCCTGGTGACGGATATCGGTCCCCGTGCGGCCAGCGGCGCATGCTGCCGGCCGGACGGCAGTTGCACCGTGGTGGAGACGCCGGCGGGTTGC
>DATKKX010000297.1:0-6138 GCA_035542775.1 Phycisphaerae bacterium | reverse complement strand
TGATCACCGCCTGCAACAGGCGACGACAGAACGCGAACTGATTGGTGTTCACGAGATGCTCCTTTCCGTTTTGATCCAACATCGGTTGTTGCACGGTCCTGAAGCATGGCCGCACAAAGCCGGGGGCATGGGGCTGCGCCGATTTGTTTTCAGGCCACCGGCTATGAGTACTATAACGCTAAGACGATCTGAGAGCCGGTCGCAACAAGGCCTGAAGGCGGCGGGAGAAGCCTGTTGAAACAGGCTGCCCCGCAATCCGCGAGTAAGGAGGGCTTGGTCGGCGTTAACCAGCCGTAAAACGGCTGGCCTGAAGCCCTTCCGGAAAAGCCGCTGGAAGCGGCCTCTTTGGCGTGGTAGCGTTGTAGGATTAGCCGGTGCCACACTTCAGCGGGTGGCACACGGGAACGCACTGCTCACAGAGCAGTGGCACACAGCGTTCCGCACTCCGCACACAGGACTCAGCACTCCGCACACAGGACTCAGGACTGTCTAATCGGTCATCTTCAACTTGGTTGGGCGGCCGGAGACGATCACTTTGACCACCTCGATCCGGCCGTGCTTCACGTCGAGGAACGGCCGGCCGCGTACCAGGCCTACGGTGCCGTAGCCCGTGGCCGTCGACAGGAAGCTGCGGAAGCTGTCCCCGACCCGCGAGTCGATGTACAGCGTCTTCTCGACGGCATCGTATCGGGCACCGGTCAGGCCCTGAAGCAGGGCGTAGCTCGACAAGGCCCGGGCGTACCAGTGCCCGCACTCGTACTCGTCGAACGGGTTGCGGACCCGGCCGTTGTAGCGGTCACGGCAGATGCGGACGATCTCCAGCCCCTGCGGGACCATTCCTTCCATCATCAGGTGCGAGGCGACGTGGTATTCGATGCCGGTCCAGACCTCGTCGCTGTACACGAACGGCAGAGCGGGGGCACCGCCGCGAGGCCACGTGCACAACAGCAGTCCGCCTTCGTGGCCGACGGCATATGAGGGCCGCTGCGGATTGGCGTGGTCGGAGAGGTCGCTGCGCAGGTTATGACGATGTATCGCCGACAGGTTGCTCCGCACCTTGGCCGTGTCGACGATCTCCCGGTCCAGGCCGCAGGCACGGGCCATCCAGAAGCCGAGCACGCCGTCGGACAGGCAGCCGGTGCCGTATTGGTACTTCGGCCCCTGCTTGTTCAGCGTGGCGATGGTCTGGTCGTAGCCCGGCCCGTTGGCCGATTCGTCCAGGGCCCTGTATTTCGCGGTCAGCCCGTCAGTCTGGACGATCTGGAAGAAGTACTCGCCGTTGTGGAGCTTGCCTTCGAGGAACTCCCGCCCGCGATCGAGCAGCGTGCGATAGGCGGCCGTATCTTCGCCGAGAAACGAGCCCATCTCGATCGCCGCGGTCAGCGCCCCGAGATAGAAGCTGGAGCAATGGCCGTCCGGCCCCCAGTACTCGATGTCGTAGGTGTTGTGGTGCGGCTCTTCCAGGACGCCGTGCTGCCGGGGATCCCAGGTCTTTATGCAGTAATCGAGGCTCTGCCGGACCTGCGGCCACATCGCCCGGAGCCACTCGCCGTCGCCGGAGATGCGCCATTCGCGGTAGACCTTCATGATCCCGCCGAGCTGGCCGTCGGAGGCAGCGTGGAAGTTGTGGGCGGGGGGCCGGATCGGCAGGCAGGCCCGGAAGGTCTGGTGCCCACGCTCGTCCTGGCAATCGCGGAACTCGGTCTCGCGGAGCGATCGCTCCAGGTCGGGGAAGAGGTGGCAGACCGCCTGGGCGTAGTTCCACACGTGCGTGCACGAGCCGTGGCAGCAGCCTTCGTTGTCGCTGCATCCCTCGAAGCACCAGAGACGGCCGTCGGTCTGACGCAGCACGGTCGGTGACTTCAGGATCGTCAGATTGGCCGCAACCGCCTCGACGACCTCGGGCGGCAGGGTGGTGTCGTAGAACGCGTCGCGGAACAGCACCGACTCGCGGCGGAGGCGGTCGTAGTTCTCGCGCCAGTAGGCGGCGACCTCGTCGATGCTCTTGAACCGGCCGGCGTACCAGGGCACGTGATGTTCCGGAGTTCCGGGCTTGGTCGTCGGCGGCGGAGCCGGACCTTCGGCCACCCATCCGCCCCAATCGGGGCCTTCGAAGTCGTTCAAGACCGTGACGGTGTTGCCCCAATCGGCCTTGTTGCGCATCAGCTCGGCGGCGTTGGGCCAGCGCCGCTTGGTCAGCACGATCTGATCGACATTGATGTGCCCCCACGCTCCGCCTTCCTGATCGAGGATGCGGATCCGGGCACGCTGGCCCTTCCAGGAGGAGACATCCCAAGTTTTCCACCGCAAGCGTTCATCGTTCTTGCCGGTGGCCGTCTGGACCACCTTGTCGCCCACGAGCAACTGGACGCATGTCGTGTCGGGGTGATTGCCACCGCCGATGAGGAACTGGATGTAGGGCTGGGTCAGCTCGAACTGCGGCGAAGTGAGCGTGCCGATCGCTCCGTCGCCGGATGCATCGAAGGTGTTGACCAGACCTTGGCCGATGAAGCCGGTCACTTCCTGCTGCTGCGGGCCGGTGCCGTGCGAAGGCCCGGCGGGCCCAAACGCCGGACCAGCCGGATCGCGCCCCAGGCGGAGTGTCGTCTCTGGAACGTACCAGGCGAGCATCACGCTGATGGTCCGTTCCTGCCCCGGGGCCAATTCCAGCGGCACAGACAAGGATGCACCTGGGCAGCTATTGGGCTGCGCGGGGTTGGCGGTCAGCTTTCCTTTCTGCACGTTCCGCCAGGCCAGCGTGACCGCGTCCCACCAGCCGCCCTTGAACCAGCAGTGATCCACGACGGCGGTGTCGTCGGCGACGAACACGGCGAAGCCGCCTTCATACTCGGGATGCTTCTTGACGCCGGCCTGCCAGAGGATGAAGCCGTGGTTGGTGGGCAGGATGGCGTCTTCGCTGCCGCCCTCGGCCATGAAGTTCTTGGTGTTGTACGAGAAGACCGCCTCGACCGTCGCCGCCCCGGTGTTTTTGAAGCGGTATTCCAACGCCCCGACCGGCAGGCTGGAGTCGTCGGCCTGTCCGGGCAGGAACGGGCTCCAGCCGGTCAGTTCCACTTCCAGCGGGATATCCGGATCGTGCAGAGTCACCGAGGCGAACGGGAAGTGTGCCAGGAACGTCGCCTCCTGGAATCGAGGCAGGCCGTAGGTCTTGTTGGCAGAGCCGTTGCCGGAGTCGGCCCCGCCGAAGACCTTCCATCGCGGGACGGGTCCTTCCAGTATCCTCGCGGTATTGCCGCCCGATCGCCGGACGCAGATCGCCGCGAAGGAGCAGGGCTCGTTGAAGAACTGCATCCGGTGGCGAACGGAGACGTGGGAGATCGCGCCGGTCCCTTCCAGGCAGACCATTCCGGCGCCAATGCCGCCGATGGGAAACGCAATCCGGTCCAGGTATTCGCCGGTGTAGTCGCCGTTGTAGTCGTGTCGGCCGATCTGGTCAGGCGGTGTTGCCTGGGCGTAGCCGGCCGCGAGTATGACTGTGATCGCACAGAGGCCGGGGGCGATGTTGCTGAGAATGTGTCGCATGACCAGGTATCCCTGCATGTTGAAGAGCAACGAAGCGACCAACCCGCCCGCGGGCCTGCGGCTTGCGGATTAGTGGTCGCGGTGGGGATAAATTTAACATGCACGGTAGCGAATCACCAGCAGGAAGGGGCCAATTGCCCGTACGAGCGTCCAGTCCACCTTCACCGGGGAAATACCGCGTTCAGTTATCGCGGCTCGTGTGCGAATTCCTGGTCTGGTGCGTACAGGGACTGGAGCAGTCGCCGTGTGCGGTCCGTGGCGAGGCAGGTTTGACGTGCCTAGTCGATGAAGAAGGGGTAGAATCGCGGCTGCAGTGAGAGCCGCGGCCAATGGACACGACACGTCCCAGCCTCTTGTACCGCCTTGCCGATCGCTCCGACGCCAACGCCTGGCGGACGTTCGACGCGATTTATCGCCCCATGCTGCGGCGTTTTGCGCGCCGTTGGGGGCTGGGCGAAGAGGATGTCGAGGATGTCGTGCAGCACTGCATGGTCGCAGTGCTCGACCACATTTCAGACTTCCGCTACGACCCGGCCCGTGGGCGGTTCAAGGGTTGGCTTCGCACGCTGGTCAATAATCGCATTCGTGATCTGCTTCGCGATCGCCACGAGTGGCCCGCGGGGACCGGTTATCTCAGCGCCCAGCCGGACGGCGGCCCTTCGCCGGATGAGGCCTTCGAGCAGATCTGGATGGAGGAGCACCTGGCCCATTGTCTGCGCGAGATTTCCGGGGAAGTGGAGGAACGGACTTTTCAGGCCTTCTGGCAACTGGTGATGGAACAGAAGTCCGTCGAGGAGGTCAGCGCTGCCCTGGGCCTGCAGCCGAACAACCTCTACACCATCAAGTGGCGCCTGACGGAGCGGGTGGCTGCCCGGATGAAAGAGCTGGTCGATGGCCTCGACTGATACGCATTCGACCGCATGTCTGACGGACACGCAATTGGCGGCCTGGCACGCCCGCGAACTCAGCGACGCCGAGGCGGCTGTCGTCCGCGCTCACCTGGAGGCGTGCGCGGCGTGCACCGAGCGTACCGAAAAGCTGGGCGCGGAGCACGACGCCTGGGTCGAGAAGTTGCGGGCCGCAAGCGGGATGCTGCGTGAGGCGCTGACGGTGCCTCGCGAGACGCTGCCGGGGCACTGGGACCTTCCCGGCTACGAAGTGCTGTCCGAGATCCGGCGCGGCGGGCAGGGCATCGTTTTCCGTGCCCTGCAGCAGGGCACGAAGCGCGAGGTGGCGTTGAAAGTGCTGCGGGAGGGGCTCTACGCGTCGGAGGCGGCCCGCCGCCGGTTTGAGCGGGAGATCGAGTTGGCGGCGACTTTGCGGCACCCGCACATCGTCACAGTTTTCGATTCCGGCCGGACGCGCGATGGCCGGCAGTTCTTCGCGATGGACTATATTCGCGGCGTGCCTCTGCATCGCTACGTGCTGGATCGGGCACCGGCTGTCAAGGACAAGTTGCGAGTGCTGGCAGCGGTGGCGAAAGCGGTGAACCATGCGCACCAGCGAGGCGTGATCCACCGCGACCTGAAGCCATCGAACATTCTGGTTGATGAGGGGGGTGAGCCGCACATCCTCGATTTCGGCCTGGCGCGGACCGTCGAACAGCGCGAGGCCACGCTGGTGACCTCGGCAGACTGCGTGGCGGGCACGCTGCCGTACATGTCGCCGGAGCAGGCGCGGGGCCTGCCGGACGCGGTCGATGTCCGCAGCGATGTGTATGCCCTGGGCGTGATTCTCTACGAGTTGCTGACGGGCTGCTATCCGTATCCGATCGAGACGGATATCGTCCGCTCGCTACAGCACATCGCGGAGACTCCGCCGGAGCGGCCTTCCCGCGCCGCGGTGAAGCCCGGGACCGAGGCTGCAGGGCAGAGGCTCTCCACGCCGTTGGTGATCGATGAGGACGTGGAAACAATCGTGCTGAAGGCGCTGGCGAAGGAGCGGGAGCATCGCTATCAGACGGCCGGCGATCTGGCCCGCGATATCGATCTGTATTTGAACGGAGAGCCGATCCAGGCGCGGCGGGACAGCACGTGGTATGTCCTGAGCCGGACGATTCGCCGACATCGCATCGCGCTGCTCGGCGTCGCGGCCATGCTGGTGGTGATCTCGGCGGCGCTGGTGGCATCGATCAGCTATTGGCGTCAGGCCGTGGCCCAGCGCGACGCCGCCCGGGCGGCCGAAGCACAGGCCCGCGAGCGTTTCGAGCAGGTCCGGGCGATGGCCCGGTACTTTGTCATCGACTTCGATTCACTGATTTCAGATCTGCCCGGATCGGCTCCCCGCTCAAATACAAATCGATGGCGTGCTGGAGCGTCTGAAACGCATCGTCCCATCCTGTGCCAGTATGTAGCGTGTCGCTGCCGTTGGTCGCATCAACGTAAATGGTCCCCCAGGCAGCCCCAGGAATGGCCAAGAGAATCACTACCAGTGCAGCCCGTGCCCCCAGGATCTGAAAACACGATTTACCCAGTCGCCTGACAATGCCGGCATCCATTTGAAGGTCCTCCAGATGTGATGTATCATGAATTACTCGCACCAACTGTTGATCCCACTGTGAGGACGTAAGCGGAAGAGCCGGCAATCTCACACGGC